>NZ_CP030929.1:643791-965687 GCF_003325955.1 Aurantimicrobium sp. MWH-Uga1 | reverse complement strand
TTCTATCGGCAAAGATGCTGAGCTCAAGCACACACTTGTCTCCCTGAGCGGTGATGTCATTCGAGTCAATCCCTCCGCCATTTTGGCGGATGCTGGCTCTTCCGTTGTCCTCAACGGTGTCTACTTCGCTGATGCTGGACAGCACATTGAGCAGCAGGTTTATGTCAACCATGATGCGCCTCAGTCCAAGAGCCGTGTCAACTACAAGGGAGCGCTGCAAGGGAAGGGTGCTCGCACCGTGTGGATTGGTGACGTCCTGATTGGTAACAGGGCTTTAGGAACTGACTCATACGAGCAAAACCGCAACTTGGTTCTCACTGAAGGAACCCGTGCGGATTCGATCCCTAACCTCGAAATTGAAACCGGGGATATTGCTGGCGCTGGTCACGCTTCCGCTACAGGACGTTTCGACGACGAACAGCTGTTCTACCTCCAATCTCGTGGGATCAGCGAAGCAGATGCACGCCGCCTGGTAGTCCGTGGATTCTTGAACGAGATTGTTCAACAGCTTGAGGTCCCTGCATTGGAAGAACGTATTGAGGAATACCTCAACAACAAGCTGGAGGCTGGTGTTTAGCGATGGCTGCTGAAAAAGTTTGTGCCGTGTCTGAGCTTGTTCAAGATCAGGCAAAGCGCGTTGTTGTGGGGGGAATTCCTATTGCACTCGTCTTGGACTCCGCTGGAGATATTCATGCCATCGGTGATACCTGCACACACGGAGATATTTCCTTGGCTGAAGGTTTCGTTGAGGACAACACTCTGGAATGTTGGGCTCACGGTTCCAAATTTGAGCTCACCACTGGCAAGCCACTGACGTTGCCCGCTTACGAACCTGTCCCAGTTTTTGTCGTTGAAGTAATTGACGGCGAAGTATTTATTGACCCCACCGTTACGAAAGAGATCTAAGTCATGTCAACTCTGAAGATCACCGACCTGCACGTCAGCGTGGAGACCGAACAGGGCACCAAGCAGATTCTGCGTGGCGTCAACTTAGAGATCAATTCCGGTGAAACCCACGCCATCATGGGTCCTAACGGTTCGGGTAAATCCACTCTTGCCTACACAATTGCTGGCCACCCTAAGTACACCGTGGATAGTGGGTCCATCACCCTCGACGGTGAAGATGTTCTTGAGATGAGTGTTGACGAGCGTGCCAAGGCAGGTCTCTTCCTGGCTATGCAGTACCCCGTCGAGATTCCAGGCGTCACCGTCACCAACTTCCTTCGTACGGCAAAAACCGCCATTGACGGTGAAACACCTGCTCTGCGCACCTGGATAAAGGATGTGCGTGAAGCAATGGCAAACCTTCGTATGGATGCCAGTTTCTCTGAGCGCAACGTCAATGAAGGATTCTCTGGCGGAGAAAAGAAGCGCCACGAAATTCTTCAGCTTGAACTTCTCAAGCCAAAGTTTGCTGTACTGGACGAAACAGACTCCGGTCTTGACGTTGACGCTTTGAAGATTGTTTCTGAAGGCGTGAACCGTGCCAAGGAAAACAATAACCTTGGTGTTCTGCTCATCACGCACTACACCCGCATTCTCCGCTACATCAAGCCACAGTTTGTCCACGTATTTGTCAACGGTAAAGTTGCCGAAGAAGGTGGCCCCGAACTGGCAGAACGCCTCGAGAACGAGGGCTACGACCGCTACCTCGAGATTGCGTAACAATGTCCTCTGAACTCTCCGACGAGCGCTATAACCAATGCATTGATGCGCTCAAAGAGGTAATGGACCCTGAACTGGGCATCAACATCGTTGACCTGGGCTTGATTTATGACCTCAAGTGGGATGACGAAAACGATGCACTGATTATCCACATGACTCTCACCAGTGCTGGATGCCCTCTGACTGATGTCATTGAAGAGCAAACGGCTGAAGCACTAGATGGTGTTGTTGAAGCTTTCCGCATCAACTGGGTGTGGATGCCACCATGGGGTCCAGAGAAGATTACTGATGATGGCCGCGACATGATGCGCGCATTGGGTTTCTCAATCTAGATTTGCCCGCCTTGTTGCGTCGTAACATTTCTGGGAAGAAATTTTCCACAAGTAATCAAGCCGGCGTAGCCTAAAGAACATGGCACAGGGTTTTAACACCAGATCGATTCACGCAGGTCAAACTCCCGACCCCACCACAGGGGCAGTTGTTCCTCCGATTTATCTGTCTTCAACCTTCGAACAGGACGTTCCTGGAACTCCACTCAACGGTTTCGAGTATTCACGATGTGATAACCCCACGCGCACAGCGCTACAACAAAATCTAGCCTCGCTGGAAGGTGGATTGCTTGCCTATTCTTTTGCCAGCGGCATGGCGGCAGAAGATGCCTTCTTCAGATCAGTTCTCAAGCCTGGTGATCACATTGTTCTAGGTAATGATGCCTACGGTGGTTCGTATCGCGCGATAGCGCAAGTGTATGGACCTCTCGGCATTGGTCACTCAACCATTGATTTTGCTGACCTTACCCAGGTAGAAGACCTCATTGCGTCCACGAAACCCCAGGTTGTTCGTATCGAGACCCCCACCAACCCACTGATGAGTGTTGTTGATATCGAGGCAGTTGCTGCGATTTCACATCGTCATGGTGCACTTGTACTTGTCGACAACACTTTTGCCACCCCAGCTCTGCAGCGCCCATTTGAACTAGGCGCAGATGTCGTATTGCACTCCACAACAAAGTACCTCGGCGGTCACAGCGATGTTGTCGGCGGTGCCATCGTTCTCAAGGATGCAGAACTTGCTGAGAAGGTAGCCCAGATTCAAAACTGGATGGGTGCTATCTCCTCACCTTTTGATGCCTATCTGACCATGCGCGGTATCAAAACCCTCGGTATCCGCATGGAGCGCCACTCAGAGAACGCTCTCGCCTTGGCTCAACGTTTTGAAGGTCATGCAGCTGTAGAACACATTCTCTATCCGGGTTTGAGTTCTCACCCAGGTCACGAAATTGCATCTCGGCAAATGTCTGCATTCGGCGGCATGATGTCCATACAGCTTGTTGGGGGAGAAGCAGCTGCCACAACACTGCTTACTCGCACCAAGCTCTTTACTCTTGCTCCCTCTCTCGGAGGAGTGGAATCACTGATTGAACACCCTGGGTTAATGACACATCATTCCGTTGAAGGAACTGCACTTGAGGTTCCATCAAACCTGGTTCGCATCAGTGTGGGAATCGAAGACATCGATGATCTTATTGAAGACCTTGCGCAAGCATTAGATTCTCTGCTGTAATCATGTGGCGTACTCGCGCACAGACTTACAGGTTGATGTGTTCGTCGCACCCCTGCGACATTTCACCTGTATTGAAAAGCGAAGGCCCCCGATAATGTCGGGGGCCTTCGTTTTGTAATTCGATTACTTGGCGCGGTTGACGAGCTTCCAAGCGAATGGCAGAAGTCCACCTGCGATCAGTGCTTTGAGGATGTCTCCAGGAATGAAGGGGTAAAGACCTGCCTGCAAGGTTGCGGAAAGGTCGTTGGGGTATCCCAGCTGACCGAGGGCAACAGAAAGCCAGGGCAGACCAACCGCGTAAATCACAACGGTTCCAGCTAGGAACGCGCCGATGGTGCCAAGAACTTTTCGGTCCCATTCGCGCTGTGCCAACCAACCAACAAGGGCGGCAGCAAGAACAAAGCCAATCATGTATCCGCCGGTGGGGCCAAGTACCTTAGCCAGGCCTGCGCCACCCTCCGCGAAGACAGGGAGACCTGCAACACCAAGGCCGATGTAGAGAAGCATGGAAAGTGCGCCGCGTAATGAGCCGAGGGTTGCGCCGACGAACAGCACAGCAAAAGTCTGTCCGGTGATAGGAACAGGCCACATCGGGATAACAATCTGAGCGGCACCAGCAGTCAGTGCGGCACCTGCAGCAATGAAAGCGATGTCGGTTGCGATGCTGCGCGCACCAAGGCGGTCAGCGAGAACTGGGCGTGAGGCAGCAAGAGTGATGTTCGACATAGAAATATACTAGGGGAGTAGAAGCCACTTGGCTTAGATAGAAGTAACAAAGAATCGGGAAAAGCCTGTGCTCAATGTCCAAGACCTTGAGCTGCGCGTAGGCGCCCGAGTGCTCATGTCGGAAGTTTCTTTCCGCGTCTCACACGGTGACAAGATTGGCTTGGTCGGCCGTAACGGTGCTGGTAAAACCACTTTGACGAAAACACTCGCAGGCGACTTGCAGCCAGCTGAGGGAACCATAGAGATTTCAGGTGAGATTGGTTATCTCCCTCAAGACCCCCGCTCCGGCGATCCTGAAGAGCTAGCTCGAACCCGCATTCTTAATGCGCGCGGCCTGGGCTCGTTAGTTCAGGGTATGGCTGAGAACAGTCTCCTGATGGGTGACTCTAGTGAAAAAGTTGCCGCGGAAGCAATGCGCAAATACGGCGAATTAGCTGACCGTTTCGATGCCTTGGGAGGCTATGCGGCTGAGGCAGAGGCTGCGTCGATTGCATCCAACCTGCAATTGCCTGACCGCATCCTCGATCAACCTCTCAAGACTCTGTCGGGTGGTCAACGTAGACGAATCGAACTCGCACGAATTTTGTTTTCAGGGGCAGACACGATGCTCTTGGATGAACCGACCAACCACTTGGATGCAGATTCAGTCGTCTGGCTTCGCGAATTTCTCAAGGGATATCAGGGGGGACTAATCATCATCAGCCACGATGTGGAGCTGGTGGGCGAAACGGTCAACCGAGTCTTCTATCTTGATGCTAATCGCCAAGTCATTGATATCTACAACATGAACTGGAAGAACTACCAGAAGCAGCGCGAACAAGATGAGCAACGCCGTAAGCGAGAGCGTGCCAATGCAGAACAAAAAGCTTCTACACTGCAGGCACAAGCAGCAAAGATGGGTGCGCGAGCCTCGGGAGCGGTAGCGGCAAAGCAGATGGCACGTCGAGCTGAAACCCTGCTTGCTGGCTTGGACGAAGTGCGTCAAAGCGACAAGGTTGCGAAATTGCGATTCCCTGATCCAGCTCCTTGTGGAAAGACCCCGCTTATGGCGGAAGACCTTTCGAGATCGTATGGGTCCTTGGAAATCTTCACGGCAGTAGATCTAGCTATAGACCGTGGATCACGAGTGGTAATCCTGGGTTTCAATGGTGCAGGTAAAACTACGCTGCTGCGCATTCTGGCAGGGGTGGATAAGCCAGACACCGGGCACGTGATTGAAGGCCATGGACTCAAGGTCGGTTACTACGCCCAGGAGCATGAAACTCTCCGAGTTCAAGATTCAGTCCTGCAAAACATGGTTTCTGCCGCTTCTCACATGACTGAAACCGAATGCCGCAAAGTTCTGGGTTCTTTCCTATTCACTGGTGATGATGTTCTCAAACCAGCCGGTGTTCTCTCCGGTGGTGAAAAGACACGCTTGGCATTGGCCATGCTTGTTGTCTCGAGCGCAAACGTCTTGTTACTTGATGAGCCAACCAACAACCTCGACCCAGTCTCTCGTGAAGAGATATTGGGCGCACTAGCGACCTATAAAGGATCCGTGGTCTTGGTCTCTCACGACCCAGGTGCTGTAGAGGCGTTGAATCCTGAGAGAGTCCTGATCCTTCCAGATGGAATTGAAGATCACTGGAACAAGGAATACGCAGACCTTGTGGAGCTTGCCTAACTCGAATTCAGCTGAACTATTGCGCCATGAGGAGTATTGTGACGAATGTTCAGGGGGTTTGATGAAAAAGAAAAGAACTCAGTTATCACTCATTACGAGTGCACTGGTTTCTGCTGTGTTGCTTTCTTCGTGCAGCAACCAAACACCAGATGTGATTCCCACTTCTGCTGACTCCTGCGAACGCGCTGTCACCACAGGACTTAGTGCATACGAACTGTGGATTACCCAGGGGAACACAGGATCGCTGCAAGACTTTTTTGACGCACTTGTTGGAGAAAAAGGCGAAGATGGCTACATCGGTGCAGACGGTGTTAATGGCGAACCGGGTGCACCGGGTGCACCCGGTGCACCCGGTGCAAGCGCGTATCAATTGTGGCTGGATGGTGGGAACTCCGGAACTCCAGAAGATTTTTTAAATTCCATTGCCGGCGCTGATGGACTTAACGGTCTTAATGGCCTGAGCGCCTATCAATTGTGGTTATCCCTTGGGAACACGGGAACTACACAAGACTTCCTTGATTCCCTAGTCGGGGCAACCGGCCAGCAAGGAATTCCTGGGGTGTGTACTGCTGGAGATGCAGGTCCACAAGGGCCTGCCGGACCGATTGGTCCGTCAGGTTCGCCCGGCCCCACTGGGGCAACCGGACCACAGGGTATTCAAGGAATCCAGGGAATCCAAGGTATTCAGGGTCCAGCAGGTGGATTCGGAGCTTATGGAAGCTTCTACCATTTTCCAGATCAAAACTTGACACAGGGAGTTGTTGCACCAATTGAACTCTCAACAACTGATTTTGCGCAGGGAGTCAGTGTTGTTGATGGTTACAAGGTAACTTTTGCCAACGCAGGAAAATACAACATCATGTTTTCCTCGCAATTAAAAAACAACAGTAATGGCCGCAGAAACGTCACTATTTGGCTATCTAAGAATGGGATTTCACAAGCACAGTGGATGAGCGAATCCTCAACGGATTACATTCTTGGAACTGCAGCTGACTCTGAGAAAAATGTCGCGGTCTTAAATTATTTTGTCAACGCCGTACCAGGTGATTACTTCGCCATCATGATTGTCTCTAGCGGCACTGGAGTCGTCATTGACGGTGGGACAAGCTTGAACAGCGCGTACAACGTTCCCAACATCCCAGCAACCATCCTGACTGTTAATCAAGTTGGCTAAGTGCCTCCGTCTTTCATTTGTTGAAGAGTTCACCTAAGTTACAGTCTTTTTCTCCAACGTTCGGGAAGTAGTTGTAGTGCTGAGGTGTCTTGGGCGTAGCCTGTAGTTGTGTTGATTGCTGAGCCTCTAGATGTGCCCGGATGGGTAAATGCGCTCGCTATTGGCGTTGGTAGCCTTCAGGGTGCGATCTATGCTTCTGGTTTTCGCGACCGTAGGCTCGATCTCTTTGGTATCGCCGTTATCGGTATCGCTACTGGTCTAGGTGGTGGATTCCTTCGAGATATCCTGCTCAATCGTTTGCCTATCGCTCTCACTGAGAACTGGTACATCATCGTTGCTGTCGTTGCAGCGTTGTTGGGAATGTTGCTTGCACGCCTGATCCGCAGAGTCGACTGGCTCATTACGGCGTTGGATGCCTTGGCACTTGGTTTGTTTGGCGCGTTGGGCACGACTGCTGCGCTCGTGTCAGGGTTGCCTTTCGTTCCAGCCCTTTTTGTGGGCGTCATTACCGCTGTCGGCGGTGGTTTTATCCGAGATTTACTTCTCAATATGCCTATTTCTGTCATGCATGTGGGATCGCTCTATGCCATTGCTGCAGCGGCGGGATCGATTGCTTTGCTGTTGTGTAACGAAGCAAACATTGGTTTGGAAGTGAGTGTTCCACTCAGCGTCGCTGTGACAACAATTCTGAGATTGCTCGCAGTGCGTTTTGGCTGGTCCTTGCCTGAACAGCGCATGTTGAAGTCATTGCGCAACCCGAAACTGGTGCGCCCTACTGATTTGACTGGCCCCATCGAAACTCCGCGGGATCTCTAATGCCGCTATACCGCGACGAGGGCGTGGTGTTGCGCACGCACAAACTCGGTGAAGCTGATCGAATAGTGACGCTGCTGACAAAAACGCGTGGCAAAGTTCGTGCAGTGGCTAAAGGCGTTCGGAGAACTTCCTCCAAATTTGGAGCCCGCTTGGAGCCATTTATGGTCGCGGATATCCAGTTTTATCAAGGTCGAAGCCTGGACACGATTCAGCAAGCAGAAACTATTGCCTCCTACGGAGCAGACATCGTGGATGACTATGCTCGCTTCACGGCGGCCAATGTCATGGTCGAAACAGCGGACAAAGTTACTGAGCTTGAAAGCTCCTCACAGCAATATCTCTTGCTGATTGGGGCTTTGCGTTCCTTGTCTCGTCAGGAACACCCCACTGAATTAACTCTTGATTCATATTTGCTTCGTGCATTGAGCATGGCTGGTTGGGCTCCTAGTTTTGATGGCTGTGCCAAATGTGGTGCTGAAGGCCCTCATGAAAGCTTCATCGTTCAACTCGGTGGAATGGTTTGCACGCAGTGTGCACCTCCCGGGTCTGCACACATCGTGCCGCAGGTAGTTCTTCTCCTCGATGCTCTGGTTCGTGGCGAGTGGGATGTCGCAGAGGCAGTACCTGTTGAATACTGGAGTAATGCCAGCGCCCTTGTTTCTGCCTATACCCAGTGGCACTTGGAACGGACGCTTCGATCTTTGGAGCATGTAGCACGATGAGTAAGCCCTACACGCACAAAGACGCAGTCGAGTACAGGCCTGTGGACTGGACTGGAATCTATCCGCCCTCGTTCCCGGCAGGCTCTGTCCCGCATCACGTTGCCATCGTGATGGACGGTAATGGCCGTTGGGCAAATCAGCAAGGTCTGACTCGTGTTGAGGGGCACAAGGCAGGAGAAGCAGCACTTCTTGATGTTGTTGCCGGGGCTATTCAAGCAGGGGTGAAGCATCTGAGCGTGTATGCATTCAGTACAGAAAACTGGAAGAGATCACCGGAAGAAGTTCGCTTTCTGATGGGCTTTAACCGTGATGTTCTGCACCGTCGTCGAGATCAACTCAATGAGTGGGATGTCCGGGTGCGTTGGGCTGGGCGTAAACCCAAGTTGTGGCCTTCCGTCATAGAGGAACTTCAGTTTGCTGAAGAACTGACCAAGAAAAACAAAACCCTCACTTTGACCATGTGCGTGAATTATGGTGGCCGCACCGAAATCGCTGATGCAGTTCGTAAAATTTCGGCAGATGTAGCCTCTGGAAAAATCAATCCTTCCAAGGTGACAGAGAAGTTCATTGCGAAAAATCTCTACATACCCGATATGCCAGATGTGGACCTTTTTGTGCGATCTAGTGGGGAACAGCGCACCTCCAACTTCCTACTGTGGCAGTCTGCATACGCCGAGATGGTGTTTCTCAACCAACTGTGGCCAGCCTTCTCTCGAACGGATTTGTGGGATGCCATTGAGCAATACATCGGTCGAGATCGACGCTTCGGTGGAGCAGTAGATAAGCCCAGCGCGAAATAGGGCACATTCTCAGTATTCAGCGCATAAAGTCGAGGCATGAGCCGACCGATACGCGTGGTTTTTTTCGTCTTCTATTTTGAAGCCTGGGATGCTCTCGATGCTGTGTATCGAGGAATGTTAGCCGACCCACGTTTTGAACCCATTGTGGTGACAATTCCTCGGAAACTCACCGGTTACGACAAGTTTCGCGATGAGAAGAAAATGAGTGCCTACCTTGATGCTCAAGGTATTTCTCACGAACGTTTCAAATTCAAGAAAAGCAAGGACGGACTTGCCAGGCTCAAAGAGCTAGCTCCTGACTATGTGTTCTTGAACTACCCCTGGCAACGCAATTACAAGAAGTACTACCAGATTGAACACCTTGTTGAGTTTACGAAGGTCTGTTACGTTCCTTACTTCTCCACCTCGTTAGTGCAAGAGCCTGGTCAGGAGGGTGTCGCTCCTCATCAGTACATTCAGCCCACGCATCAACTCTCACACATGGTCTTCCTTCAAGATAAAGACACCAAAGCTGCTTTTGATAGAGAAGGCCGCCAGAATGCCTTCCTGACGGGAACTCCCAAGATTGATGCTCTGCTCGCTGCGAAGGACACGGTTGAGCCTGTGTGGCCAATTCATCGTGAGCTACAACCAACTCAGCAGCCCTTTAGGCTCCTGTGGGCTCCCCACCATAGTTATGACCAAGGATGGCTGAACTTCGGTCACTTCAGTGACGAATGCGAACCTATGCTTGCGTTTGCCAGAACACATCCTGAAATGGATATCGTTTTCCGGCCGCACCCATTCCTCTTTGGAACGCTCACAGACCGCGACATCATGACTCAGGATGAGTTGGATCAGTGGCGCTCGAAGTGGGACGCTTTGCCCAACACGTTTACTGATTTAGGTGCACCGATTACAAGCATTCTGCTTGCCTCGGATGCTATGGTCACTGACGGTGTGTCATTCATTGGGGAATATCCATTAGTGACGGGAAAACCAGCAATTTTCTGGGAGAAACCCGATCACTGGGAGTTTTCACCTTTGGGCAAGATTGCTGAAGCTACCACTGTGAAAGTCCACACCATGGAACAGGTTGAACAGGCCATTTCTGAGGCACAAGCTGGAACCCTGCCCGAACGCACTGAGCAGATAGCTGCCTTGGTTCACGCCGTGCGCCCTCAACCAGCAACTGCCGCACAAACAATTATTGAGCTCGTTGCAAAGGATTATTCATGACCGAACCCATCAAGGTTGATATTTGGTCTGATGTACAGTGCCCCTGGTGTTACATCGGAAAACGAAAGTTTGAAGCAGGTGCCAAGCTCTATGGAAAGCCTGTCGAGGTGGAGTACCACTCCTTCGAGTTAGCACCAGATACACCGGTGGATTATGAGGGAGATCCAGTTCAGTATCTGAGTGAGCGCAAAGGCATTCCCGTTGAGCAAGTACACCACATGCTTGAGCGAGTTACTGGAATAGCCGAAAGTGTGGGTCTTCACTACAACTATGACGCTGTTCACCAAACCAACACCATCAAAGCTCACGAGGTGTTGCATTACGCCAAAGCACACGGCAAACAACATGAGATGAAAGAACGCCTCCTCAAGGCTTATTTCATCGATGGTGAGCATGTAGGCAAGAGCGAAAATTTAGCAAAGCTAGCTGGCGAGATTGGTTTAGACGAGCAGGATGTGTTGCGTAGTTTGGATGCTGAAGAGTATCTCTCTTCAGTGAAGGCAGACATGGCGCAAGCTCGGGAATATGGCATCAATGGTGTGCCGTTTTATGTCATTGATGGCAAATATGGAATCTCTGGTGCGCAGGATGCGGCAACATTCGCTGCTGCACTGAATGAAGCTTCAGAAAACAGGGCCTAAGTCTTTCATTTGAGCTACAGTCCCGGTGTGCAACATGGGATACTTGTTTCACAGGAGAAATGACGATGACGAGTGTGAAGACAGGTGCCCGGGCGGGCAATTTGAACATTGGGCCCATTCAGGCCGAAGTTCCTGTCGTGCTCGCACCTATGGCTGGCATTACCAACATGGCCTACCGTCGGCTGTGTCGTGAGCAAGGTTCAGGAATTTTTGTCTCCGAGATGATCACTTCGCGGGCTCTGGTAGAGCGTACGCCTGGATCGATGCACTTGATCCAAACACACCCCAGTGAAGAAATCCGTTCCATCCAGCTATATGGAGTGGCGCCAAAAACGGTCCGTGAAGCTGTCACCATGCTTGTGGCTGAAGACCGTGCAGACCACATTGATCTCAATTTTGGTTGTCCTGTCCCAAAAGTCACTCGTAAGGGTGGTGGTTCGGCATTGCCTTGGAAAAAAGACTTGTTCCGGGAGATTGTCGAAGAAGCAGTTAAGGCTGCTGGTGATATTCCACTGACCATCAAGATACGAAAAGGCATCGATGCTGACCACCTCACGTTTATTGAAGCTGGTAAAGCAGCAGAGGGGGCAGGGGTTGCCGCTATTGCTTTGCACGGGAGAACAGCCTCCGAGTTTTATTCGGGGCATGCTGACTGGAATGCAATCGGTGAACTCAAGCAAGCCGTGACAAGTATTCCTGTTCTAGGTAACGGAGACATTTGGTCTGCCGAAGATGCTCTTCGAATGATGGATGAAACCGGCTGTGACGGAGTCGTTGTTGGGCGTGGCTGCCTGGGGCGTCCCTGGCTTTTCGCCGAATTAGACGCTGCGTTCCGCGAGCGTGCGGGACTCCAAAAACCTGGCAACAGAATTGAACCCACACTGGGATATGTTGCAACCACTTTGCGCCGTCACCTTGAGCTCTTAATTGAGTTCTTTGATTCAGAAGAGCATGCCTGCCGTGACATCCGCAAACACATGGCCTGGTATTTCAAAGGGTACCCGGTTGGGGGAGATGTTCGTTCTCAACTGGCTCAAGTCACCAGCTTGCAACACCTCGATGATCTGCTCGGCCAGCTTGATTGGTCTACGCCCTATCCGGGAGCGGATGCTGAAGGTCAGCGCGGTCGTCAAGGGACTCCGAAGCGACCTTCTTTGCCAGATAGATGGCTGGAATCTCAGGAGCTTAGCGACGCGGAAAAAGCTGTTGTTGCCCATGCTGAAATCGATGCGAGTGGTGGCTAATGTCAGACCACCACGTTGAAACGGCAACCATACCAACCGTGACGGCCGGTTATTCAGAGTTTGATGCTGAACGAATGTTGAAGGAAACCCACTCCTCTCGTCGCTCTGATTTTGCCCGAGATCGTGCCCGTTTGCTTCACTCCAGCGCACTGCGCAGACTCTCTGCTAAGACCCAGGTCCTCAGTCCTACGGCAGGATTAGATTTTGCCAGAAACCGCCTCACGCACTCGCTGGAGGTGGCACAGGTTGGCCGGGAAATCGCTGGCCGTCTTCGACTAGATCCGGACGTTGTTGATACTGCGAGTTTGGCTCACGACATAGGTCACCCACCATTTGGTCACAACGGTGAAAAGGCGTTGAACTCCTGGAGTTTAGACATTGGGGGCTTCGAAGGAAATGCACAAACTCTGCGTTTGTTGACTCGCCTGGAGCCAAAAGTTTTCGGAACTGATGGACGCAGTTTTGGGCTCAACCTCACGCGCGCAAGTCTTGATGCCAGCACAAAATACCCCTGGCCTGAACAACAGGCAGTTATTGATCCAACTGGTCGGGCAAAGTTTGGTTTCTATGCCGATGATTTTGATGTCTTCGCGTGGATGCGCGCGGATGCACCGGATAAACAGCGTTGCATAGAGGCTCAGGTTATGGATCTCAGTGATGACATTGCCTATTCCGTGCATGACTTTGAAGATGCCATTTTCAATGGCTATGTGGATGCGGGAGAGCTCGGTGCTCGAGTAAACCATGATGAACTGGTGGACTCCATGTTTGAGTGGATTGGGGGTGAGTTCTCTCACGATGAGCTCATCGCTGCCTTTGATCGACTCGATAATTTGGATGTGTGGGTGGACACCTGGGATGGCTCGCGTATTGCCCAAGCCAAACTAAAAAACCTCACGAGCCAACTCATTGGTCGTTTTGCTCACGCAGCTGTTCATGCCACTCGAGAGGCGTATTCTCAGCAGAGCTTGGTGCGTTTTGGTGGAAATGTGATAGTTCCCGATGAGGTACGTGCAGAGATTGCTGTGCTCAAGGGAATCGTTGCCGCTTTTGTGATGACCACTAATTCACGCCAGCCTGTCTACACTCAGCAGCGCGAAGTGCTCACAGATTTGTGCAACGCCCTATATGAGCGTGGGCCAGAAGTAATGGACCGTCACTTCGCCGACGACTGGAACGCTACAACCGATGAGGCGGTGCGCCGCCGCATCGTGATTGACCAGGTCGCGAGCTTGACCGATCAATCTGCATTCGCCTTGCACAACCGGCTGTGTGGGGGAAACAACACTGTGACGGTGGTGTCCTAATGGCCGGCCGTATTCGTCAAGCAGATGTAGAAGAACTCAAGCAACGTGTCAACATTGCTGATGTCATTGGTGATTATGTGAGCTTAAAATCTGCAGGTGTGGGTTCCATGAAGGGTCTGTGTCCTTTCCATGATGAACGCTCACCCAGCTTTCACGTGCGCCCCACGGTGGGATACTTTCACTGCTTTGGGTGCGGTGAATCAGGAGATGTCTACACTTTCGTGCAGAAAATGGACCATCTCAGCTTCACTGAATCCATTGAACGCTTGGCACAGCGCATCAACTTTGAACTTCACTATGAAGAGGGTTCAGGAAAGTCTCAAGAGGCAGGCAACAGAACTCGCATTTTGGCAGCCAATACCGCGGCTGCAGAGTTTTATGTTGCGCAGTTAGCCACACCAGGTGCTGCAGCAGGGCGAAAGTTCTTAGGAGAGCGCGGTTTCGATAAAGCAGCCGCTGAACGTTTTGGTATTGGCTTCGCTCCCAAAGCGTGGAACGAGCTTCGTGATCACCTCAAGACCAAAGGCTTCACGGAAGAAGAAATGTTGCAGGCGGGGTTGCTCTCGCAGGGGGACAAAGGTGTTTATGACCGCTTCCGCGGCCGAGTGATCTGGCCTATTCGTGATGTCACCGGTCAAACGATTGGTTTTGGCGCGCGCAAACTCTTTGACGATGACCAGGGTCCTAAATATTTGAATACCCCAGAGACTCCGGTCTATCACAAGCAACAGGTGCTTTATGGTTTAGATCTTGCCAAACGAGACGTTTCTAAGTCGCGTCGTGTTGTTGTGGTGGAGGGGTATACCGACGTGATGGCTGCACACCTATCTGGCGTAACCACTGCAGTAGCCACCTGCGGAACGAGTTTCGGTGTAGATCACATCAAACTCATTCGCCGCATCATGGGCGATGACTCAGGTCTAGGTGAAGTGATTTTCACGTTCGACCCTGATGCTGCAGGGCAGAAAGCAGCACTGCGTGCTTTTGCTGAAGAACAACGATTTGCTGCTCAAACCTTTGTCGCCGTCGCCCCAGATGGCCTCGACCCCTGCGATCTGCGTCTTGCTCAAGGTGAGCAGGCTGTGCGGGACTTGATGGATTCGAAAATCCCCATGTTTGAGTTTGTCATTAGGCAAATGCTCAGTAACTACAACCTCGACACTGTCGAGGGTCGTGTTGCCGCACTGCGTGAGGCAGCACCCGTGGTGGCAGATATCAGAGACTCTGCGCTTCGTCCGGGTTACACGCGAGAACTTGCGCGCTTGACGGGTGTTGACGTGTCAGAGGCGCAGGTTGCTGTCTCTAATGCGGTTAAAGCCTCACGATCAAAAGGTATGCAGACGACGTCTGAGGGTGCGCGCACCGGTTATGCCGGAACTCCCACAGCACGACCTGTTCCGGCTGGTTCTGAGCAACCAGAAGCTTTCGCAGAGAGTGCCCCCGAAGGTCCCCGCGTCTTTGAGCTCAAAAATGATCCGTCAACGCGTCTTGAACGAGAAGCATTGATGGCTCTGATTCAATTTCCCGAATTGGTTGGCAGTGACCTTGCAACGGATGCAGTTCAATCAGCCATCCTTGACCCCAATTTGGCCACCGTTCGAGATGCAATCGGAGCAAACGTCAACGAGTTGGGTGGGGAGACCTGGCTGGATCGGATCCAGAACGATCTTCCTCAGGACTTCAAGCCATTGGTAACTCAACTTGCTGTGGCCCCACTGCCTCAAAAAAACGAGGACCAAACCCAGACCTATTGTCGTGGCGTGGTTGTTTCTCTCATTGAGCGTGACCTGGTTCGTCGCAAATCTGAACTTGTTGGGCGTTTGCAGCGAACCAGTGTTGACCAGGGTGAAGTCAGTCGCGAGATTCAACGTGAACTATTGGAATTAGAAACCAAACGCCGACAACTGCGTGAGGACTAGTCGATGAAAATTCGTCAGAAAGATTGCGTGTGTGTAATTCCACAGCATGCTGCTGTCCTCGGAGATGAACGTGCTTCAGTTGCAGCTCCACGTGTTGAATCTGGACCGATTGCTGTGCTTCCTGAATCTCACGATGATTCCACCCGTGGTGGCAGTGAAGTCTTTCGCTCTGCAGTCAGTGACGCCGGTGGAGTCATAACTGAACTCAATGAGAAAACTCGGGGTTTGATTTGGCTCTCCTATAAGAAATCAGCCGAGCTGGGAGAAGTTCTTGCATCTAACCCACAATTGACTTGGGTCCAACTGCCGTGGGCAGGTGTAGATGCATATTCGGATGTATTAGCGGCGTCTGCCAGACCTGGTCTCGTTTTCACAAGTGCGAAGGGCTCTTATGCGCAGCCTGTCGCAGAACACGCACTGGGGATGACCTTGGCTTTGATGCGACTGTTCCCACGCAGAGCGCGGGCTCAAAGTTGGGATGCTGTCCCCAAAGGTATCTCGCTCTATCGGAAGAACGTCACCATTATTGGTGCCGGAGGCATCGCCCGTGAACTCATTCGCCTTTTGCAGCCTTTTGATGTTCGGATCACCATAGTTCGTCGTTCTGCAGGCCAAGTTCCAGGTGCATTCAGCACGGTGACGACAGACCGGCTGAAGAAAGTTCTCCCTGAATCTGACGTTGTCATTATTGCCGCTGCACTCACACCCGACACCACACACCTCATAGGAGCGCAAGAGTTGGCGCTGATGAAACCCAGCGCAGTGCTCGTCAATATTGCGCGAGGCCCTTTAGTTGACTCGGCAGCACTGATTGAAGCGCTGAACCAGGAGCGTATTCTCGGTGCTGCCATGGATGTAACCGAGCCCGAACCTCTGCCAGATGGACACCCATTGTGGAGTGCACGAAACGTGTTGATTACGCCGCATATGGCCGACACTCCAGACATGACAGCACCCTTATTAGCGGATCGAATCTCTACCAACGTTGCCGCTTTCCTTTCAGGTGAGCCATTCGTGGGAGTTGTTGATACCGAGGCCGGATACTAAATTCAGCTTCTCTGTGACGGTTTTTTGCCACCTCAGATTTGGGGTAATATAAATACGCCTCACAGCAATCCCCGATAGCTCAATTGGCAGAGCAACGCACTGTTAATGCGTAGGTTCATGGTTCGAGTCCATGTCGGGGAGCTAAGCCCCTGGTCCTCCACGACCAGGGGCTTTTTACTTCTCACAGACCGCATAAGCTGTGGGTGTCGGCAAAAACTGGAGGCACTGTGGCATTTACTGTCGCTGAAAAGCGTGCCTTGAGAACTGGTATTTCTGTCGGTATCGCGGTTGCTGCTTATGGTGTCTCTTTCGGGGCCTTGAGTGTCGCCGCGGGCTTAGACATTTGGCAAACCTGTTTCCTCAGTCTTGTTCTGTTTTCTGGTGGGTCACAGTTTGCTGTGATTGGCATTCTTGCCACCGGAGGAGCAAGCGCAGGAATTCCTGCGGTCGCTTCCAGCACGTTCCTTGCACTTCGCAACGGCATTTACTCTATGAGGGTCGCTCCGATTGTGGGGGAGGTTCCATTCTGGAAACGTCTGGCAGCCGCACAAATCACTATTGATGAATCAACTGCTGTGGCGATAGCGCAAGAGGAGAAAAGCGCGCAGCGCATCGGATTTTGGGCAACCGGGATAGCGATATATATCGGCTGGAATCTAGCAACTTTTGCCGGTGCCCTGTTAGGCAATTTAGTTGGCGATGTCAGCCGTTTCGGACTCGATGCAGTTGCAGCAGCTGCCTTTGTTGGGTTGTTGTGGCCACGATTGCAACAACTCCAGGCAGCCGCTGTAGCAATGGTTTCGGCGGTTTTGGCAGCATTCCTCATCCCGTTGACCCTACCGGGGGTACCGGTACTCGCTGCCGCGGTGGTTGCTGTGGTTTTTGGCTTGACAAACTGGTTACATCGAGAACCAGCTGCAGATGCCCAGACAACTCAGCCTGATGACTTGCCAGAACCAGGGGATACGCCTGGCTATCACCCAGATCATGGGCAGGTGAAGCCATGACACTGTGGACAACAGTTATCGCCGCATCAGTACTTTCTTTTGCAGTGAAATACATCGGCTACATCATTCCGCAACGGCTTTTGGAGAAGCCCACTTTCACCAGAATTACAAACCTGTTGACTGTGGCCATGCTGGCAGCACTTGTTGCCGTTCAAACCTTGGGTGCAGGACAAGCAGTCGTGTTCGATGCTCGGGTTCCTGCGGTCATCCTGGCGGCAATCCTGTTTAGTTTCCGGGTGCCCTTCATCATTGTGGTTGCAATTGCCGGAGTGGTGGCTGTCGTGCTGCGTAATCTGGGCTGGATGGCTTAGCCTTCGAGATTATCTACTCCGGGCATCCACGATTTACCAGGTTTACCCCACCCTTTTTTGCGTTCAATTTTGCTGGCTTGCTTATTGAATTCGTAGTCCAAACGGTCCAGGTATAAATACCCCAACAAGTGGTCGTATTCGTGTTGCATTATCCGCGCAAACCAACCCTCGCACTCGATTTCAAAAGGGATGCCTGAAAGGTTCCTGGCACGAAGTAGCGCCTTGTCAGCCCTAACTAAAGGGAACCGTTCCCCAGGAAAGGAGAGACAGCCCTCCTCATCAGCATCAGTGGTGTCACGGATCTCTACAGGGGAAATGTAGAGTTCAGGGTTGATGGCTACGCCACGGCGTGGAGTGCCATCATCCTCTGGGTAGTCATAGACAAACACCTGAAGGCTCACGCCCACCTGTGGTGCTGCCAGACCAACTCCTGGGGCGGCATCCATGGTTTCGAACATGTCGGCAACCAAGGTTTCCAGTTCGCTATCAAACACGGTGACGGGTTCGGCAGGTTTGTGCAATGCAGGATCACCAGAAATCACAATGGGCAGTACGGTCATGCCTTCAGCTTATTTGCAAGAGTCCACGCTAGCGTGGAGGTATGCAGCTCAACGACCTCACTGATCTTGCACAGGTTTCGTTTGAGCCGGCTCAACTTATCGGTATTCCTTTTGCTCTCGTGGGCGCCATCCTCATGTCGGTGGGTGCTCAGTTGCAGCACCGCGGTGTTAACAAAGTCGGCGATGGAGAAGACGAAAAGTCTGCGCTCAATCTCAAGCAGCTTGTTGCACTGTTTAAGCGACCTTCGTGGCTAACCGGCACAGTTTTCTTAGGCGCTGCCATTATTTTCCAGCTCATTTCGCTGGGCTTCTCGCCATTGATTGTGGTTCAACCCATTGGTGCCGTTGCACTTGTTATCACGGCGGTGCTCAACGCCCGCGTGACGAAAACAAAACTGAATACACAATCGATTGTTGCTATTGCTCTCTCGGTCGGCGGTATCGGTATTTTCGTTTCCATCGCAGCCTTTACAGCAATCAATGCGCCGATGACTTCAGCTGACCTGGCTGAAATCCTGGTCATATTAATTGTTGTCCTCGCTATCTTTGGTGTGCTGTTCCTGATTTACCGCAAGCATCTTTCAGCCTTGTATTACATCGTAGGAGCCGGTGTGCTCTACGGTTTCGTGGCAACCCTTGCAAAGGTAGTCATAACAAGTGTGATTCACGGTGCAACAGACTGGCTGACGTGGGCATGCTTGGCTGCCCTGCTTGCAGCGACAGTACTGGGTGCTCTGTTTGTGCAAAATGCTTATCAAACAGGCCCTCCTGATCTCGTAATTGCAGGGCTTACTGTGATTGATCCGATCGTTGCTGTAGCCATTGGTATTTTGATTCTCGATGAAGCCTCACAGGCACCAGGTTGGGCCATAGTCAGCTATGTACTGGCGGGCGTTCTGGCCATCATCGGTGTCTTCCTTCTAGCGAAATATCACCCTGACGCACATGATCCTGTTTCAGCAGCGAGTAAAGAGGCAAAAGCGGGATTCCAGAGCGCAAAAGCCGAGTCCAAGGCGAAGGTCAATGCAGCGGCACACGGCGCGAAAGAAGCGATCAAGAAGGCTAAGTCCGTAGACTAAAGGCACTATGCCGAAACCATTACGCATCCTCATTGGATGTGACACATTCGGCCCAAACGTTAATGGCGCTGCAAAGTTTGCGGAGCGGTTGGCTGCAGGCTTGGTCGAACGCGGTCACGACGTTCGAGTAATGGCTCCGGCGGCTGGACGAAAGTCTGGAACATGGGTTGAAACCCATGAAGGCCAACCCATGATGATGTATCGCATCAAGAGCTGGCGTTGGTATCCACACGACTGGCTTCGCTACATGCTTCCTTGGCGTGTACGTCACAACAGCGCGCGAATCTTGGACAGTTTCAAACCTGATGTCGTGCATTTTCAATCCCATCTCATTGTTGGTGGCGGATTGACTAAAGAAGCTCAGCTTCGAGGAATTCGCATTATTGGCACAAACCACTTCATGCCTGAAAACATGATGCAATTCACGCTTTTACCAAAATCCACCCAGAAGAGCGTTATTCGTTTGGTCTGGAAGGCTGCTTACAGAACTTTTAGCCGCGCTGAGGCTGTCACGACACCTACACGTCGCGCTGCCAACTTCCTCGAGGAGTACACGCACCTCACTGATGTCCATGCCATTTCGTGTGGAATTAACGCGCACCACTACACACCTAACTTCGACACCAAGGGGGAGAACCGCATCCTTTTCGTTGGTCGCATCACCGGTGAAAAGAAGCTCGATGTTCTCCTCAAAGCATTTACCCAACTTCCCCCCGAGCTCAATGCAACTTTGGAATTCGTCGGCGGTGGAGACCTGCTTCAGCAAATGAAGCAACAGGTCAAGCACTTGGGTCTTGATGACAAAGTCTTTTTCTCAGGCTATGTCAGTGATGATGAGCTCAAAGCCGCTCTCACCAGGGCAAAAGTTTTTGCAATGCCGTCCATTGCTGAGCTGCAGTCCATCGCCACAATGGAAGCAATGGCCACCGCACTTCCTATCGTTGGTGCGGACGCAATGGCCCTGCCTCACCTTGTTCACGACGGTGAAAACGGTTACCTGTTCGAGCCCAACAACGTCGAAGATTTAAGAGACAAGCTCGTGAAAGTTCTCACCGCGGATGATGATGAGCTACTTCGTATGAAGAATAACTCTCTCAAGTTCATTCGCGGTCACGACATCACTCGCACGCTGGACACCTTCGAAGCGCTGTATCGTGGCGAAGAAGTTGTAGATCCAGACCCAGAGCTCACAGACGACTAAACTTTTACTATCGGCTCACAAGGGGCGGTAGCTCAGCCGGTTAGAGCAGCGGACTCATAATCCGTCGGTCACGGGTTCAAGTCCCGTCCGCCCTACAAAAAAAGGGACCCCGTGATGGGGTCCCTTTCTTGATTGGTTCTTAGGCTAGATCGAAACGATCATTCTCCATGACCTTGACCCAGGCGGCAACGAAGTCGTTGACAAACTTGGTCTTGGCGTCGTCGCTTGCATAAACCTCTGCAAGAGCACGCAGAATCGAGTTCGAACCGAATACGAGATCTGCGCGGCTTCCGGTCCACTTTGCAGCGCCGGTGGCATTGTCGCGAGCGTCAAAGAGGCCGGTGTCGCCGGACTGCGGGTGCCAGGTGTTGCCAAGTTCTAGCAGATTCACGAAGAAGTCATTCGTGAGTACACCAGGAGTTTTGGTGAATACCCCGACAGTTGAACCACCGGTGTTGGCTCCAAGCACACGTAAACCTCCCACCAGAACAGTCATTTCTGGTGCGGTGAGGTTGAGTTGGTTAGCGCGATCAACCAACAAACGCTCAGCAACTGGACCGTGGCCCTTGCTTGCGTAGTTGCGGAAACCATCAGCTACCGGCTCCAAAACAGCGAAGGAGTTGACGTCTGTTTGCTCCTGAGTTGCGTCAGTGCGACCAGGGTGGAAAGGAACAGTGACGTTCACACCAGCATCTGCTGCTGCCTTTTCAACTGCTGCGGAACCAGCCAAAACGATGAGGTCCGCAAGCGAGATCTTCTTGCCTGCTGCGGCCAGATCACTCTGCAGGGATTCCAGCTTCGCCAAGATAGGAGCGAGTGCTTGTGGGTCATTTGCGGCCCAGTTGCGCTGTGGCTCGAGGCGAATACGGGCACCGTTGGCCCCGCCGCGCTTGTCACTGTTGCGATAGCTGGAGGCAGAAGCCCATGCGACGAAAACCAGCTGAGAAACACTGAGACCGGAAGCAAGCACCTGCTTTTTGATTTCTGCAACATCTGCATCAGAAACCAGAGGGTGATCAACCGCAGGAACAGGGTCCTGCCAGATGAGCTGCTCTGCAGGAACCTCGGGTCCAAGGTACCTCGAGATGGGTCCCATGTCACGGTGAGTGAGCTTGAACCATGCGCGGGCAAAAGCATCCGCAAAGGCATCGGGGTTCTCCAGGAAATGACGCGAGATCTTCTCGTATGCAGGGTCAGTACGCAGTGCCAAGTCAGTGGTGAACATAACTGGAGCGTGTGTCTTTCCTTGAATGTGTGCATCAGGAACCACTGAGGCAGCTGACTCGTCAGAAGGAACCCACTGAATTGCGCCAGCTGGACTCTTTGTCATGACCCATTCGTAACCAAAAAGGGTTTCGAAGTAGCCATTGTCCCACTTGGTGGGATTGGGAGTCCATGCACCTTCGAGACCAGAGGAAATGGTGTCAGCACCGTTGCCAGTTCCAAAGCTGTTCTTCCAGCCAAGTCCCTGCTCTTCGATTGGGGCTCCCTCAGGTTCGGGGCCAACATACTTATCTGCATCAGCAGCTCCGTGAGCCTTACCGAAAGTGTGACCACCGGCGATTAGGGCAACAGTTTCTTCGTCATCCATCGCCATCCGGGCGAAGGTTTCACGAATGTCTCGTGCAGAAGCAAGGATGTCAGGGTTGCCGTCTGGGCCTTCAGGGTTGACGTAAATCAGACCCATCTGAACTGCAGCGAGGGGGTTCTCTAAGTCTCGTTCACCGCTGTAACGCTTGTTAGCGAGCCATTCAGCTTCAGGGCCCCAGTAGGTGTCATCTGCTTCCCAGACGTCAGCACGTCCACCGCCGAAGCCAAAAGTCTTCAGACCCATGTCTTCGATAGCACAGTTACCAGCAAGAATCATGAGGTCAGCCCAGCTGAGCTTCTTGCCGTACTTCTTCTTCACGGGCCACAGCAAGCGTCGTGCCTTGTCAAGGTTGACGTTATCTGGCCAGCTGTTCAATGGTGCAAAGCGCTGGAGGCCCTGGCCCGCGCCTCCGCGACCGTCACTGATACGGTAGGTGCCAGCACTGTGCCACGCCATACGGATAAAGAAGGGGCCGTAGTGACCATAGTCAGCAGGCCACCAGTCTTGTGACGAGGTCATCAGCGCGTAAATATCTTTCTTGACTGCTGCCAAATCCAAGCTTTTGAACTCTGTGGCGTAGTCAAAGTCTGAGTCCATAGGGTCAGACTTAGGGGAGTTGTGGGTCAGCGAATCCAAATTCAGCTGGTTAGGCCACCAATTATTGTTTGAGGTTCCAGTTGAGCTGGAAGTTCCACCCATGTAGGGGCATTTGCTTTCGTCAGACATGTGTCCTCCATATTGTTCGAAGCCTAATATTTACTCTACCTAAAGCACTGTGAGAGAAGTCTGAATACTTCTCTCATAGTGACCGATAGGTGGTATTTCGGTGGATTCCACATCCTCCTTCAGTTAATTCACGCTTGTAGCATTGAACAATGACAGACAACCTAAGAACTCATGATCGCCTATTAAAGGCAGCGGTGGATGTCATTGATAGCGCTGGAATCAAGGAACTGAAGATACGTGATGTAGCTGCCATGGCTGGGGTAAAAGTGCCGTCGGTTTACCATTTTTTTGGCAATCGCGATGGACTGGTTGAAGAAGCACAAGCATTTCGTTACACCAGAGGATTATTGGAATTAACTCAAGTTTTCGACGAACAAGTGCGGAATTGTTCAAATATAGAAGAATTCATTGCTGTCATACGTGAAGTGACTGCATTAGTTTTTTCCGATGATCGCTATTCAACTCGGGCAGTCCGGGCCGATGTTTTGGGTAGTGCAATGTCGAGACCAAAGCTCAAGAGTGCGGTCGCTGCAGCACAGCGAAAATCACATGACTTATTGAGTTCGGCTTTGAACTTTGCACAGGAACGAGGCTGGGTCTTGCCTGAACTAGACACAATGGCTTTTTCCGTGTGGTACACCGGAATGGTTAATGGTCGTCTTGTTTATGAAATTGATCCCGCCCAATGCTCTGGTCAGGCCTGGAACAACCTTGCTACCGAATTGACAGTTTCTGCTCTGTGTGGCCCCGTCAAAAAGTAAACAATTAGTATATTTTTCCCCGAAAAATAGGGGCTAACATTGTTAGAGAGTAAATATAATTGTTTCTTTTTTGTTTGGTCAGAATATCCAAAACTAGGGAAAAGTCCCTCAACCAATAGCGGATACTAAGAGCGTGAATTCAATGAAGCCTTTACGTATAGGAATTGTGGAAGACCATAGTCTCTTTCTGCAGCTCATGAGTTCTGCCTTAGAGCAGGTTGAGGATCTCGAAATTGTCGCGACTGCCGACAATGTCGCTGAAGCTAAAAAGTGGTTTCAGCCTGAAAATCTTGACGTGGTTATCCTCGACATTGAGCTTCCAGATGGAAACGGTGTTGGTCTCGGAATTACTATGCGTCGCCTTAATCCTCATCTCGGCGTGGTCCTGCTCTCTGATAGGGACATGCTCGAGCTCATCCTTGGTCTACCGAAACAGGAGAGACAAGGGTGGAGCTACCTCACCAAGAGTGCGACGAAGTCTATAGATTCTTTAGCTTCCGCCATTCGGGCAACTTCTCGTGGTGAAACTGTTATTGATCCGTCCTTGGTGAACCGTTCGCAGGCTCGTCCAGGAACCGGCGTTTCCTCGTTGACGAACCGACAATTTGAAGTGCTTCGTGCGGTAGCCCGCGGAGACAGCAATCAAACCATCGCGACCAGTTTGGGAATAGCAGTTAACTCTGTAGGCAACCACCTCATCGCTATTTATGACGCACTCGGTATTCCTGAAGGGAAGAATGCACGTGTAGCCGCAGTTTTGGAGTTTTTGCAGGACACAACTCGGCCTTCAACTCTTTCACGAGCATTTAGTGACTAAAACTGCGGTAATAGACGAATATTTTCAGCGGTCTGAACTCAAAAACAGACGATTTAGATTCGGCGGAAGAGAAGCCACTTCACCCAAAATCGTTTGGCCTTTACTACTTCTCCTGTCTCTAAATATCGGTAGCACTGGGATTCAAGAAAGCTCAGATACTCGAATCATTATTTGGCGAATTTCATTTGCTGCACTGATGTGCGCAGGAGTGTACTTTACGGTATTGGGCTGGATTATCAATCGTGTGGCAGGGCAGTTAGGTAGCCTTCGCACTTTTTCGATTGGGTTTTTATACGCCACTACAGAGCTGTTACGTGCAGTTCTAATCCAAGTTTTTGCAGAAGGGCTTGGGCTGACGACGAACCCACAATGGGATTTCAGAGTTGTAGCCGCGCTGACATCGGGACTCGTGATTTTCGCGTTGGTATCGACGGTCGTCAACGATTCTGCTTCTTATCGAAATGCTTATAAAGATTTATATACCCGACGAGTCCAACTCCAATTAATTGTTGAGACCTCGACGGAAAACCTTATTCGTGCTCGAGACCAACTAGTCGGCATAACACGTGAACAACTCGAAAAGGCATTGCGCAGTGTCTTGACCGAGACTGAAAAAACATCTCCTGAATATCTAAAAATTATTCAGAATCTTTACGTGGTTGCCGAAGAAACCGTCAGACCTCTGAGTCATCAGTTATTCGAAAATCCGTTGAATCTTTCTCCGGACACCTCAACTTCAAAACCGCCTCGAATTTCTCTCATGACAGTAATTCGACGAAGTTCTCTCGTAGCGCCCTTTAGGCCGGGGCTTTACTTTTCCATGGCAGCATTACTTTCATTCCCTTCGTTGATAGTGAATTTTGATCTGAGCTATACCGGCTTATGGCTTCTGTCCCTCGGACTGATTTTTGGCTCTGTTGAGTTGGCCAGAAGGTATCTCTCACCTCATTTGGCCTCAATGAATTTGATTACTCGCTTTTTACTTATCTCTGTCGTTTATGCAGCTCCAGCTTTGTTTTTTGCACAAGTAGCTCTGGAACAAACCACTAATCAGACAGGTTTTACCCTCGAAACGATATTTTATGGATTAGTTTTGGGTGCTGTTTTGGGGTGGCTCATGGCCTCATCGGCCGGAATGAGATCTGCTCGGCTCGAAATGCTTGATGAAATCAAGCAGATAAACGAAGAATTAGCCTGGCAAAATGCTCGCATTCAATCCGAGCTATGGTTCGATCAGAAAAGCCTCGCTTTGACATTGCACAACGATGTTCAAGCAACACTGCTCGCAGCTGCGCTCAAACTTAAGGCAGCTCTAGATCGAGGCGAGAAGACAGCAAACAATTCATTGCCAGAAATTAGAGAATTGATTTCCCGCAGTATCAATTTTGGTGAATATCATTCGAGAAACAGGACACTAAAAGCAGTAGTTGAGCGCATTAACAGCAACTGGGCAGGTCTCATCACGATGGATGTATCTGTTTCGCCCGAGACGTTGCGTGTTATTGAAAATGATTTTGTTGGTTTAGGTGTCTTGGAAGATGTCCTGAGTGAATTTCAAAACAATTCCCTTAAACATGGTGCGGCGACAAAAATAACAGCACAGTTGACTATGCCCAATACGGGGATTTTGAACGTGGTCTTGAGAAATAACGGAACACCACTGAGTTCAGAAAATACTTCAGGCTTAGGATCAGCATTCATCACTAGTGTTGCATTGGACTATTTGCTAGAGAGTGTTCCAGGTGGTGTTCAACTCAATCTTCAGATTCCCCTTGATGGCAAATAAATCGGCTATTGGGCTCAGAGGCCACAATCCTGGTGTGGTGACAGCCCAGCAAAGCTGCAACAAACTAATCTGGGATTTGTGCCTGCAGATATCGCCGCCGTAAACCCGCAAACTCCTGAAGACGCCTATGCCTTCTTCCGCAGTCGACGCCATGAGATGGCTTTATTGCCACAGGGCTCACTCGCTTTGGTGAATACCCAGTGGTTCTATGGTGCTCCGGGGGAGAGCGAGAGCATTTGGGGTGTCAACGGTCTTTGGTCTGCTCTTCCTGAGGGGGGACAAGGTATTCAGCTGACTGCATCTGCTTCTGACAACATCTTTGTTGACGGGGTTCTCGTTGATGGAACAGTTGTTGTGACAGGTAAAGATTCTGAATCTGCTTCCACCATCGTTTTTGACGAGACAAAAACTGGAACTGTTATCAAGGGCGAAGATGGCAAATATGCGCTGAGAGTCTGGGACAGTAACTCTGAAGACCTCCAGAACTTCGGCTCTATTGATGCTTTTGATTACAACCCTGACTGGGTCATAACCGGAACTTTCACTCCTATTGAGGGTGGTCGTGCCGTAGAGGTGTCACATCTTAAAGATCAAGGTGCTGGACGAGATAAGGTCATCCCCGGAGACATCCGTTTCACTGTCGACGGTGTGGAATATGCGCCCTCTGCCTTCAAAGAAGGTCGGGCGCTCATGATTGTGTTCTCGGACGCCACCTCGGGGCCGGTGACCTACAGTGTGGGCCGCTTCCTTATGGTTGCACCAAACCCTGATGGCACGATCACCTTGGACTTCAACCGCGCCTACCTTCCTCCGTGTGCATTTAGCTACAACTTCAACTGTCCTATGCCACCGGAAGAGAACCGTTTCCCCTTTGCAGTTGAGGCTGGGGAGAAAAATGTGCTCAATAAAGCTGGCGAGCTCCTGCACTAACTTTTGCAGGGCGTCCACGCTTTGGACGACCGAGGCTGTAGTGGGGTTGTTCTTGCACGTCTGAGGCGCTTACGTCTGCAAGCCAGTTCGTTACGGCTTCGTGGTAACGAACTGTGGCCTTGGCATGGAGCCGACGTGCAGGAGTAATGTCTGTCTCCTCTTCATCGTTTCTGAGGTAGCTCTTTAGGTTCTGAATTAAGGCGGTTGCGTGAACTTTATGCACGCTGGAGCTAATGAGCACCATGTCTTGAAGATCTGCCCATTCTGGCAGTGATGTCACAGTAGCTCCACAGAGCCAGTTGTTTGCCTCATCGCGACCAGAATCTGTCAAGGCGTAGAGCGGAAGGCCGTCTTCGGTGAGTCCATGGTGCATCACGAGACCGGCCGAGGTGAGGCGATCTAAAGTGCCGTACACCTGTCCCACATTGGTCTTGGCGCGGTGTGGAGCGCGTGCGCCAAGCTCAGCATGCAACTGAAGACCATATGCCGGTCCCAGAGTAAGGATCCCGAGTAGTGCTTCGCGAACAGCCATAAAAACACTCTACTGAGTGAACAGAAGCTGAAAACTCGCTGTGAGGGAATAAACCCTTGTTGTTATGCCGAAGTTAGCTGTGTCACACTAGTGTCACAACAAAATAAGCGTGAGATACACAATCAATAACTCTCATCTGTGTGGTCGTAGGGGAAGACGCACCACAGTAGAAAAGGATGATGAGATGACTGCAGTGTCGACAGGAGTGGTTTATGTCCACTCCTCGCCTCGCGCGTTGAGCCCACATGTGGAGTGGGCTATTAGTCGTGTCTTGGGTAAAGGAATCACATTGTCGTGGAGTCCTCAACCCATACTCCCTGGTTCACAGCGTGCCGAATACGCGTGGCAAGGTCCTGTGGGATCAGCAAGCAAAATCGCGTCCGAACTCTTGGGGTGGGAACAGCTGCGTTTTGAGGTCACAGAAGATGCCGCTCCAGGAATTGATGGTGGTCGTTGGTGCCACACTCCAAGCTTGGGAATCTTTCATTCACCCGTTGATGCTGCAGGGAACATGGTAATTACCGAAAACAGGCTTCGAGCTGTGTTGGATTTCGCCGGAAACGATGCCGATCTCTTGAGAACTGGTATTTCAAGGTCCCTGGGTGAAGCATGGGATGCAGAATTAGACACCTTCCGATATGCCTCAGATATTGCTCCGGTGCGCTGGCTCCATCAAGTTGGTTAGCGTCAAACGAAGAATGCCCCTGCATTTGCAGGGGCATTCTTGGTGAAAGGGTTAGTTGTAGCTGCGGAACGCAACAACCGCGTTGTGGCCTCCAAAACCAAAGGAGTTACTAATAGCAACGATGTCGCCGGAAGGAAGTTCACGAGGACTCGTGACAACATCGAGCTTGATTTCAGGATCCTGGTTTTCCAAGTTGATGGTGGGGGGAGCGGTTCTGTTGTGAAGAGCTAAGACAGTAAACATTGCCTCAATAGCTCCAGCACCACCGAGAAGGTGACCTGTAGACGACTTCGTAGCAGACACAGCAATATTGTCCAGGTGGTCACCGAATACACGACGCAGAGCATTGTATTCGGCGATGTCACCAACAGGTGTTGATGTGGCGTGGGCGTTGATGTGAACAACATCTTCGATACTGGCGCCTGCTTGTTCGATGGCTTGAATCATGGCGCGAGCAGCCGCGGAACCCTCGGGGTCTGGTGCGGTGATGTGATACGCGTCAGAAGTTACAGCTCCTCCAGCAACCTCGGCGTAAATCTTTGCTCCCCGAGCAAGTGCGTGTTCTTCTGTTTCAAGAACCAATGCAGCTGCACCTTCTCCGAGCACGAAACCGTCACGGTTGACGTCGTAGGGTCGAGAAGCGCCAGCAGGATCATCATTGCGCTTGGACAGTGCCTGCATAGCAGCGAACGAGGCAATAGGGAGTGGGTGGATGGCAGCCTCAGAACCACCGGCGATGATGACATCAGCTAGACCAGCCTGAAGGTGTTCATAGGCGTTGGCGATGGCTTCGGTGCTGGAGGCGCAAGCAGAAACGACGGTGCGCACACCTGCACGAGCGTGCAGGTCCATACCGATAGCTGCTCCAGGTCCATTAGGCATCAGCATCGGAACAGTCATGGGCAGAACGCGACGTGGTCCCTTTTCGCGCAGGGTGTCCCATGCGTCGAGGAGAGTCCACACTCCGCCGATACCGGTAGACCAGTCAACAGCGAGGCGACCAGGGTCAACTTCGGGGCTTCCGGCATCTAACCAAGCTTCACGGCCTACAATAAGCGCAAACTGAGAGGAAGGGTCAAGGCGCTTGGTCTCGACGCGTTCAAGGATTTCCTCTGCAGGGATGGCAGCTTGTGCCGCAAAAGTGATGGGGATATCCCACTTCTCAACCCACTCTTGTTCGAGTGAGCGAGCGCCAGACTTACCAGCAAGAAGAGCTGCCCAGGTCTCTGGGGCATTGCCGGCCAAAGGAGACGTGGTACCGATACCGGTGACGACAATCTTCTTACTCATAAGTTCAGTCTTTCTGTGGGAAGAGGGGAAAGCTGGAGGATTGTAAGGAGGGCCGGAACTTTCGTTACCGACCCTCGCTTACGAATTCCTTAAGATGCAGAAACGATGAAGTTAACTGCGTCACCGACGGTCTTGAGGTTCTTTACTTCCTCGTCGGGGATCTTTACGTCGAACTTCTCTTCTGCGTTCACGACGATGGTCATCATCGAGATCGAGTCAATGTCGAGGTCGTCGGTGAAAGACTTGTCCAGCTGTACCGTTTCGGTTGCAATGCCGGTTTCGTCGTTAACGAGCTCAGCCAGACCTGCAAGTACTTCTTCGGTGGACAGTGCCATTGTTATCTCCTTGTTGGGGGTTCGTTTGACTGGTTTAGTTTACCGGCCAATTGAGGCATTTACGGCAGAACGACGACCTGTGCGCCATATACGAGACCGGCACCGAAGCCGATTTCAAGGGCAAGGCCACCGCTGAGTTCAGGGTGTTCTTCAAGCAGGCGATGCGTTGCAAGCGGGATTGATGCTGCAGAAGTGTTTCCTGTTGTTTCAATGTCCCGAGCAATCACAACTGATTCCGGTAATTTCAGCTGCTTAGCGAATTCGTCGATGATGCGCATGTTTGCCTGGTGGGGGATAAACGCCGAAAGCTGATCGCTCGTGATTCCAGCTTCCTCGAGAGCTTTTTGTGCGACCTTCGCCATTTCCCACACTGCCCAGCGGAACACCGTTTGTCCTTCTTGGCGCAGTGTTGGCCATGCGACTTCACCGTGTCCGTCGCGGTATTCAATCAGGGTGTGGTCCATGCCCACTGCATCCCACTTGGAGCCGTCGGACCCCCAGACGCTCTTCGAAATACCGGGGAAGTCGCTAGGTCCAATCACAGCAGCACCTGCTCCGTCACCGAGCAAGAAGCTGATGGTGCGGTCTGTGGGCTCAATGATTTCGCTGAGCTTCTCAGCACCGATGACGAGCACATACTTTGCTAAACCTGAGCGGACAAAAGAGTCTGCCTGGGCAATACCGTAGGTGTATCCCGCGCATGCTGCTGAAATGTCGTAGGCTGCAGCCGGGTTTGCCCCAATCCGGTCAGCCACGAGTGCAGCCATGGAGGGGGTTTGAACTGAGTTGCTGATGGTGGAGATGAGTACCACATCAATTTCTTCTGGCTTAATTCCTGCCTTGGAAATAGCCTCATTTGCAGCTTGGGTAGCTAAGTCTGCTGCAGTGATTCCTGCAGAGGCACGTTTGCGGGTGATCACACCTGTGCGCTGGCGAATCCATTCATCACTGGAGTCGATGGGGCCAGCAATGTCGTCATTCGTTACTGTGAGGTCGCCACGCGCTGCTCCCATGGCATAAATGCGTGAGTATTTGGCGCCTTCGGACTGTTTGAGATTCACGTGAGTCATGATGGGTACTTTCTTTCTCTGGCCGCTTAGGCGACAGAGTCAATCAGTTCGCGGGCTGCCACAAGATCTTCGGGAGTCTTAATGGCCACGGTGGGAACGCCTTTGAGTGCACGCTTGGCTAGACCAACCAATGCCCCTGCAGGTGCAATTTCGATAATTCCGCTTACGCCAGCTGCGGCGAAACTATCCATGCACTTGTCCCAACGGACGGGGGAAGATACTTGCCCGACTAGAAGGTCGCGAAAAGTATCACCTTTGGTCACGACAGAACCATCCTTGTTGGTCCACAGCTTTTTGATGGGGTCATTAGTGTTCACTTCTGTAGCAGCTTCGCGCAGGGTCTCCACGGCATCGAGCATGTAGCTGGTGTGGAAAGCACCGGCGACCTGTAAAGGAATCACTCGTGTACCTGCAGGTGGCTCCTCTGCGAGTGTCGCTAGTGCGGAGAGTTCGCCAGCAACCACTAGCTGTCCGCCGCCGTTGTAATTAGCGGGGAAAAGTCCTAGTTGGTCAAGCTTTGCCAGAATCTCAGATTCCTCACCGCCAATAACTGCGCTCATACCGGTAGGGATGAGCGCGGCAGCATCAGCCATGGCGCGTCCGCGAATTCCAACCAAACGAACAGCATCTGTTGCGTCCAGGACTCCTGCACCAGCAGCTGCAGTGAATTCGCCCACAGAGTGACCTGCAATACCCGAGGTCTTTGCGAGGTGGTCACTTTCGGAAAGTGCATCTAGGGTCAGGATTCCAGCGGCAACAATCAGTGGCTGTGCGATGGACGTGTCACGAATGGTGTCGGCGTCACTGACGGTTCCATGTTTGACCAAATCGACATCTGCTGCATCAGAGAGGGTTTCAAGAAGAGCTTTGGCTTGAGGATCATTAATCCAGGGTTCAAGGAATCCGGGAGTCTGAGAGCCCTGACCAGGGCAGACAACAACTATCACCTGTAAAGTCTTCCAATCATTGGTGCTAATTTCTGTGCACTCATCGACACACTATCGCGAGAATCGTTGTCGAGTCTCTACATTTTGAGAGATTTGACACGACCGAAACTAGTTCAGGGGAGATTTCTTTGTGCTTTACGCTGCTTAGGTACTGGTCCTTTAATGGAACCCAAAATTAGAGCACACTGCAAAATCATTGCCTCTCGAGGACCAGTAGCATCCCAACCAATCACTTCAGTTACGCGCTTGAGGCGGTAACGGACCGTGTTGGGGTGAACGAATAGGTCACGTGCAGTTGCTTCGAGGCTGCGGCCATTGTCTAAGTAGCTCTGCAACGTGGTGAGTAGTTCCGCAGACTGATCACTCAGAGGCAGGTAAATTCGCTCGATGAGGGTTGCGCGGGCCAGAGGATCACCGGCAAGTGCGCGTTCTGGAAGTAAATCATCTGCAGCGATTGGTCTGGTTGCTCCGCGCCATGAGCTCGCGACGGAATATCCGGCAAGTGCCGCACGTGCGGAGGTGACTGCATCAACCAGTGAGGGAACTTCAGGCCCCACCACTAAGTGGCCTTCACCAAAATCCTCTTCGAGGTGTTTTGTAATTTCCATAAAGCTCATCGTGGAATGTTCTTTGTCGTCCTCTAATGGCTCAGCACGACCAATGACAACAACCAGACGGTTTCCCTGCACTCCAATGAGAATGTCTGCATGAAGGTGGCGGGCAGTTCGACGCAGTCGGTCCACGTCCAGAATGCGAGGGGAGCGGCCCACAACAACACACACTTCACCGCGGCCTTGCCAGCCCAGGGCTGCAATTCTGCTGGGCAATTCGTCATCATATTCTCCCGAGAGAATACTGTCGACCACGAGAGCCTCCAGGCGAGCATCCCACAGACCACGTGCTTCTGCTGCGCGGGCATAAACATCAGCCGCTGCGAAAGCGATCTCACGCGAATACAACAAGATTGCTTCGCGCAACTCCTCGCCGTGTCCTTTGATGCGTTCTTCCACGACTTCCACGGTGCAACGAATGAGTTGGAGAGTTTGTTGCAGGGTTACTGAACGCAACAACTCACGTGGAGCTCCACCAAACACATCTGATGCAATCCACGGCGTGGTTGAGGGGTCATCGAACCAGGTAATGAAGGAAGTAATACCGTTTTGTGCGACAAGGCCAACAGCAGAACGACGTCCAGGGGGCATGTCCCGGTACCACGGAAGGGTGTCCTCAAGCCTTTTCACCGTCAAGGTGGAAAGCTCTCCAGATATTGTCCTGAGCCAAGCAAGTGTTTCTGCTTTGCTCCGTTGTGCAGCCATGGCTGTGTTGTTAGCTTTCGCCGCCAGCAGATCCGGTTGTACCTGCTGTGACGTCATAGAGACGGTACTTCTCAATGGCCTGGCGAATCAGACCGTGATCAACCTTGCCCTGCTTGGCAAGCTGCTCGAGAGTGCGAACCACAATGGAAGGGCCATCAATGGTGAAGAAACGACGCGCAGCAGCACGGGTGTCACTGAATCCGAACCCATCAGCACCCAAGGTTGCATACTCACCTGGAACATAGGGGCGAATCATGTCCGGAACCATGTGGTTGTAATCAGTGACAGCAACGAATGGACCTTCGGCACCAGAGAGCTTCTGGGTAACGTAGGGCACCTGTGCTGGGGACTCTGGATTCATCATGTTGAAGTGGTCTGCGGCAACACCGTCTCGGCGAAGCTCACTCCACGAGGTGACGGACCACACATCAGCAGAGATGTTCCAGTCTTCAGCAAGCAGCTTCTGCGCTTCAAGAGCCCAGGGAACAGCCACACCAGAAGCCAAGATTTGAGCCTTGGTTCCGGGCATGTCGTTTTCTTGCAAACGATAGATGCCGCGCAGAACACCTTCAACGTCAAGACCTTCTGGCTCAACTGGCTGAACGATGGGCTCGTTGTACACCGTGAGGTAGTACATTACGTTGGGGTCGGGATGTGTTCCGCCATACATACGCTGCAAACCATCACGCATGATGTGTCCGATTTCGTAAGTGTAGGCAGGATCGTAGGTCACCACTGCGGGGTTTGTCGCAGCAAGAATCGGAGAGTGCCCGTCAGCGTGCTGGAGGCCCTCACCGGTCAGTGTGGTGCGACCTGCAGTTGCGCCGATTACAAAGCCTCGGACCATCTGGTCACCCGCGAGCCACAAGGCATCTCCTGTGCGCTGGAATCCAAACATCGAGTAGAAGACGTAGATCGGAATGAGTATTTCACCCTGTGTGGAATACGAGCTACCCACTGCAGTGAATGCGGCAAGAGCACCAGCCTCATTAATACCTACGTGAATGATGGTTCCTGCAGGGTCTTCCTTGTAAGCAAGAAGAAGATCACGGTCCACGGACATGTAGTGCTGACCGTTGGGGTTGTATATCTTTGCGTTGGGGAAGAATGCATCCATACCGAAGGTACGAGCCTCGTCAGGGATGATGGGCACGATGCGAGGACCAAATTCCTTGTCCTTGATCATGTCCTTGAGGAGGCGCACAAATCCCATCGTGGTGGCCACCTCTTGCACACCGGAACCCTTTGCCGCAATTTCGTAAGTCTTTGGCTCAGGCAGGGGTATTTGTGTGTACTTCGTGCGACGCTCTGGAAGGTATCCACCGAGTTCACGACGACGTTCATGCATGTACTGCAGGCTGGGGTCATGTTCCTCAGGCTTGTAGTAGGGAGGCATGTAGGGGTTTTCCTCAAGAACCGCATCGCTGATCGGGATCTTAAGGAAGTCACGCATGAGCTTGAGATCGTCAAGCTTCATTTTCTTCATCTGGTGGGTCGCGTTTCGACCTTCGAAGTGCTTACCTAGGCCGTATCCCTTGATGGTGTGAGCCAGGATGACGGTGGGTTGACCCTTATGCTCGGAAGCAGCCTTGAATGCAGCGTAAACCTTGTTGTAGTCGTGGCCACCGCGCTTGAGCTTCCAGACGTCGTCGTCGCTCATGTGTTCTACCAGCTTGAGTGCGCGTGGGTCTCGAGCAAAGAAGTTCTCGCGAACAAAGGCACCATCTTCAGTCTTGTAGGTCTGGAAGTCACCATCAGGAGTGACGTTCATCAGTGTGCGCAGGGCACCATCATGGTCGTTTGCCAGAAGTGAATCCCATTCACGACCCCAGATGACCTTAATGACGTTCCATCCAGCACCACGGAAGAAGCTTTCGAGTTCCTGAATGATCTTTCCGTTACCACGCACGGGACCATCGAGACGCTGCAAGTTGCAGTTGATGACGAAGTTGAGGTTGTCGAGTCCTTCGTTGGCAGCTACCTGAAGCTGTCCGCGTGATTCGACCTCGTCCATTTCACCATCACCCAGGAATGCCCAGACCTGCTGGTCAGAAGCATCCTTGATGCCACGGTTGGTGAGGTAACGATTGAGTTGTGCCTGGTAAATCGCGTTGATTGGGCCAAGACCCATCGACACGGTGGGGAATTGCCAGAAATCAGGCATCAGGCGAGGGTGTGGGTACGAGGATAGTCCTCCGCCGGCGTGAGACTTTTCCTGGCGGAAACCATCAAGTTGGTTTTCGTTCAGGCGTCCCTCAAGGAATGCACGGGCGTACACACCGGGGGATGCGTGCCCCTGCACAAAGATTTGGTCTCCACCACCGGGGTGATCTTGACCGCGGAAGAAGTGGTTGAAGCCCACTTCGTAGAGCGAAGAAGAGGAGGCGTAGCTCGAGATGTGGCCACCCACACCAATACCTGGACGCTGTGCGCGGTGCACAATCATGGCGGCGTTCCAGCGAATCCAGGCGCGGTAACGACGTTCTGTTTCTTCATCGCCGGGGAACGCTGGTTCATTCTCAGGGGCAATGGTATTGAGGTAATCGGTTGTCGGAACCATGGGGACGCCCAGGTGAAGCTCCTTGGAGCGACGCAAGAGGCTGAGCATGATCTCGCGACCACGTTCGTGTCCCTGAGCCTCGACTACTGCATCAAGAGATTCTTTCCATTCGGCAGTTTCTTGGGGATCTGCGTCATAGTTAGTGACCGAATATGGATCTTGGTCGTTAACCGTCACAACAACCTCTTTCTTTAGGCAGATCATGCCTATGCATTTAGGGGAGGGAGTGCATTGCCTGGATTACAAACAGAATGCTGTGTAACACTCTATCGAGAGCAAGCCCTAGACATTAACTTGGTGGCAGAGACAAGCCACAACACATTTAGGATTGTTCTATCTACAGTCCACAAACCACAGGAGTATTGAGATGGCCCTCACCGTAGGAGCACCCGCACCAGATTTCACACTGAAGAATCAATTTGGCGAGGAAATTTCCCTCTCACAGTTCCGTGGGGTGAAACCCGTCGTAGTGGTTTTCTATCCTCTTGCTTTCACTGGCATTTGCACGGGCGAACTGTGTGAACTGCGTGACAACATTTCAGTTTTTAACAACAACAATGTTGAACTGCTTGCCATCTCTGTTGATTCCAGCCCCACGCTGCGAGTTTTTGCAGAAAAAGAAAACTACGACTTCTCTCTTCTTTCTGATATGTGGCCACACGGCGCAGTTGCATCAAAGTACGGCGTCTTCCTCGAAGACAAAGGTTTTGCAAACCGGGGAACTTTCGTAATTGATAAAGACGGAAACCTCGCAGGCCAGTTCGTTACTGAGCCCGGAGCTCCTCGTGATTTGGCAGCGTACAAAGAGCTGGTGGAAAACCTGTAATATGGTTTTCTGCACGGGCCTTTAGCTCAGTTGGTAGAGCGCCACGTTTACACCGTGGATGTCATCGGTTCGAGCCCGGTAGGGCCCACTCGTGCGAAAGAGCGTCACTGAAAAGTGGCGCTTTTTCTATTTTTTCAACACCCGGGTTCGAGGTTTTAGGAAAACCTACTGAGTTCAAGTAGGGTGCTTTGAGGGGATTTCCCCCTGTCGTCTGAGGAGGTGCGATCGTGTCTGAAGAACAACAGCCATCATTTCAACCCCACTCTGACGAGGAGCTCGCTCACTTGCTAGAAGAGCAGATGCGCCTCATGCGAGGCACTGCGCCAGCAGCGCAAACACCAGTTCCTCCCACTGAGCAAGTTGAGGTTACCCCTAGCCCATTTGTGGAGAGCCCTGGTCCTGAGGTTGACGTGGCGGAAGAGGCCGAAGACACCGGCATTGATGAGCTTTTTGGCGCTCTCTTGGAGGACACTTCCGAGGTTGTCGTCGTTCAAGAAACGGTCGTCGAGCAGTTTCAGCCCGTGGTTGACGAATCAACCCTGGAACACACTCAGCCCATCACCTACATTGCTGAGGAAACTGTCACGGCAGCTGTGATTGATGATCACGTAGTGGTGGAAGATGTCCTCGTTGAAGACGTCGTCGAAGATGCTCAGGTGATTGCCGAACGTATTCTCTCCGAGATCAGTGTCGACGGGCTAGTCGTTGCTACCACTATTGCAGAAACCGCCGGTCCCGAACCCATTCCACAGATGTTTGGTGAAGTCTTAGTGAGCCAACCAGTCCCTGTCGTTGCTCCTCCTGTTCTCATTTCTCCGGTTCAAGAGGCGCCACCTGTTGAGTACTCCGTCCCTGTTGTGGAAGAAGTAGTTGAAGAAGTTCTTGAAGTGGATGTTGTTGCGGAAACTGAGGTTCCTCGCGTTCGCTCAAATAACCCACTGAGTTCATTTGCACCACGTCCGACTTTTGATGAACTCGTTTTCGGAGCGAATTCTGACGACTAGGCTCGAATCGTGACCACCCTTCGAGAAGTTGTTGACTATGCCCACACACTGTGGCCTCTATCTGGCGCAGAGGAGTGGGATGCACCGGGACTTGTGGTTGGTTCCCTCAATCAAGAAGTCACACGGATTCTTCTCGCAGTCGACGCAGTCTCCGAAACTGTCACTCAAGCCTGTGACATCAATGCAGACCTGTTACTCACCCACCACCCGTTGTTGATGCGCTCTGTAACCTCCGTAGCTGAGGATCGCTATAAGGGGCATTTGGTTTCGAAGCTCATTCGCTCTGGTGTTGCGTTGCTCGCAGCACACACAAACGCAGACGTGGTCACTGACGGGGTCTCCGATGTTATAGCTCAGCGAATAGGGTTGAGTAACCTGAAGCCATTAGTTGCCTCCAGTGAGGTAGGAACTGGCATTGGTCGCACCGGTGAGCTTTCTTCTCCTATGACCCTAGGTGCTCTAGCTCAACATCTAGCAACTGTGCTTCCTCACACTGCTGGTGGAGTAAAGGTTTCGGGAAATTTTGATCAAGAGGTTTCCACCATTTCGCTCTGCGGTGGAGCAGGAGATTCTTTGCTTTCTAACCACTTAGTGCTCAGTTCTGATGTGTACATCACCTCAGATTTACGTCACCACCCAGCACAAGAATTCCGCGAACAAGCACTTCTTGGGTCAGGCCCTGCGCTGATTGATATTTCACATTGGGCTGCTGAATGGTTATGGCTTGATGTCGCCGGTGCGCAATTGAAGAAAGCATTTCCGAATATTCACATAGAAGTCTCGGATGTGAGAACAGACCCCTGGGATTTCCTCGTCGTACAGTAGAAGTATCGCTCCCCACACAGTTCAAGAGAGAAGTTCCAGTGAAAGCAAGCCCCGAAAATCAGTTAGCTCTGCTCACACTGCAGGAGCAGGACAACCGCATTGCCCAACTGACACATGCTAGTGCACATATTGCCGAGCAGAAAGAGTTGGCGGAACTTCAGACTCGGTTGCGTGAGTTTTCTCAGGAACTCATTGCTGCCCAAGGTGTGCTCGATGACGCAAAGGTTGAACTATCTCGAATCGAAGATGACGTACGCGTTGTGGATGAGCGCATCGCAAAAGACAAACAACGTGAAAGCGGTGCCGTGTCAGCAAAGGAAGTTCAAGCGCTCGAAGCAGAGCTCGCTTCACTAGCAACTCGCAAATCAAACCTTGAAGATGCTGAGCTTGTTGTGATGCAAAATGTTGAAGATGCCGAGGCTGAAGTTGCTTCCGTCATTGCCCAGCGTGATGCACTGGATGCTCAGCGAAGCGAGCTGGCCGCAGCTATTGCCAGCAAAGAAGCAGAATATGACCGCGAGATTGCTCAAGTTTCAAGTGAAAGAGCAGCGTTGGCGCAGTCACTTCCTGCAGATCTGATTGAGCTGTATGAACGCCAACGCGCTCGTTATGGCATCGGAGCAGCTTTACTCACCCGACGCGTCACCGGTGGTAGTGGGGTTGAACTTACTTCCACAGATCTCGATGCTATTCGTGCTGCCGCACCCGATGATGTTGTGATCTGCCCAGACAGCTCCTGCATTCTCGTGCGAACTAATGAGTCTGGTCTGTAACATGCCACGTCAACTCATTATTGAGGCAGATGGGGGCTCTCGGGGTAACCCCGGAATTGCTGCTGGTGGAGCGGTAGTTATTGATGGCGAAAGCCAGCAGGTTCTTGCCACTGTCGGGGCGTACGTCGGCGTTGCTACCAACAATGTTGCGGAATACAACGGATTACTTGCCGGTTTGATTCGCGCCTACGAAATCGACCCAGGTGCTCTCGTCCACGTTCGCATGGACTCCAAGCTAGTTGTTGAGCAAATGACTGGCCGTTGGAAGATAAAACATCCTGATATGGCGCAAATGGCAGCACAAGCTCGCGAGGTTATTGGTAACAGGGCTGTCACCTACGAATGGGTTCCACGACTACAAAATGCGTTGGCTGATGCTGCAGCCAATAAATCAATGGATATTCGCGATTCTTTTCAGGCCTGAAGTACTGTCCTAGACTGAAAGCTGAAGAAGAATGGGTCGGCAAGACGGTCGCGTTGGTGAAGTTTCCTTCATCACCGAGGAACGTCCGGGCTCCACAGAGTAGGGCGGTGGGTAACACCCACCCGGGGTAACCCGCGAGAATAGTGCAACAGAAAGTAAACCGCCTCCGGTTCGCCGGCGGTAAGGATGAAACGGTGGTGTAAGAGACCACCAGCAGCCTGGGTGACCAGACTGGCTAGGTAAACCTCGCCCGGAGCAAGGTCAGACAGAGAACGGTGAAGCTACTCGCTGAGTTCTCGGGTAGACCGCTAGAAAATTGCGGCAACGTAATTTCGAGATAGATGGCCGTCACGGGAAACCGACAGAACCCGGCGTATTAGCCGGCCCATTCTCCTATTCGGCTAAATCGTAAGCCAACTTTGCGGCACCCATAATGCCTGCTTTGTTGAGTAGCTTGGCTGGAACTATGGGTGTGCGCAGGTTCAGTAGGGGCAAGAACTGTTCGTGGCTTTTCGAAATACCTCCACCAACAATGAAGAGCTCGGGGGAGAACAACATCTCAACGTGGCTGTAGTAGCGCTGAAGGCGCTGTGCCCATTCCTCGTAGGTAAGGCCCTCACGTTCACGTATAACCCCCGCAGCACGCTTCTCAGCGTCTACTCCGTCAATTTCGAGATGCCCCAGTTCAGCATTAGGGATCAAGACGCCGTTATAGATCATTGCTCCACCGATGCCGGTGCCTAAGGTTGTCATGATGACTAGCCCTTCTTGGTCCTTGGCCGCCCCATAGACAACTTCGGCATAGCCTGCAGCGTCAGCATCGTTCACAAAGTGAATGTTGCGTCCAAGTTGTTCTTCAAAAAACTTCTCTGCTTCAAATCCAATCCATCGCTTGGAAATATTGGCTGCAAGTGTGGTAACACCGTGACGAATGGAGCTGGGGAAACAAATTCCAACCGGAACATCTTCGCCCACATTGAGCTGTTCAACGACATCCTTGACAACGCGAGCTATATCTTCAGGCTCACCTCCGACAGGCGTAGCGACCCGGATGCGTTCCCCAATGATTTCTCCGGAATCAACATCAACCAATCCACCCTTGATGCCAGTTCCACCAATATCGATACCGATTGCGCGCGCGTTCATGAATTCCTTATCAATCGTGGTTAGGACAGGGTCAAGATATCTGCACCAGTCTCGGTGACAACGAGAGTGTGTTCAAACTGGGCAGTCCAGGACTTGTCTTTGGTTGTGACCGTCCAATCATCTGCCCACATATCCCACTCATGGGTTCCCAAGGTGAGCATGGGTTCTATGGTGAAGACCATGCCTACTTCCATAATGTCGTTGTAGAGCGGAGAAGAGTCATAGTGGGGGATGATCAAACCGGAGTGGAAACTTGTTCCCACACCATGACCAGTGAAGTCCCTGACAACGCCGTAACCAAAGCGTTTGGCATAGGACTCAATTGCTCTGCCGATGACATTGACCTCGCGCCCCGGAGCAACAGCCTTGATGCCGCGGTTGAGCGCCTCGTGGGTTCGTTCGACAAGATCTCGAACCTCAGGTGAGGTTTCACCGACGATAAATGTTCTGTTTGTGTCGCCATGGACGCCTTCAAGATAACTCGTAATGTCCACATTGACGAGATCTCCTTCTTGAATAACGGTGTCATCAGGGATGCCATGACAAATAACTTCGTTCACACTGGTACACAACGATTTGGGATATCCGCGATATCCCAGGGTTGAAGGATAAGCGCCGTGACTGATGACATAGTCATGACCGATTTGGTCTATCTCATCTGTCGTCATTCCTGGCTTGATAACAGAACCAATCAGATCTAATGCTTGGGAAGAAATTTTTCCAGCGCGACGAATTTTCTCAATCGTTTCAGCGTCATACACATCACCTGTTGTGTGGGCTGGTGGCGTGGTTTTTCCAACATAGGGAGGCCGAATAATGTTTGAGGGAACGTGACGTTCTGGACTCAAAACTCCGGGGATAAGAACCCCTGTGGCATCTCTAGGCATAAGGTTAAGTTTATGTCTGAGAAGCCAAGTGAAATGTTCTGGTACAACCTGCACACCAAGTCTGTTGAAAAAGGCTACCTGTCGCCCTCGTCTGAGCGCGTTGGCCCTTTCGAGACAGCACATGAAGCAGAGCACGCAATGGAAAAACTGCGTGAAAACAGTGAGCGTTGGGAAGCTGAAGAGCGCGCCGAACGCGAAGGCAACTAGTTAGTCGTCCTGGTAGCTGTGTTCGGGCCCTGGATAGGTACCTGATTCCACATCTGCTTTGAAGGCCGCTGCTGCCTCGCTGAGGACAGTACCAAGCTGAGCGTATTGCTTAACAAACTTGGGAACGCGTCCAGTGTTCATGCCTGCAAAGTCTGTCCAGACTAAAAGCTGTCCGTCTGTGTGGGCACCAGCACCAACGCTGATGGTGGGAATACTTAACTCTGCTGTGATGCGCGCTGCGAGCTCCGCAGGAATCATCTCAAGAACTACAGCGAATGCACCGGCTGCTTCAACTGCCTGGGCGTCTGCGAATACACGGTCAGCTGCCTCACCGCGACCTTGAATCATATGGCCGCCCAAGCCGTGCTCACTCTGAGGCGTAAATCCAACGTGGCCCATGACGGGGATGCCGGATTCCACGATGCGGCGAATTTGATCAGAGCTACGAACTCCACCTTCGAGTTTGACCGCGTGAGCATGTGTTTCTTTCATGAACCGCATTGCCGTGCGCAGTGCGTGTTCAGGGCCTTCCTCATAGGACCCAAAAGGCATATCTGCAATCACGAATGCACGCTTAGCTGACAGCGCAACCGCGCGCGTCAATGGGATGAGTTCATCCACCGTCACAGGAAGGGTCGAGTCATATCCCAGGACAGTGTTTCCTGCCGAGTCACCGACAAGCAGGAAATCTATCCCTGCTTCATCGAAGATCTGGGCGGTCAAAGTGTCATAGCTCGTCAGCCCAGTAATTTTGATGCCGTTAGCTTTAGCTTGGGCAAAATGACGCGTGCGAACACGCTTCAGGACAGCTTCTGAGGTGGGATCTGGGTGAACACTCATAGATTCAGTCTAGTTACGGGTGAAAGTGACGGGCAGCCGCCTATCTCGCCCAAAGGCCATCTGAGAAATTTTTGGGCCAATAGCGCCTTGGCGTCTCTTCCACTCCGCGCGGTCTACCAAAGTGATCACACGATCGACCATGTTTGGCTCAAACCCGCGCCCGATGATGACATCTCGTCCTACGCGTTCAGTGATGTACGCATCGAGAATGGCATCCAGAACCTCATATTCTGGCAGGGTGTCTTGATCGACCTGCCCTGGGCGCAATTCTGCCGAGGGCGGTTTAGTAATGGAATTCTCTGGAATGGGCGCAATGAGGCCTTTTTTTCGAGCGTGTTCATTGCGCCACTTTGCCAATTCCCACACCAAGGTTTTGGGGACATCACGGATGGGGGCAAAGCCTCCCACGCTGTCTCCATAAATGGTGCTGTATCCGACAGCAATCTCTGTCTTATTACCTGTGGTGAGCACCAGGTGACCTTCGGCATTACTCAAGCCCATCAAAATGATTCCGCGAATTCGTGCTTGGAGGTTCTCGGCTGAAATTCCCTCGAGGTCAAGCTGTTGTTCTACGGGGAAGACAAGATCGGCAATAGGTTCAGTGCGGATGTGGATTCCTAAACGCTCTGCGAGGTCATCAGCGTCAGAGCGTGAATGATCACTGGAATATCGACTGGGCATGGATACGCCAAAGACCCGCTCGGGTCCGATTGCATCCACAGCGAGTGCTGCACACACCGCAGAATCTATCCCTCCAGAAAGACCCAAAATGACCGAGCTGAAGCCGTTCTTTTCCACATAGTCACGCATGCCCAAAACAAGTGCGTCCCAGATTTGCTCGTTGATTTCAAGTTGGGGAGCTATTTCTGCCTCAACAGGTGTTCGTGATGCACGGTGTGGGTGACCATTTCCTGCATCTATAACAGCAACACCAGGGCCAAGCTGAGCGCCATGACTGGAAGATTCCTTCAGATCGATATCCATCACGATGGTTTGTTCAACGAATTGGTGGGCACGCGCCAATAGTTTTCCTGAAGAGTTTGTTACAAAGCTGCCACCATCGAAGACGAGATCGTCTTGACCTCCCACGATGTTGAGGTAGACAACAGGAGCATTGATGTGTTCTGCGCGACGTTGGACCAGAGGTAGGCGAACTTCGTCCTTTTCTCGCTCAAAGGGTGAACCGTTCATCACCAGCAATAGGCTCGGTTTTACCTCTGCAATAGCAGCTACAGGTCCGCCTTCCCGCCAAATATCCTCACAAATAGCTAAAGCAATATCTGCTCCGGCAACGTGCACGACTACTGCATTGTGGCCAGGACGAAAGATTCTGTATTCATCGAACACTGAGTAGTTGGGTAAGTGGTGCTTGTTATAAATTCCGATAACTCTGCCATCTTGCAACACCGCGACCGAGTTGTGTGCGATAGCTGAAGGGGAGTGGGCTGAATGCTCTACATCATCAACTGGGCCGTGGGGGAAGCCCACGAGGACAGGAATGCTGCCGGCGCCTGCATCAGCAATGTCTTTGGCAACGCGTTGCAAAACAACCCATGATTCATTTAAGAAATCCGGTCGGGTCGCAAGATCTTCGATGGGGTACCCAGTCAGCACCATTTCTCCGAAAGCAACCAGATCGGCTCCGTGATCGTAGGCCTGCCTCACTGTGTTAACAATGTGTAAAGAATTGTGAGAAAAATCCCCTAAACGAGGGTTTGTCTGGGCAAGAGCCAAGCGAAGAATCGGCATAACAAGTAGCCTAGTAGCGATAGGAAAGGGTTCTCATGGACAAGCAACAAGACTTCGTATTGCGCACTATTGAAGAGCGCGGTGTTAAGTTCGTTCGACTGTGGTTCACTGACGTGAACGGTACCCTCAAGTCTGTTGCTGTTGCGCCTGCTGAAGTCGAAGGTGCCTTTGCTGAAGGTGTCGGTATAGACGGGTCTGCTATCGAAGGACTGACTCGCGCCTATGAGGCTGACGTCCTTGCACACCCAGATCCCTCAACCTTCCAGATCTTGCCCTGGCGTGGAGAAATCGACCCTACTGCCCGAATGTTCTGTGACATTAACACCCCTGATGGGCAGCCTGCAGTCTCAGACCCACGAAATGTACTCAAACGCACGCTTGCAAAAGCTGCAGAACGTGGGTTTACGTTCTATACACACCCTGAAATCGAGTTTTACCTCCTGAAAGATTCCGACTGGGCAAATGGCGGTGCTCAACCCATTGACCACGCCGGCTACTTTGACAATGTGCCCGGCGGCACGGCACACGATTTCCGTCGCCGGTCTGTACGGATGCTTGAAGACATTGGTATTTCAGTTGAGTTCAGTCACCATGAAGCTGGTCCTGGACAAAATGAAATTGACCTCCGCTACGCAGATGCCTTGACCACCGCAGATAACATCATGACCTTCAGAACCGTTATCAAGGAAGTTGCTATGGAACAGGGCGTTTATGCAACGTTCATGCCCAAGCCATTTGCTGAACACCCAGGTAGTGGTATGCACACTCACATGTCCTTATTTGAGGGCGATAACAACGCCTTCTTCGAAGCAGGCGCTAAGCACCAACTCTCCAAGGTGGGGCGTCAGTTTATTGCCGGTCTGTTGCACTATGCCCCTGAAATTACTGCGGTCACTAACCAGTACGTCAACTCGTACAAGCGTCTTTGGGGTGGCGGTGAGGCTCCTGCGTTTGCAAACTGGGGCCACAACAACCGTTCTGCACTGGTTCGTGTACCTGTCTACAAACCCGGAAAGGGTCAAAGCGCTCGTATCGAATATCGCGCTATCGACTCTGCAGCGAACCCCTACCTTGCCTACTCTGTGCTCCTCGCCGCGGGCCTGAAGGGCATCGAGGAAAGCATGGATCTTCCAGCAGAAGCTGAAGAGAACGCCTGGGAGCTCACGGACACTGAGCGTAAAGCGCTGGGGTACAAACCACTTCCTTCTAGCTTGAACAATGCCATCAGCTTGATGGAGGAGTCTGAGCTCGTAGCCGAGACGCTGGGATCTAAAGTGTTTGACTATGTTCTGCGAAACAAGCGTCAGGAGTGGGCAGATTACCGCAACCAGGTCACGAATTTCGAGCTGCGTTCCAACCTCGAAACTCTTTAACTTTTTCGCTTCTTGTGGCACTGTCGCGCACTCAGCTCGCAAAGGCTGGTTTCACTGAACTCAGTGAAGCGTTGGAGTGCGTCGACTCGGTGGTTGCAATCACAGGTGCGCAACCTGAGCTCATTCTTTCAGCAGTTTCTTCAAGCGCTGATCCCGATAGAGCATTAACCTGGCTTGTCCGGCTTGGACAAACTCATTCTGCTTCGACTGTGCTGAAGAAGATTCTGAGGCAAGAAGAAGCCACCACTCGCTTACTAAACATCTTGGGTGGTTCTCGTGGGCTTGCAGAGTTTATTGAGAGACATCCGCAAACCCTGAATGTCTTTTTGAAAGAACCCCAGCTACCTGGGGATCAGGAAAAGCTTCGGGCTTCTCTGTTAGACAGTGTTCAAGCCACCAAATCAATTGCAGGGCTTACGGCAGATCAAGCACGCGATGCACTGCGTATTCGCTACCGGGAACACTTGCTGGCTATTGCGCTCTGGGACCTCAACCATAAAGACCCGCTTTCACAAATTGAGGTCATCACTGGCGCACTGTCAGATATTGCAGGAGCAGCATTGGAAGCTGGCCTTGCTGTAGCTCGGGCTGAAGTAGCCGGGCAGTTCAGTGCCGATGAGGTTGCTCTTGTTGATCTGGCCATCATCGGTATGGGTAAGTGCGGTGCTCGAGAACTGAACTATCTCAGCGATGTCGATGTCATTTATGTTGCCCGCTCACGTGACGAGGCAGCTTTGTCAACAGACCAGGCGTTGACCATTGCTACACGTCTGGCTCAGCACACCGCTCGAAGCATCTATGAAGTTTCCAAAGAACCTGGCTTGTGGGAAGTAGATGCCAACTTGCGTCCGGAGGGTAAGGACGGTGCTCTTGTTCGAACTCTCGAGTCACATATGGCCTACTACGACCGTTGGGCGAAAGACTGGGAATTCCAGGCTCTCCTCAAAGCAAGACCGCTGGCTGGCAGTCTAGAACTGGGAGAGCAATACATTGCAAGCGTTGCACCTAAGGTTTGGTCAAGTGCAAACCGGTCAAACTTTGTCGAACAAGTACAGCGCATGCGCGAAAGAGTCACCGAGAATATTCCTGGTGACGATGTGGAGTATCAAATCAAACTCGGTCCAGGTGGCCTTCGGGATATTGAATTTACTGTTCAATTACTCCAACTCGTACACGGCCTTGTTGATGACACTGTTCACACTCGTGGCACCCTAGAGTCGCTCCAACGCCTGTCACAGGCTGGTTATGTCGGTCGAGACGAAGCACAAAGCTTTGCAGCTGATTATCGGTTCTTGCGTTTGTTAGAACATCGCATGCAATTACGAGATCTGACTCGAACACACCTCATGCCCCGAGATGAAGCAGAACAGCGTGTATTAGCTCGAGCTACTGGCTTGTGGAACACGGCCGCAGAAGTTGTCGCCAATTGGCAACAAACCAAACTCGAAGTCCGTGAACTCCATGAGCGTCTCTTCTACCGGCCCTTGCTTGCTGCAGTAGCGAAGCTGCCTGAAGAAACTCACCAGCTCACGAGTGACCAAGCTGAAGCTCGTCTTGCTGCTATTGGATTCAGAGATCCAAGGGGGTCACTGAAACACATAGCCGCACTCACATCTGGTGTCTCCAGACGTGCAGCGATTCAACGCGCATTACTTCCGGTCATGTTGCAATGGCTTTCCGAAGGCGCAAATCCAGATCATGGCCTGTTGAGTTTCCGATTGCTGAGTGAACAATTAGGAGAGTCGCACTGGTTCCTTCGTATGCTGCGAGATTCTGCAGGTGCGGCACAACGCCTCACACAAGTCCTCAGCGGGTCACGTTACGTCTCCGATCTGATGGAACTCATACCTGAATCAGCAGCCTGGTTTGATGGTGATGAAGAATTGCAGCCGACCACGGAAGAAGTACTTAGTGCGGAAGTGCTATCAATCTTGGCCCGCCACCACGAGGACGATGAAGCCGCCCGTAAAGCTGTGCGATCAATGCGTCGCCGTGAAGTATTACGTTTAGCAATTGGCGGAATTCTCAACGTCCTCACCATTGACCAGATAAGCCAAGGCCTCAGTGACGTCACTACCGCTGCGTTAAGCGGATACTTAGGCATCGCACTGCGGGAATCTCAGCACAATCCAGAGTTTGTCGTGATTGCGATGGGGCGTTACGGAGGGCAAGAACTCGGCTTCGATAGCGATGCTGACGTGATTTATGTTTATCGCGGTACACCAGAGTGTGACGGGGAGGTGGCCCAGAAACGTGCTGAACGGATCATTCTTCGAATTAAGGAGCTAGCAGAAGACCCAAGACTGCCATTCGACATTGATACGGATCTCCGCCCCGAGGGAAAGAATGGAGCCATTGCGCGTTCTCTGGACTCCTACGCCGCATACTACGCGCGATGGTCTCTAATGTGGGAAGCGCAAGCCTTGTTGCGAGCACGCGCCGTTCTCGGTCCTGAACAACTTCAATCAGACATGATGGAGCTGATCAACAGTGTTCGTTATCCCGCGGAAATCAGCATCGATGATGTCCGCGAAATAAGGCGTATCAAAGCGCGCGTGGAGGCAGAACGTTTGCCACAGGGCGCTGATCCTTCACGTCATGTGAAATTAGGTCGTGGATCACTGAGTGATGTTGAGTGGACGGTCCAATTACTCCAACTTCAGTATGCACATCAGTTCCCCCAATTGCAGACCACCTCTTCGGTCAGTGCACTTCGGGTTGCCGCCGAAGAACAACTCATTTCACAAGATGATGCCTCAAAGCTCATCGAGGCATGGATATTTGCTTCACGGGTGAGGTCTGGAATTACTATTTGGGCCGATAAAGCTACCGACGTGCTGCCCCAAGACACTCGAGACCTAGAAGGCATTGCCCGACTATTGAATTATCCGCCAGGATCCGCAAGCCGCCTCGAAGAGGATTACCTTTCCATTACTCGGCGATCTCGCCAGGTTGTAGAACGCGTGTTTTTTGATTTTTCTTAGAAACCAAGAATGCCGCCCCCGAAGGAGCGGCATTCTGAGAGTTTTCTCTGTTTGGACTAAACGCCGTAGTAGAGCTCGAACTCGAAGGGGTGGGGACGAAGCGACAGTGGCTTGATTTCGTTATCACGCTTGTACGAAATCCAGGTGTCGATGAGGTCCTTAGTGAACACGTTGCCTGCGAGCAGGAATTCGTGGTCATTTTCGAGTGCAACAAGAGCATCTTCGAGAGAGCCAGGAACCTGAGGAATGTTCTTTGCTTCCTCGGGGGGCAATTCGTAGAGGTCCTTGTCAACAGGCTCGTGAGGTTCGATGCGGTTCTTGATTCCATCAAGTCCAGCCATCATCTGTGCGGCGAATGCAAGGTAAGGGTTACCTGACGCATCTGGTGCACGGAACTCGATGCGCTTTGCCTTAGGGTTGTTACCGGTCAAGGGGATACGAATCGCAGCTGAACGGTTACCAGCGGAGTAAACAAGGTTTACAGGAGCTTCGTAGCCAGGAACCAAGCGGTGGTAGGAGTTCACGGTTGGGTTGGTGAATGCAAGCACAGCACCTGCGTGCTTGAGCAGTCCACCGATGTACCAACGTGCGATGTCTGAAAGACCGCCGTACCCGTTCTCGTCGTAGAACAGAGGCTTGCCGTCGTTCCACAGCGACTGGTGGGTGTGCATACCTGAACCGTTGTCACCGAAGAGAGGCTTAGGCATGAATGTTGCTGTCTTGCCCCACTCATTAGCGGTGTTCTTCACAATGTACTTGAATTTCAGGATGTCATCAGCTGCGCGCACCATGGTGTCGAATCGGTAGTTGATTTCACCCTGACCTGCAGTTCCAACCTCGTGGTGGCTGCGCTCAAGAATAAGGCCTGCGTTCATGAGCTTGAGGCAGATGTCATCGCGGAGATCAGCGTGCTGGTCAACGGGGGAGACGGGGAAGTAGCCACCCTTGTAGGGAGTGGTGTTAGCGAGGTTTCCGCCTTCAATCTTCTTGCCAGAGTTCCAGGGAGCCTCAGAAGAGTCGATTTTGTAGAAGGAAGTTTGCTGGTTTACTTCGTAGCGCACGTCATCAAAGATGAAAAATTCAGCTTCAGGAGCGAAAAATGCTGTATCTGCGATTCCAGTGGATGCCAGGTACTTCTCTGCCTTTTTAGCAACCTGACGGGGGTCACGGTGGTAGATCTCACCAGTACGTGGGTTGTAGATGTCAAAGAGCATCACAAGAGTGCGTTCAGTACGGAACTCATCGATGTAGCAGGTGGTGGGGTCTGGAATGAGCTGCATGTCGGACTCGTGAATCGAAGCAAAGCCGCGAATAGAAGAGCCATCAAACATTTGGCCTACGGTGAAGAATTCTTCATCCACGGTTGAGGCAGGAATGTTGAAGTGCTGCTGGACACCGGGCAAATCGGTGAAACGGATATCAAGGAACTTAACGTCAGTGTCCTTGATGAACTTGAGAACCTCGGAGGAATCTTTGAACATGCTTTATGTGCTCCAAATTTGATGGATATAGCGTTACTACGTGTGTGTAGCGATGACTTAAATGTATGAGTCTGGCGTTGCAGTGCTGTATCGCAATTGTTTCATTCATGTTACAAGCTCAACGACCGTAAACTTTGGCATATGACTTCTCATTCAGGTCCAGGAAATAAGGACAACAACATCCCCCTGAGTTCCTACCCGGGGGAAAGGCTGGGTTTACCTGAATCTGGTCCACAATCAGTAGCACGTGTAGGTCGTCGCCTACTCGCAATTACTCTGGACTGGGTTATTTCAGCGCTTGTTTTGATGCTGGTAACCGGAAAAGACTATTTGACCTTATCTTCTTCAGCAGCAGGTCAATTGCAGTTATTGGGAGTTTTTGTCGTACTCCAAATACTTGGCATCTGGTTTATTGGAGGAAGTATGGGGCACCGCATTTTCCGCTTGTATCTAGTGAACATTTCGGGCGGTGCACTCGACTGGTGGCGTCCTATCGTGCGCAGTGTGCTGCTGGCGTTGGTAGTTCCTGCCTTGGTGTGGGATTCAGATCAACGAGGTTTTCACGACAAGATCGCTGGAACGATTCTTCTGAAATCCAGTTAACGCAGTGAAGCCCGCGATGCGGGCTTCACTGGAATGCTTTTCTTAGCGTGCGCGAGATGGGCGCACTTTGAATGGGTCGATTCCCTTGGGGATAGGAACGTTTGTTCCTAATGACGACAAACGGTTAGCCACAATACGAACTTCATTCTTGGTCAATGCATGCTTGATTTTTGTCATTTGCCAACCAAGTTTGTACAGCTTGACTGAAGTTTCGTCAGGACCGACCGTGAGCACTGTAATGGGAACGTTGGGCAGAACCTTGGCGGTCTTACGACGCTCATCATCAACGAGTCGCTGTGTACGAGCTATGGGGCCTTCAGCAATCAGGACAACACCACCGCGACCAACTGCACGATAGATCGCATCTTTAGTCTTGGGGTTGATGGCAACGGGTGTCTCTTCGCCAATCCAACTGCGTCGCTGTGCAGACTTTAATACCGCTCCAACTGCTCCTGGCTGGCCTTCTATTTGTGAGTAGGCAGCACGCTCGGCGCGACGCCCCAGGACAATCATGCCAACAAGCACACCCGTCATCACGCCGATGAGTATCCACAACACCAGGATGAAGATGTTTCCATTGCTCAGAGCGATACCTGCACCGGTTCCAATTGCGGTGGGGGCGAAGAATGCGAGCAATATCAGTGGAACTACGCTCTTGTCGTAGCGGCGGGTCATTTGGAAGACCTGCCACATTTGCTTAATGCGTGAAGGGCCTTTGGGCTTTTTTGTGCGTGCCATGGTGAAAAGAATACCTATCTTGCAGAGGTTGGTGGACCAACCACGAGGTGGATGTGATTTAGACGGCTTGTGAGAAACCTAATTCAGCGTCTGCCAAGTGGCTGAGGCTTTCGGGAATCTCACGACCCTTTGCCCGCATGGACTGCGCGTAGAGTCGACCTGCGCGGTATGAGGAGCGAACAAGTGGCCCAGAGAGAACGCCGAGGTACCCGATTCCCTCTGCCTCGTCTTTGAGCTCAACAAACTCTTCTGGGTGAACCCAACGGTCTACGGGCATATGACGTGCACTAGGACGCAAATACTGGGTGATGGTGATGATGTCTGTACCGGCGTCATACAGATCTTGTAAGGCTTGGCTGACTTCTTCACGAGTTTCGCCCATTCCCAGGATGAGGTTGGACTTGGTAATCATTCCGGCGTTGCGACCCTGGTTCAGAACGTCTAAGGAGCGTTCGTAGGTGAAGGCAGGACGTACACGCTTAAAAATGCGAGGAACAGTTTCTACATTGTGAGCGAAAACTTCCGGTGCTGCTTCGAAAACTTTACCTAAATGTTCTGGATTTCCAGAGAAATCTGGAACCAAAATCTCGACACCCGTATTGGGGTTTTGTGCGTGAATTTGGCGAATGGTTTCGGCGTACAGCCAGGCACCTTCATCTTCAAGATCATCGCGTGCTACTCCTGTAACGGTGGCGTAGCGAAGATTCATTTGTGCGACTGATTCACCAACACGTCGAGGCTCATCTCGATCAAAAGCATCAGGCTTACCAGTATCAATCTGACAGAAATCGCAACGACGGGTGCACTGAGATCCGCCAATGAGGAAAGTCGCTTCGCGATCTTCCCAGCATTCGTAAATGTTGGGACAACCTGCTTCTTGACAGACGGTGTGCAAGTCTTCACTCTTGACGAGTTTTTGCAGTGCTTGATACTCCGGCCCCATCTTGGCTTTTGTGCGAATCCATTCGGGCTTTTTCTCTATCGGGGTTGCGCTATTGCGAACCTCAAGGCGCAACAGTTTGCGGCCGTCAGCTGACATGGGAGTCCTCAAAATAGTGGGTAAAAAGATCTGTTACAACTGGGACAACATCCGAAGGGGAGATATCGTTCCCAGAAATCTGGCTCAGTGTTGTGGCGCCAGCATCACGAATGCCACATGCCACGATGTTTTCATATGCCTGAAGCGAGTTGTTGCAGTTGATGGCGAAGCCGTGCATGGACACACCTTCGCTGATTCGTATGCCAATAGCGGCAACTTTGTCGTGGGTCAATCCGCGATTGACCCAGACCCCAGAGCGTCCTTCGACACGCTCTCCTGTGACGCCAAATCGTGCACATACATCGATGAGCAAAGATTCAATAGTGCGCACGTAGGCAACCACATCCATGGGTTCTTGAAGGCGAGTAATGGGGTAGCCCACCAGCTGCCCTGGGCCGTGCCAGGTGATTTTTCCGCCGCGATCTACATCGATGACTTCAGTTCCATTAGTTGGACGTTCAGAATCTTCTGTTCGTTTTCCAGCTGTGTAAACAGACTGATGTTCCAGAAGGAGTAGGGTGTTTGGACGCTCGCCAGAGACTACTTGACGATGAACATCACGTTGCTTTTCCCAGGCTTCGCGATAGGGGACCGCATGGTCACCTAAGCCGAGAACATCAACTTCCAACATGGCTTAAATCCTACAGGGTTGAGTTCAGGCCAATCCTCCACAACCCCCGTAGCGCAGTGCTTTCCACCAGTTTTTGGGAGCTGAATAACTACGTTGATTGAATGATCAAAGCTGAGTTTATGTCCCCACACTTTGAACGAAAGTACTTTGTCGGTTATCAGGTCGATAGGGCTGATGTGTCAGTTAATTCCATTGTTGGTATCGCCCAGATAAATGGTGAGCAGGTAGAACATGAGTTATCTATTTGCGTTCAAAAATTGGAAGCAACAGATGTGGGACGTAGCTCTGATGGTGAGATCGTTTGGATATCAACCTGCGAAGAAAGCGCAACAACTGCACAAACACTGAAAGGCAAAACACTCGAACAAGAATTTTCTTTGCTCCCTCGAAGCTTTGACCCCGTCCAACATGAAGCAAAGCTGCCTAGCGAAGGCAATGAAACTATCAGGGATGTGAACTTTATTGCGAAAGTCGCACCCTTAGCAAAAAACAAACGTGTCTTGTTTTTCCTAGGACTTGTCTCGTCGTTGATTGTTACTGGCATAGTTTTCATGCCCGGAAATCAGCCTTCAACTGAACACATTCCAACGCATACGCCCAGCTCCCCATCAGCAGATGAAAATATCCAGGATCCGACACAAGCTGCCCTCGACTTTGTTCGGGGCGGAAGTTTGTCCCAACTTACAATCCCTGAAGGGGTTACCTCTGAAGATCTTCATGCAACTGTGGTAAGTCAAAGCGGGGAAGTTGTTTTGGTCGAAGTGTCACTTCGCACAAACGAGGAGTTAACGACATTCGCCACGTTGCTTCTGCAAAAGACAGGAGCAACGTGGCGAATACGTGAGGTGTTTGATCCCCAGTGAAACTAGATGCCGAGATCTGCTTCGAACGCTCCCTCTTCCAAACGTTCCTTGATTGCACCTAGGAATCGTGCTGCGTCTGCACCATCGATGATGCGGTGGTCGTAAGACAGCGCCAAGTAGACCATTGAACGAATTGCGATAACTTCCTGACCATCGGCTTGGATTACCACTGGGCGCTTGGTGACGACACCAGTTCCCAGAATTGCTAGTTGAGGTAAGAAGACTACGGGTGTGTCGAACAGGGCTCCACGTGAACCAGTGTTTGTCAGCGTGAAAGTTCCACCCGCAAGCTCATCTGGCTGCAGTTTGTTCTCTCGGGTACGAAGAGCAACATCTGCAATTGCCATAGAGTACTGAGCAATGTTGAGCTCGCCTGCATTCTTCACAACAGGTGTCAACAAGCCACGCTCGGTGTCAACGGCGATGGAAACGTTCTCGTAACCGGGGTAGACGATGTTGTCGCCCTCAACCGTTGCGTTGATAATGGGGAATGCCTTCAGGGCTTCAGTTGCTGCGAGAGCAAAGAACGGCATGAAGCTGAGCTTGCCACCGGTCGCAGCAACAAATTGTGACTGTACGCGCTGACGAAGCTCGGCGATGCGAGTCACATCGACTTCAACAACACTGGTGAGTTGAGCAGTACTTTGCATCGAAATAACTGCACGCTCAGCAACAACCTTGCGAAGTCGTGACATGGGAACTGTGGTTCCACGAAGTGGAGAAACTTCAAGTGGAGTGCGTGTCTTTGCAGCTGGAGCAGAGCCGCTTCTTGCAGAAAGAACATCTTCCTTGCGGATGCGGCCACCGATTCCAGTACCAACAATGCTGTTCAGGTCAACACCGTTCTCATTAGCAAGCTTGCGAACGATAGGTGTTACATAACCGGCATTGCTGGCGTGTCCTCCTGCGGGTGCAGCTGATGCTGCAGGCGCAACCACAGGGGTGCTCACTACAGGAGGTGCCACAACCGGAGGTGTAACAACTGGGGGAGCTACAACAGGTGCCTGAACAACCGGAGGGGCAGCTGCAACAGGTGCTTCAACAACTGGAGCTGCAGCAGGGGCGGGAGCTTCAACAGGAACAGCTACTGGTTCTGCTGCAGGTGCCTCTGCCGCAGGAGCTGCAGGAGCTGCTGAGCCAGAGCCATCACCGATGTGCGCCAGGACAGTACCAACGGCAACTGTCTCATCTTCCTGGACAAGAATGGCCTCTACAACACCTGAGATAGGTGAAGGAATCTCAGTGTCTACCTTGTCGGTAGAGACTTCAAGTAAGGGTTCGTCAACCTCTACGCGGTCTCCGACGTTTTTGAGCCACCTCGTAACGGTACCCTCGGTGACGCTTTCGCCGAGTGCGGGAAGGCTTACTGACTCGCTCATGGAATGAATCTCCTCGTTAGCTGTTGCTTTTAGCTTACTAATGCTTAGTGGGTGGTCTACAGGGTGTGTAGTGGCTTGCCTGCTAGATACAAGAATGCTTCACCCAAAGACTCGTTCTGAGTTGGGTGAGCGTGAAGAAGTGGAGCTATGTCTTCTGGGTGTGCTTCCCAGTTGACAACCAACTGAGCCTCACCGATCAGTTCGCCAACGCGAGCACCAATCATGTGAACCCCGACTACGGGGCCATCTACCAGGCGAACTACCTTCACAGAACCTGCAGTTCCCAAGATTTCGCTCTTACCGTTGCCAGCAAGGTTGTAGTCGTAGGCAGCAATCTTGTCCGCACCATACTGTTCTGCAGCTTTTGCCTCAGTGAGTCCAACTGATGCAATTTCAGGCTCGCAATAGGTGACCTTGGGAATGTTGGTGTCACTGATGACAACAGGGTTAAGGCCAGCGATTTCTTCTGCAACGAAGAAGCCCTGCTGGTAACCACGGTGTGCTAACTGAAGGCCAGGCACGATGTCACCAACTGCGTAAACGCCAGGGATGTTGGTGGCAAGTCGTTCGTTGGTGATGACGTAACCACGGTCCATGGTGATGCCGACTTCTTCGAAACCACAGCCGGCGGTTGCAGGTCCACGACCCACTGCGACAAGGAGAAGGTCAGCTTCGACGGTTTCGCCACTTTCAAGGGTGACAACAACGCCAGAATCATTTTGAGTGACACCTTGGAAGCGAACTCCGAGCTTGTAGTCGATTCCGCGTTTGCGGTAGGCACGCTCAAGAGCCTTGGAAATGCTCTCTTCTTCGTTGGGAACAAGGTGAGGTAGACCTTCAATGATGACGACCTCAGAACCAAAGCTCTTCCATACAGAGGCGAACTCAACACCAATAACACCGCCACCAAGAATGGCAACCTTGTTGGGCACATAGTTCATCTGAAGGGCGTGCTCACTGGTGATAACGCGGCCACCGATTTCAAGACCGGGAAGTGATTTGGAGTAAGAACCGGTGGCAAGAACAATGTTTTTTCCAACGATGGTGTCAGCACCAACAGCAACGCTGTTGGGTGAAACAAGACGACCTTCGCCCTCGATAACGGTGATACCGCGTGCCTTGATGAGACCGCCGAGTCCCTTGAACTTCTTGGTGATGATGTCCTCACGGAAAGCGTTGACACGGTCCATGTCTACACCAGCGAATGTCGCATTGATGCCACATTCGTGTGCTTCACGTGCGTTATCAGCAACCTCAGCAGCGTGCAGCATGGCCTTAGTAGGGATACAACCGACGTGAAGGCAGGTGCCCCCAAGCTTGTTTTTCTCAATCAGAGCAACAGACATTCCGAGTTCAGCTGCGCGAATTGCGGCGGAGTAACCACCGCTACCGCCACCGAGGACTACGAGATCAAAGTTGAGTTCAGCCAAGATTCTTTTCCTTTAGAGAGGGGGATTTTGTGTTCGATGAGGAACGATAAAACTCTGGAACTTCGAGGAAGTTAACCTCATAGAGACTACTACGCCGTAGCAAAACTCTCAGAGAGCTTGATCAGCGTGCGCACGGCAACACCTGTGGGACCTGATGCAACAACACCAAATGGGGCCCCGGAGTTGTTTGCTGTGTTTGCGATATCCAGGTGAATCCACGGTATGAGTTGTGCATCATCCTTGTCGGAAGTTTTACCAATAAATTGCTGGAGGAATGTTGCTCCCACGAGCATTCCTGCAGCGGTGTTTCCCTGTTTGATGTTTGCAAGGTCTGCAATGTCTGAATTCAGGTATGCGCGGATTTCTTCCGGTAATGGCATGTGCCAGAAGGTTTCGCCTACTGCTTTGCCGAGTTCCACGAGGTGGGAAATTGATTTCTCATCTCCCATTGCACCGGTATACCTCGTTCCCAGAGCGGTTGTAGCTGCACCGGTTAAAGTGGCCACGTCAACAATGAGGTCGGGCTTTTCTTCACTGGCCGCAGCAAGACCGTCAGCTAGAACAAGCCTGCCCTCAGCATCAGTGTTGAGTACCTCAACAGTTTTTCCGCCACGAATAGTTAGGACATCATTGGGTCGGGTAGCAGTCCCTGAAGGCATGTTTTCTGCAAGACACAACCATGCTGTGATTTGTACTTTGAGTTTGAGCTGAGCTGCAGCACGAATGACAGCAAGCACTGTAGCGGCACCTGTCATGTCATATTTCATGCCGATCATGCCGGCACCGGATTTGAGCGATAGTCCACCGGTGTCGAAAGTTATACCCTTACCGACCAGAGCTATTTTGTTTTGTGCTTGACGAGGTGAGTATTCAAGTTTCATCAAGCGGGGTGGACGTGATGAACCCTGACCCACTCCAAGAATTCCCCCAAATCCATCTTTTGCGAGGGCCTTTTCATCCCAGATTGTGGCCTTAATTGGCAAACCCTTGATTGCTTCTTGGGCAGCTGTTGCAAAGCTAGCGGGGTAGAGGTCATTCGCGGGAGTATTCACAAGATCTTTGACTAAAGCAACCGATGAAGCAGTTATTTCACTGCGTGAGAGAGCTGGAGTTAATTTCTTGGGCGCGATGATCTCAATACGTTCCAGTTTGTATGAGCTTGAGGAGGAACTTTTGTATTTCTGGTAGCTGTAGGAACCTAAAAGAGCTCCTTCGGCGATAGCCTCAATGTCCTCCTCTGACTCTGCCCCAAAGTCAAAAGTGATCTTTGAGCTATCGGCCAAGCGTCGTGAGGCTACGGCAGCTGCATTGCGCAGTGCATGTGGCGACAGAGGAGTGGGGCCTATGCCCACAATGGCAAGAACACGTTTGGGATTGGTGGGGTCAACCACACGCGTCAAAGTATCTGCTTCGCCAGTAATTCCTAGTGGCGCACTCAGGGATGCGAGCGTACTTGATGAATACGAACCAGAGAGTGAGATTGTTTTCTTGGAAACGGATGCTCCCACCACAACCACTGATCCTGAAGAAGGTTTGTTAACGAGCACACAAGAGGGTTTATTCACAAAATCAGACTATGTAGTTGACGAGCAGAAGTGTTTGTCCCACGCGTGGACGGAGAAGACTTGGCGCAAACGTAGAATGTAACCATGCCTGAGCATTTTCAACTTCTTCACTTCAAAATGGATGAAGAGCTCATTCCACATGGTCTTCCACTTGTTGCAGGATTAACTGGTTTTGCTGATTCTGGTTCAGCAGTTACGGCGTTTACTGACTACATAGTCGACACCATGGATTCACAACTCATTGCTGAGTTTGATCCTGACGAACTTCTCGATTACCGCGCCAGGCGCCCAACCATCTATTTTGACCAAGACCATCTCACAGGGTTTGAGCCACCACGATTAGCCTTCTATTTGGTAAACGACGAAATTAATCGTCCATTTATCTTGCTAGCGGGCTATGAACCAGACTTCAAATGGGAAGCTTTTAGCCGCCAAGTTTTGTCTTTTGTGGAGCGTTTCAACATTTCTCACACCACTTGGGTTCATGCAATTCCAATGCCTGTTCCACACACCCGACCTATTGGAACTACGGTCAGTGGTAATCGGGGAGACCTCATTGACCAATATTCGGTCTGGAAGCCACACACTCAAGTTCCGGCAAATGCCATGCATTTGGTGGAATACAGACTGCAAGAGTCAGAGCAAGAAGTTGTGGGATTCGTTCTGCTCATTCCGCACTACCTTGCAGATACTGAATTTCCCTCAGCGGCATTGACTGCCCTCGAAAGCGTCAGTTCGTCAACAGGACTTATTTTTCCCACAGACCAATTGCGCGAAGAAGGTCGTGAATTCATCTCAAAAATCGATGAACAAGTTGAAACAAATGAGGAACTCAGCAAACTTGTTCACACTCTCGAGCAGCGGTACGACTCATATATGAAAGAAAACGGAGTTCGCTCTCCGTTAACAGATGTCGAAGGAGAGTTGCCAACTGCAGATGAGATTGCTGCTGAACTCGAAGAATTCTTGGCATACCGCCGTGGTTCAGAAGAGCCTGGAGACATGCGATAATAGATGCAGGACCCAGTCATCCCCTCTCCGAGGGACTTGACAAGGGTCCAAGTTATGCCCCCGAACAGGAGAGCACTGCTCATGGCAACAGAAAAGACAAACCCCAAACCAAAGTCGCTGATTGCGTCGTTATTTGGGAAGTCCAAAAACGCTGTTGTCGAGCCTGCCTCAGAAAGTACTGCATCAGTGAAGGCTCCTGCCGCGAAGAAAACAGTTCCTGCAACACCTGCCAAGACTCCTGCTAAGGCCTCTGTTAAAGCACCCACAGCCAAAGCGCCTGCTGCTAAAGCTTCCACTCCTAAAGCACCAGTGAAAGCTACTGCAAAGCAAACCGCTGCTAAAGCGCCTGCAAAGGCAGCTGCTAAAGCACCCGCGAAAGCTGCCCCAAAAGCAACTTCAGCTAAAACTCCCGCAAAAGCACCCGCCGCTAAAGCTGCTGCAAAGCCTGTTGCCAAGACAGAGACCCAAGCTGCTTCAAAGTCAACCGCTAACAGCGCTACTGCAGCAACCAAAACTCCTGCAGCAAAAACAGCGGACAAAGCACCAGTTGCCAAATCTGCACCTCAGGCTACTGCGCCGAAAGTCTCTGCAGGGGCTGCAAAGTCTCAGCCAGTTGAAGAAGCTAAGCCTGCAGCAAAAGCAAAGAAGCCGACTAAAGCAGAGTTAGAGAAAATGGCAAACGCTCTTCTTGCCGAGGAGGAAGCTCCAGCTGTAATCGCACCCAAGAAGAGCCGCGGTAAAGCTAAAGCAGCTGACGAGGATGCTGAAGACGAAGTCGATGCAGAAGAGCTAGACGACGACGTTGTGATCGAAGCAGTTGTTGTCGAAGTCGTTGAGGATGATGTTCTCGAAGATGACGAAGAAAAGCCAAACCGTCCAGCCGTAACAGAAGAGCCATTGCCTACCGGTGCAATCGTGCTGTCGATGGCTGATGATGACGATGACATTCCTGTAATTTCAACAGCCATCACCGGTGCTACAGCTGATCCGGTTAAGGACTACCTCAAGCAAATTGGTAAAGTCCCTCTTCTCAATGCAGTCGAAGAGGTTGAACTAGCACTGCGCATCGAAGCGGGACTCTTCGCTGAAGACCGCCTCGCAACCAAAAAGAATCTTCCCAAGCAGCTCGAACGCGAACTTCGCTGGGTTGCACGTGACGGACAGCGCGCAAAGAGCCACTTGTTGGGCGCAAATCTCCGTCTAGTTGTATCGCTGGCCAAGCGTTACACCGGCCGTGGAATGCAATTCTTAGACCTCATTCAAGAGGGAAACCTAGGTTTGATTCGTGCTGTTGAGAAGTTTGACTACACCAAGGGTTTCAAGTTCTCCACTTATGCAACCTGGTGGATTCGTCAAGCAATCACCCGCGCAATGGCGGACCAGGCCAGAACCATTCGTATTCCTGTCCACATGGTTGAAGTAATTAACAAGCTTGCTCGTGTCCAGCGTCAAATGCTTCAAGATCTTGGCCGAGAACCAACTCCTGAAGAACTCTCGCGCGAATTAGATATGACTCCTGAGAAGGTTGTCGAGGTTCAGAAGTACGGGCGTGAGCCCATTTCTCTTCACACGCCACTGGGTGAAGATGGAGATAGTGAGTTTGGCGACCTCATTGAAGATACCGAAGCAGTTGTTCCCGCTGACGCTGTTGGATTCACGATGCTTCAAAAGCAGCTCGAGTCTCTTCTTGATTCACTTTCTGAGCGCGAAGCTGGGGTTATTCGTATGCGCTTTGGTCTCGGTGACGGAATTCCTAAAACCCTCGATCAAATTGGTGACACCTTCGGAGTCACCCGTGAGCGAATCCGCCAGATTGAATCAAAGACGATGGCGAAATTACGCCACCCATCTCGTTCTCAGTCACTGCGTGATTACCTCGAATAAATCGCTTATGTTACAGAAATGGCCCGGAAATTTCCGGGCCATTTTCATTTAGGTTCTTAGATTGAACGGTCGTTAGACGCATGCAGTTTGGCTGTTTCATCGTGCCACTGTGCTCCCAAACCAGTGAGTTTTTCACGGTGTTTAGTTGCATGGTGCGCACAAAACAGCAGTACTCCACCAGCAGGCATCGTTGCACGAACATATGCCTGTGCGCCACAGCTGTCACAACGGTCCAGGCTTGTTAGCTCAGAAGCAACTTCACTGGGTTCAGTAGTTGCTGTAGTCATGGTGGCTCCTCCTTATGAAGTACTAACCACATATAACCATGAAGTTCTGAAAAAAACGCTGGAATGGCAGGGCATTTCGCTGACCGCGTATAGCAATGCTCGTCGTGGCATCAATGTTTTTGCTTGCCAGCAAACTACTGTTCAAGTGCGTCACATTGTTATTGAGGAGTCGTGTGAGTTCATCTGAGTATTCCGCTCGCCATTTATCCGTACTTGAAGGGTTAGAGGCGGTTCGTAAGCGTCCTGGAATGTATATAGGTACAACAGACTCTCGTGGATTGATGCACTGTCTGTGGGAAATTATCGACAACTCTGTTGACGAGGCTTTAGGTGGCTTCGGTAAGTCCATCGAAATTCAGCTTCACTCTGATTCCAGCGTTGAAGTTCGTGACAAGGCGCGTGGAATTCCTGTCGACGTTGAGCCCAAAACAGGTCTTACAGGTGTTGAGGTTGTCTTTACCAAACTCCACGCAGGTGGGAAGTTTGGATCAGGATCCTATGCGGCTTCTGGTGGATTGCATGGTGTTGGCGCGTCAGTAGTGAATGCGCTATCTGAAAGGCTCGATGTTGAAGTAGATCGTGATGGAAAGACATGGAGTATGTCTTTTCGTCGTGGAGAACCGGGCATTTTTGATGACAGCACAGGTATCTCGCCCTCAAATCCCTTCACCCCTTTTGAGGACGGCAGTTCTCTGACAATAAAAGGCAAGGTTGCTAAAGGTGTGACAGGTACACGAGTTCGCTACTGGGCGGATCGACAGATTTTCACTCCTGGAGCTACTTTCCAAACTGAAGACTTGGAAGCGCGCGCACGTCAAACTGCCTTTTTAGTGCCTGGTCTTGAAATGCACATCGTTGATGCGCGTGGCCCAGAAATACTCGAATCACGTTTTTCTTACAACGGTGGAATTAGCGAGTTTGTTGAATATCTCGCCCCAGATGCAGCGGTCACTGACATTTGGAGGCTCACTGGTGAAGGACAGTTCACAGAAACCGTTCCAGTACTTGGCCCGGATGGCAACATGGCGCTCTCAGAGGTTGAGCGTACCTGTGGCGTAGATATTGCTTTACGTTGGGGCACTGGATACGAAACCGAGCTGCAGACTTTTGTGAACATTATTTCTACACCCAAGGGCGGTACTCACCAGCAAGGTTTTGAGCAAGCACTCCTGAAAGTCATTCGTTCCCAGGTCGAAGCTAATTCTCGCAAGCTCAAAGCTGGTAATGACAAGGTCGAAAAAGATGATGTCCTTGCTGGTCTCACAGCTGTCGTCACCGTTCGGCTTCCTGAACCACAGTTTGAAGGTCAAACCAAGGAAGTTTTGGGGACGCCGGCAGTCAAAGCCATTGTTTCCTCTGTTGTGAACAAGCAGCTTTCTGCACGACTTACTTCGACAAAACGTGATGACAAAACTCAATCTGCGTTGTTGTTGGAAAAGATTGTTTCTGAGATGAAGAGTCGCATTTCGGCTCGCACTCACAAGGAAACTCAGCGTCGAAAGAATGCACTGGAAACGTCAAGCCTTCCCGCAAAGTTAGTTGATTGCCGCAGTAATGATGTTGAGCAATCAGAGCTGTTCATAGTTGAGGGTGACTCTGCGTTAGGAACTGCGAAACTTGCGCGCAATAGCGAATATCAAGCTTTATTGCCCATTCGTGGAAAGATCCTCAACGTTCAAAAAGCATCAGTTTCCGACATGCTCAATAACACTGAATGCGCTTCGATTATCCAGGTTATTGGTGCGGGTTCTGGACGCAGTTTTGATCTAGATTCGGCACGCTACGGCAAGATCATATTGATGTCTGACGCAGATGTGGATGGCGCTCATATTCGAACACTTCTCCTGACGCTGTTTTTCCGTTACATGAGGCCTCTGATCGAAGCCGGTCGCGTTTTCGCTGCTGTTCCTCCACTCCACAGAGTTGTCGTGATCAACCCAGGAACTAAGCCGAACGAAACGATTTACACCTATTCTGAAACTGAGCTGCAATCAGTTTTGGCCGGTCTGGCAAAGGCAGGCAAACGCTATCAGGAACCTATCCAGCGTTACAAAGGCCTGGGTGAAATGGATGCAGATCAACTTGCAACAACAACCATGGATCGTTCTGCAAGAACACTCCGTCGCGTGGGTGTTGAGGATGCTGCAATGGCAGATACAGTCTTTGAACTGTTGATGGGAAACGATGTTGGCCCACGACGAGATTTCATCATCGAAGGTTCATCCGGCTTATCTCGTGACCGAATTGACGTCTAGTTAGTCACTGACTGCTGATCCGATATATGCAATATCTGCTTCGAGCAGTGTTCCCGAAGCATCCCGCTTAGAAATATCCCCAGGCAACTCACGAGGCATTCCATCGAGAGAGTTTGCTCGTGGAGATCCAACCCCGACCCAGGCAATTGCGAGGGAGTCTTCGCCCTTAAGGAGGGTTTGAGCACGAACACCTCCGGTGCCACGACCCTTTTGGGGGAAATCTGCTAGCAGAGAGATTTTCGCTCGCCCCGCATCTGTTCCTAACAGAGTGTTGGGCGTCGCAGAGATGGTGACCACCTGTGCGTCCTGAGCATTTACTGCGGTGAAATAAATTACACGCGCATTGTCAGATAGCCGAATACCTGCCATACCGCCAGCTGTTGAACCCTGAGGGCGTACGTTGTCAGCGCCAAAGCGTAAAAGTTGAGCGTCAGAAGTAACAAAAACTAACTCTGAAGAATCAGAGGCTACACAAATTCCCACAACCTGATCTGTGTCTTTCAGCGCAATGATGGAATTTCCTGATTTAGCTGGGAAAGCTTCACCTTGAATACGCTTAACTACACCGTGACTCGTACCTAAGGCGAAGACATCGGCAGTGCCCAAGGGCACTAACCCGACGATGTGTTCTTGTGATTCAAGCTCAATGTAGTCGGAGCTGTTGACAGCAGCTGAAAGGGAAACACTGGATGCTGGTACCCCGGGAAGTGAGACGGGGGAGAACTGCAGAAGTCGACCGGTGTTTGTTACGGCACCAATAAAACCTCTGCGTGAAGTGAGCACATCAGATCGGATTCCATCGTTTGCTGTGCGATGGGTTCCTTGAGTAATGCGCTCGTCAGCATCCGCAAGATCAACTCGTACAAGCTTGCCTGTGCTGGAAAGTAGTACTCGACACGGTGTGTCTTCCAGCTGGAGAGCTTCGGGCTCTCGTGCAGCTGCACGCGCAGTCGTAGTCGCCGGAATGATTGTAGATGTTGATAACACCGTCCGGCGTGGTGTGCCCAAAGTCTTAGCTGTTTCTGAAAGCTCCTGAACTACAACATCAATCAACATTTTTTCGGAAGAAAGAATTTCTTCGAGGGCAGCTATTTCTTTACGAAGCTCATCCGCTTCTGCCTCTAACTCAACGCGAGAAAATTTGGTCAGGCGGCGCAGGCGTAATTCGAGAATGTAATCTGCTTGAGCCACAGAAAGTTCGAATACCTCAATGAGGCGCTGACGTGCCTGATCAGTGTCATCGCTTTGCCGAATGAGTTGAATAACCTCATCGATATCCATAATTGCGATGAGCAAGCCATCAACTAGATGAAGCCTGTCTTGACGCTTTGCCAAACGGAATTGCGAACGACGTTCAACAACCGATTTCCTATGGGAAACATAGACCGATAACATCTCACGCAGCCCCAAAGTGTGGGGCCCACCATCAACAAGCGCAACATTGTTGATACTGAACGAATCTTCGAGCGGGGTGTACCTGTAGAGCTGTTCAAGTACTGCTTCGGGGTCAAAGCCTGTTTTGATTTCAATCACAAGCTTGAGGCCGTGATGGCGATCTGTGAGGTCAATCACATTTGAAATTCCGTTGAGCTTCTTACTCGTCACACCGTCTTTGATTTTGTCAATGACCTTCTCGGGTCCAACCAAATAAGGCAATTCAGTAACGGTAATTCCCATTTTTCGTGCGGAAACGCTTCCAATGGTTACCCTGGCGCGAGTTTTGAAACTTCCTCGACCTGTTTCGTAGGCCTCACGGATACCATCCAAACCCATGATGATGCCACCGGAGGGAAGATCTGGCCCTGGAACAAAAGCCATCAATTCATCCAAAGTTGCCTGTGGGTTCTTCAGAAGGTGGATTGACGCTTCAATAACTTCGATGAGGTTATGTGGCGCCATGTTGGTAGCCATACCAACCGCAATTCCACTAGCGCCGTTAACAAGCAGATTTGGATACGCTGCGGGGAGTACATCAGGTTGTTGAAATTGATTGTCATAGTTGGGGACAAAATCAACTACGTTTTCATCCAAATTGGCCGTCATTGCCAAAGCGGAGGGAGCCAGACGCGCTTCTGTATAACGCGCCGCAGCAGGTCCGTCGTCCAGAGAACCAAAGTTGCCATGCCCATCAATAAGTGGAAGACGCAAGGAGAAATCTTGGGCCAAGCGCACGAGAGCATCGTAAATGGATGCGTCACCGTGTGGGTGAAGCTTTCCCATAACTTCACCAACTACACGCGCTGATTTTACGTGCCCCTTGTCAGGGCGGAGCCCCATTTCGTTCATCATGAACAAGATGCGACGTTGGACGGGCTTGAGCCCGTCTCGGGCATCTGGCAATGCACGGGAGTAAATAACGGAATAGGCATATTCAAGGAAGGAATCCCGCATCTCTATCGAGACATCAATCTCTTCAATGCGCTCAACAGAATCGTGCTGCTTGGAGTTGGGGGACATACTCAATACTTCCGTTGTACTCGAGAGGATTTTCCGCACCTTGTAGGGGAACTATGGCAGACTGACCTCGATGTCCAATATGCTACCGACGCGCAATTCCGGCCTGTTGAGCCTTGCCGAGGTTTTGCCAAGTTGCTTTTCCAGCATGGGACTCAGCGGATTCGAAAACTCACTGCATTTACCTCCTGTTCGTTCAGCTATCGTCGTCGTGATAGACGGTTTAGGTCTTCACAATCTTCTTAATGCTCGTGGTCATGCAAGATTTCTGGCTCAGGCAGCGATGGAATCGGATCCGTTAGAAACCGTTTTTCCAAGTACCACTGCTGCGGCACTAGCGTCCTTCACTACAGGAGTGCTTCCTGGCGTTCATGGCATGCTCGGTTATCAGATACGAAATCCTGAAAGCGGCGATCTCATTAATCAACTCTCAGGTCTCAATACGATTGAGAACCCACAACACTGGCTCAAAGCTAAACCGTTATTTGTTCATGCGGCCAAACAGGGGTGCTCCTCAGTCGTGGTTGGACACTCCAGGTTTGCTGATTCCACATTGACGAGTGTGATTTACCAAGGTGCCAACTATGTTCCTGCAAATGCTCTTGTTGACCGTATGGCGCAGTCATTGACCATGATCGCTGACCGTTCATCCCGGTTAGGTGTTGTCTATATTTCTGAGCTCGATGAGATTGCGCACAAAAAAGGGGTGGATTCGCAAGAGTGGGCCACTGCGCTCGAGGATGTAGATGCGGCTATCTTGGCACTTACTGCCCAACTGCCTAGCGATGTTGGGTTGTTTGTCACCGCAGATCATGGAGTGATTGACATTCCGCAATCTAAACACCTTCTACTAGGCAACAACTCTTCGCATATTGACAGCATTGTTTCAATTGGCGGTGAACCACGTTGCCCCCAGTTGTATTTTGCGGATTCTCTATCGCCGGAGGACAAAACAGAATTCATTGCTCAGTGGCAAAAAGAATTAGACGCGAATGCCTGGGTACTTACCCAGGAACAGATTATTGAATCAGGACTAATTCCTGAATTCAGTAAAGAAGTTGCCCCTCGTGCAGGTGACATATTTGTTTTGTCAAACAAGAACGTTGTGTTTTATGACGATCGCGATACCACGCTAAAAGGACGTTCCATGGTCGGGCAGCACGGGGGAATTTCGGATAGCGAGATGCACATTCCTGCCATCAAACTTGCAGGTTTTGCTCGCAACTAAGCGGGGTCATCGTCAGATCGTGTGCCAAAGACGATGTCGTCCCAGGACGGCATCGTGGGCCGTCCGGTTTTGTTCACAGGCTTTGAGTCGTTTGCGTGTGAGGGTTCATCCTCAGGCGCGGATACTTCAAAAGGTTCAGTGAAAGTCAAAGTCGAATCCAATTCGACTGTAACGCCAGAAATAATGGTGTCTTCTTGCGCGATGCTCTCCTGGGCATCCGTGCTTGCAGAGACCTCGTCTTTGAGCCATGCAGGGGTTGATTCGCGTTCATTGCGACGCTTACGAAGTGCTTCCAAAAGATCTGCAGTGGGGCTGTGTTCACGCGAATCAGCTGCAGCCTCCTCCTGCGCTGACACAACAGGGGCAGCAGAAACTTGTGCTTCAACTGTTGGGGTGAGGGGTTGAGTAACTTCGAGCGCCGAAGTATCCACCGCCACTGCACGAAGCTTCGGTATCAAACCACTGGAGAGGTCACCTTTTTGAGACAAGGTAGAGGCGTCACTGTTGACGGGGCTTAGGGTTCGCTTTCGGGATTCGAAAGACCACCTTGCATCGTGGTCGATTCCGTTTGCTGTGAACTCGAGTTTGATAATCCAGTTACCAGACTCTTCTTTCCAGGTTGCCCAACGCTCAGAGGATGCTCCGAGGCTGTGGAGGCGTTGAGTAATCACTGAGCCAAAGGCGGAACTGAGATTGCCGGTATCTGTTGAAACTGTGTCCTGGGTGGGAACAGCGAGTGCAGAAGAAATGATGAATTCGCGTTCAGCAAGTACGGGAGTTTCAAAACGTTGAATCAAATCAAGGCTGGCCCCAGTGAGCGCTGAAATCTCTTCATTGGAGAGACCTGCACGAAGATGTGCCTGAATGTCCTTGGGGGAGACGCGTGGGCCTTCAACAGTGGCGCGCGAGTGACGTAGACGGCGTAACGAGGTTTCGTCAACCGTTACCCGGTACTCCTCACCCTCGTCGTCAGCAATGATGAGATCTGCACCATCGACATCGATGACTTTCAGTTCACGCATATTTGCTAGCTCCTTGGGCAAAAGTGTATGAGAAGAGAATTCCACGAAAATACATTTCTTCTCCTTAACTTCTGCGCGTGCCGACCTAATTGGCTGTGTGAGAAGCAACACGCCTAAGAAGATTTTGTATTTCTGGCCACAATCAGGCAAACTGTCCGCGCCGGCGTATTTTTGAGCCGGTGACGTGACGATTTGGAACATAAAGATGGCTACTGATTACGACGCACCTCGCAAAACTGACAATGACGACACCGAGTCCATTGAAGCGCTCAAGGAACGCGTGCCGGACAAGCTTTCTGGCGCTGTTGACGGTGAGGATGCAGATAACCCTGGTGGTTTTGAGCTTGCAGGTGCAGATCTCTCAGACCTCGAGCTTGATGTTGTTGTTCTACCCCCACAGGACGATGAATTCACCTGCGTGAGTTGTTTCCTTGTCAAGCACCGTTCTCAGGTAGATCACGAAGAAAAATTAGGCCCTGTTTGTAAGGAATGTGCCTTCTAGGAACTGTATTGGTAATGGCCGGCATGATTGCCGGCCATTATTTTTTATTGCTTGCGTCCTGCTCGTAAGGCGGCAACGAGTTGCTCTGGCTTGCGCGTAGAAAAGAGCCAGTAGGGAGTGGGGTCTCCAGGATCGTTAATGTCTACGCGGACTACAGGATTGATCCACCCGCGAAGAAAAATCCAGGCTCGGGCATCGAGTTCTGGGCCTCGTGCAGCAACGGCATAGTTGCCTGAGTATGCGCTTACGCTGCCAATAAATTCGCGAGAAATGTGAGCTTTACCAACTCTCAGCTCCTTATCGTTCAGCTCAATAACCGGTGACAGAGCGAACATAGGGATGACAATTGCGAGATAGATGACCACCGAAAGGATGACGCCCAGGGTGAGGTTGAAAGGCGCACACACCAAAATTACGGTGGGGATCATGAATGTGGCTGCAAAATACATCCACGCAGATGGTCGTAAAACTTCACGAAACGATGTCATACATCTATTCGACCACTAAATCTGGGCTACCCTCGACACGTGGACCAAACAATTGAAGTTCTCATTAATGCTGAGACCATCCCCACTTACTCTCATCCCGGAGACGCAGGAGCAGATTTATCCTCTGCGGAAAATTTATTTCTGCATCCTGGAGAGCGAGCAACTGTTGCCACAGGAGTCTCAATTGCACTTCCTGCTGGGTTTGTTGTGTTTGTTGTTCCTCGTTCTGGATTGGCCGCAAAACACGGAATTACCGTAGTTAATTCACCGGGAACAGTTGATGCGGGATACCGCGGCGAGCTCAAAGTAACGTTGCTCAATACCGACCTGCGTGAGCCATTTACGATAAACAAGGGTGATCGCATTGCCCAAATGATTGTGATGCCAGTGGTCCAAGCTCGTTTTATTCCGGTTGACAAACTGCCGGAAAGTGAACGCGGCGAGTCTGGTTTCGGATCTACCGGAATTGCTCACAGAACGGAACAAGCCCAATGAGTGAATCAATTTCTGAAGCAAAAAGTGCTCCGACAGATAGAAGCACGCTGGGACCTTTTGACGAATCTGAAGTTAGTGGCGTTCGCCCATATGTTGATCTTGGTTCTATCAAGCTCATCCCTCGTGAGGGACTTAATCTCCGACTTGAGGTCGAAGATGGAACCGGTCGTGTTATTGCGGTTGCTCTTGATTTTCAGGGCTCAACCCTCCAAGTTCAGGTTTTTGCCTCCACGCGCTCTGGTGGTTTGTGGCACGAAGTACGTCACCAACTCTCTGAGCAGATTGCAGCTCAAGGTGGTTCGGTTACAGAGGGACTGACCGAAATTGGTCCAGATTTGTTGACTCGCGTTCCTGCGATGGTTGAGGGCAAGCAAGTCTTCCAAGATGTGTGCTTCATTGGTGTGGATGGGCCACGCTGGTTCCTTCGCGGTGTGATTGCTGGACCTGCTGCTGTGGAAACAGACAAGAGGGCAACAATGATTGAACTCTTCCGAGACATTGTTGTTGTTCGTGGACAACAGCCAGTTCCACCTCGTGAATTACTGCCGCTTCGTGTTCCTGAACAAGCCTCTGGTGCTACACCTACAGGCGCCTAACGATGGCCGGAAAATCAGGTCTTTCTTCAATTGCTCTGAATCCTGAAGGGGCTGGAGAGGGCAAACATCCACTGTGGGCCGCAATGGGCGGATGGCTAGGAATTGTTGAGACAGTTGTTCCTGGTCTTATTTTTGTCGTCGTTTTAGCAATAACTCGCGATCCTTGGCTCGCGATCGGAATCTCTGTGGCCGTCTCAGTCTTATTCACTGCATATCGATTGATTCGCAGACAAGCTGTTACCCAGGCTCTGGTTGGTTTAGCTGGTGTGGTCGTTTCTGCAGTCTTGGCTCTATTGACTAATCGACCTGAAGATAATTTCGTCCCTGGGCTCTTCACTAATGCGGCATATTCAGTCGTGTTATTGGTTTCGATCCTTGCTACATGGCCGATTATCGGTGTTGCAGTTGGTCTGATTCGTGGCGAAGGTTTTTCTTGGCGAAAGAATAAGCATCATTTGCGTGTCTACAGCGCAGTTACAGCCATCTGGTTTGGCATGTTCGCACTGAGGCTTATCGTTCAGTATCCGCTGTATCTTGCTGGCAACGTTGAAGGTTTGGCTACCGCAAAACTACTTCTCGGTCTTCCGCTTTATGTTCCTGTTCTCGCACTGACATGGCTCATCGTTCGTTCGCTCTACCGTGAAAAAACCTCAAGTTCATAGAACGTAGTGACAAAATGTCAGGATAAGATATATCTTGATATCAAGAGACTTTTGTTTCTGATTGAGCAACACACCATTTTCACCTGCGTCAAACGCCCAACGGAGGAGCAGCACGTGTCGGCAGTAAACAGCTTTGGAGCCAAGAGCACACTCGAGGTTTCTGGAAAGTCCTATGAGATTTTCCGCCTCGACTCCGTACAGGGTCATGACAAGTTGCCCTACAGCCTTAAGGTACTTCTTGAAAACCTTTTGCGTACTGAAGATGGCGCCAACGTTACAGCAGAGCAGATCAAGGCTTTAGGGAACTGGGTTCCCTCTGCTGAGCCAGACACAGAAATTCAATTCACCCCTGCACGCGTGATCATGCAGGACTTCACAGGTGTTCCTTGTGTTGTAGACCTTGCCACAATGCGCGAGGCAGTGACCGAGCTCGGTGGTGATCCAACCAAGATCAATCCTCTTGCACCTGCTGAACTGGTCATTGACCACTCGGTTATTGCAGACCTCTATGGAACAGCCGATGCTCTCGAGCAGAACGTTGAAATCGAATATGAGCGCAACGGTGAGCGTTACCAGTTCCTGCGCTGGGGTCAGACCGCGTTTGATGACTTTAAGGTTGTTCCCCCTGGAACAGGTATCGTCCATCAGGTCAACATTGAATACTTGGCTCGTGTCACTATGGCTCGTGAAGTTGCTGGCATTCTTCAGGCATACCCTGATACTTGCGTTGGTACTGACTCTCACACCACCATGGTCAACGGTTTGGGTGTTCTCGGCTGGGGTGTCGGCGGTATTGAGGCTGAGGCAGCTATGCTCGGTCAGCCCGTCTCCATGCTCATTCCTAAGGTTGTCGGTTTCAAGCTTTCAGGTTCCATTCCCACTGGTGTAACCGCTACCGACGTGGTGTTGACCATCACCGAAATGCTCCGTAAGCACGGTGTCGTTGGCAAATTCGTTGAATTCTACGGACCCGGTGTTTCCTCAGTTCCTTTGGCTAACCGAGCAACTATCGGAAACATGAGTCCTGAGTTCGGTTCTACCGCAGCAATGTTCCCCGTTGACGATGTCACTTTGGACTACCTGCGACTGACCGGCCGCTCTGAAGAGCAGGTTGCTCTTGTTGAGGCGTACTCTAAGGCTCAAGGGCTTTGGTTCGACCCTAGCAACGAGCCCAACTTCTCTGAGTACATGGAACTTGACCTCTCAACTGTAGTTCCCTCGATCTCGGGCCCCAAGCGTCCGCAGGACCGTATTGAACTCTCCAAGGCGCAGAAGCAGTTCAATGAGGACGTCAAGAACTACACCCACGGTGACGCTGTCAAAGTCAGCGTTGATGGGGGAGAAGAATTCGAGCTGAAGAATGGTGCTGTTACCATCGCAGCTATCACTTCCTGCACCAACACTTCAAACCCCTCGGTCATGCTTGCTGCTGGACTTCTCGCACGCAACGCGGTGAAGAAGGGCCTTAAGACCAAGCCTTGGGTGAAGACCACCCTGTCTCCTGGATCCAAGGTTGTCACCGACTACTACGAGAAAGCCGGTGTTACGCCGTATCTCGACGAGCTCGGGTTCTACCCTGTTGGTTATGGCTGCATGACATGCATTGGAAACTCAGGCCCGCTCAAAGAAGAGATTTCCACTGCCATTAACCACAACGACCTCGCTGTGACCGCTGTGCTTTCAGGTAACCGAAACTTTGAAGGTCGTATCAGCCCCGATGTGAAGATGAACTACCTGGCAAGCCCTCCCTTGGTCATTGCCTACGCACTAGCTGGTTCGATGGACTTCGACTTTGAAAAGGATGCTCTAGGAACTGGTTCTGATGGCAACCCCGTATTCCTCAAGGACATCTGGCCAGAGACTGCAGAGGTTGAAAAGGTTATTGGCGAGTCCATTGACACGGCCATGTTTGACCACGAGTACTCGTCTGTTTTCAACGGTGATGAGCGCTGGCGTAACCTCCCCACTCCAACCGGTGCGACCTTCGACTGGGATGAGAAGTCCACTTATGTGCGCAAACCTCCTTATTTCGAGGGAATGAAAAAGGAAACCACACCGGTTACCGACATTGCCGGAGCACGCGTTTTGGCAACCCTAGGCGACTCGGTTACCACTGACCACATTTCGCCTGCTGGAAACATTAAGGCTGGTACGCCAGCTGCTGTCTACCTCGACCAGCACGGTGTAGCTCGCGCTGATTACAACTCTTACGGCTCGCGCCGTGGAAACCACGAGGTGATGATTCGAGGAACATTCGCCAACATTCGTCTGAAGAACCAGCTTCTCGATGGTGTTGAAGGTGGTTACACTCGAGACTTTACTCAGCCCGATGGTCCTCAGTCCTTCATCTACGACGCCAGCGCCAACTACCAGGCAGCTGGAACTCCTCTTGTCATCTTCGGTGGCAAGGAATACGGTTCTGGTTCATCCCGAGACTGGGCTGCTAAGGGAACGGCTCTTCTGGGCGTGAAGGCGGTCATTACTGAGAGCTTCGAGCGTATTCACCGTTCAAACCTCATCGGCATGGGTGTCCTTCCTTTGCAGTTCCCTGCTGGGCAAAGCTGGCAATCTTTGGGCCTCGATGGAACTGAAATTGTGTCAATCAGTGGTGTTGAGGAACTCAATAAGGGCGTTACGCCTAAGACTGTCCGTGTAACTGCCGCTCCTTCAGATAACTCACCTGCAGGTAAGGAAACCATCGAATTTGACGCTGTAGTTCGCATCGACACCCCTGGTGAAGCTGACTACTACCGTAATGGTGGAATCCTTCAGTACGTGCTGCGTTCGCTCGTCGCTTAGTCGACGAATTCTCAGCACAAACTGGTTCGTTTCCTCATAGACTCGAGCCATGGCAATTCTTGAAACAGTTCACGGTCCCCGGGACCTCGATCGACTGAGCCAAGAGGAACTCGTTCAACTCTCTGCCGAAATTAGAGAGTTTTTGGTCCGAGAGGTTGCCCGCTCCGGCGGGCACCTCGGGCCGAACCTTGGTGTAGTCGAGCTCACCATTGCTATTCACCGTGTCTTTGACTCACCCAAAGACTCCATTGTTTTTGACACAGGACATCAGTCTTATGTGCACAAACTCCTCACCGGACGTCAGGACTTTTCCAAACTCCGTGAAAAGGGTGGCTTAGCCGGATATCCACAACGTTCTGAATCTGTTCATGACATCGTTGAAAGTTCTCATGCATCAAGCTCTCTGTCCTGGGCAGATGGCATCTCTCGTGCGTTCAACATGACTGGTCAAGATGATCGGCACGTCGTCGCTGTTGTGGGTGATGGCGCTCTGACGGGTGGTATGACGTGGGAAGCTCTGAATAACATCAGCCATGACAACGCACGCAATCTTGTCATCATCGTGAATGATAACGGCCGCAGTTACGCTCCCACTATTGGAGGAATGGCTCGATACCTCGACAAAGTTCGAACCCGAAAGAGTTATCGCAATCTCCACTTCACGAGTAGTCGCATGTTTGCCAGCATGGGCCCCTACGCGCGTGCTTTTTATCGTGGTGTTCGTGGCGGTGTTCACGGTTTTCTCTCTAGGTTCACCAACAATCAAGACCTTTATGCCAATCTCGACATCAAATATCTCGGCCCCGTCAACGGCCACGATGTCAAGGCAATGGAATCGGCTCTCACTCAGGCTAAGAACTATGGAGCTCCTGTCATTGTTCACGCAATTACCCAAAAAGGTAAGGGCTACGAACCTGCTCAACGAGATATCGACGATCAATTCCACGCAGTCGGTCAGATTGATCCCGTCACAGGAAAATCTATCTCTACATCCTCAGCTGTTGGGTGGACGGATATCTTTGGTGATGAACTTGTCTCGCTAGCTGAAACCAACGACAGCATTGTTGGCATCACTGCGGCGATGTTGCGACCTACGGGCCTTCACAAGCTCCTCGAACGCTTCCCTGACCGAGTTATTGATGTTGGTATTGCTGAACAGCATGCTGTTGCATCCGCGGCAGGACTAGCCTTTGGCGGCCTGCATCCAGTCGTGGCGGTTTATGCCACGTTCATTAACCGTGCGTTTGACCAAGTGCTGATGGACGTTGCCCTACATAAAGCAGGAGTAACTTTTGTGCTTGACCGAGCAGGTGTCACCGGTCCAGATGGGCCTAGTCACCACGGAGTCTGGGATTTGTCCATACTTCAAGTTGTCCCACACATCCGATTAGCGGCACCTCGTGATGCTGCACGCCTGCGCGAGGAACTTACAGAGGCAATTTCTATCGGAGATGGGCCTACTGTCATCCGATTCCCTAAAGGGTCTGTTTCACGCGACATCGAAGCTGTTCGTCGCTGCGTTGACGGTGTAGATGTCTTACGCGAAGCACCACACAAAGATGTCCTCATTGTTGCCATTGGAACTTTCGCCCAACTTGGTCTGGACGTTGCTGATCGTCTTGCTCAACAGGGTATTGGAGCAACAGTTGTTGACCCACGTTGGATTGTTCCAGTTCCTGAAAGCATAATTGACATGGCTCGCGACCACCGTCTCGTGATTTCCTTAGAAGATGGTGTTCGTGTTGGAGGAATCGGAACACGTATCAGGCAGGAACTACGAAGCGCTGGTGTAGACACTGCGGTTGACGAGCTGGGATTGCCAGATGAATTCCTTGATCACGCGAGCAGGAATGAAATTTTGGCCGATGCGGGGCTCACCGCACAGGACATCGCACGAGATGTTGTCGCTCAAGTTCTTGGCAGCAAGATACCTGTTGCACGCCCATTACCTGACGAAAGCGCAGTTTCTGAAACATTCCAGGACAAAAACGTTTAGTTTTTAGGTCCTGCAATCATCGGATTGTGGAAGGTAGCTCCAAAGACGCGCTGACTAGCGCCAATACGGTCAAGGAACGGTGTTGCACCACCCATCTGGAATGGCCATCCTGCGCCCATAATCATGCACAAATCAATGTCCTGGGCCGCACTGACGACCTTTTCTTCCAACATGCGGTGTATTTCATCTGCTAGACCATCTTCGATACGCTGACGGATTTGATCCGCGGTCATGGGTGAAGTGCCACCCTTGACGATTGCTTCTGCGCCACGGTCATAACCCGTGATTTTGCCGGTGCGGCCACGAACAATGATGGATCCATGTTCAGCTAGCTTGTGAAGATTGTCACTTCGGAAAAAACGATCAGGGAATGCTGCATGGTGGGTGTCTAGAACATGTGCTCCTACCTTCAGCCCAACAAGGTCTAGAAGTTCAAACGGTGCCATCGGCATTCCGAACGATGCGACAGACTCATCCACAGTTTTGAAAGGTGTGCCGGTATCCACTGCATGCATTGCTTCACCCAGTAGTCGAGCAAGTAAGCGATTCACGACGAAACCAGGGGAGTCAGCTGTGATGACCGCTGTTTTTCCTAGTTTCTTGGCCGTGTCCATCGCGGTGGCCAGTGCTACCTCGTTTGTCTGTGGGGCATTCACAACCTCAATCAAAGGCATTATCGCAACAGGGTTGAAAAAGTGGAAGCCAACTAATCGTTCAGGGTGCTTCAATTTCGCGCCGATTTCGTTGACAGACAAGCTGGAGGTGTTTGTCGCCAGAATGGCGTCCTCTGTTACGTATTGCTCGATATTCGCAAAGACGTCTTGTTTCACCGAAAGTTCTTCAAATACTGCTTCAATGACCCAATCAGCGTCACAGAAAGCAGCAGGATTGGTCGTTCCGCTCACAAGCGCCTGAAGTCGTTTATTCTCATCGGAGGAGATGCGACCCTTGTCATGCATGGACTGAATTTCCGCACGGATGTAAGTCAGAGCTTCGTCGAGTTTGTTTTGGTTGATGTCAGTGAGTACCACAGGCACTTTGAGCTTGCGCACGAATAGAAGCGCAAACTGTCGGGCCATTAATCCAGCCCCAATAACACCCACTTTGCCAACCGGGCGTGCAAGCTTTGGATCAGGTGCTCCTGCTGGCTTCTTGGCACGTTTTTGAACCAAATCGAATGCATACATTGATGCTTGGAACTGGTCACCAACAATAAGTGACGCAATAGCTTCGTCTTCTCGAGCGAAGGCTGCTTCTTTATCAACTTTTCGAGCCTGTTCAAGAAGGTCAAGAGCGACATAAGGCGCTGCGGCAACGGTTCCCAGCTTTTCTTCCACACTCTTTCGCGCAATGTTGACTGCCAAGTTCCACTTAGCAAGACGTTCAACTTTGCCAGGTTGGTGTGGGCGGTGTACCTCATGACCATTAAGCACAGCATCTGCCCACTGCAAGGACTCTTCCAGGAATCGTGCTGAACCAAACATGGCGTCAGCAATTCCAAGCTCGTAAGCATCAGTAGCTTTGAGCATTCGATTGTTCTTCAGAGGGTTTTCGATGATGACTTTGAGTGCATTCTCTATACCGATCAAATTAGGAAGAAGATAAGCGCCGCCCCATCCGGGAATTAAGCCAAGAAATACTTCAGGCAACGCAATTGCACCCACCGTTGCATCGACTGTGCGGTATGAGGCGTTGAGTGCCACTTCAAGGCCTCCACCGAGCGCTAAGCCATTGATGAAGACGAAAGAAGGCACTCCCAGTTCACCCAACCGGCCAAGAGTTCTGTGGCCTAGTTGCGCGAGCTTAACGGCCATTTCTTTACTCGGCACATCACTCACTCTGCTGAGGTCAGCCCCTGCTGCCAAGATGAATTCTTTGCCGGTCACAGCAACAGCGTCAATTTCTCCTGCAGCGGCGCGATCACTGAGCGAGACAAGAAGTCGATCTAGCTCGAGTAGCCCTTGAGGGCCAAGAGTGTTCGGACGCTTGTAGTCCATTCCATTATCAAGAGTCACCAATGCGATGACTTTGCCGCTGGAAAGGGTGATGTCCTGAGAGTAGCTGTGAGTAACAACCTCTTCAGTGCTCAGAGCAATGAGGTCTGAAAAATCAATGCTGTCGTAGTTCGTCATTACTTTGCACCATTCCAGTGTGGGTTTTCCCAAATAACAGTTCCACCTTGTCCAAGTCCAATACACATTGTGGTTATGCCATATCTGACTTCAGGGTGACGTTCAAATTGGTGCGCCAATTGAATCATTAGTCGAACCCCGCTGCTAGCCAATGGGTGACCTAAAGCAATGGCGCCACCATATTCGTTGACCCGAGGGTCATCATCAGAGATGCCAAAATGATCGAGAAACGCCAATACTTGAACTGCGAAGGCTTCATTCACTTCAAACAGGCCAATTTGGTCAATAGTCAGACCTGCTTTGCGAAGGGCCTTTTCTGTAGAAGGAACGGGGCCAATTCCCATCACTTCAGGTTCAACGCCAGCAAAAGCAAAAGAGACCATCGACATTTTGATGCCGAGGTTATAGCGTTCTGCCGCTTCTTCACTGGCTAGTAGGCAGATTGTTGCTCCGTCGTTGAGGCCACTTGCATTTCCTGCGGTCACACGACCATGAGGTCTGAATGGTGTCTTCAGGCCTGCGAGTCCCTCCATTGTTGTCTCTGGACGTGGAGCTTCGTCGACAGTGGCTAGTGTCCATCCCTCAGCAGTTTTAGCAGAGACGGGAATCAAATCAGGTTGGATGAATCCAGCAGCGTAGGCTGCCGCAACTTTTTGTTGAGAACGTAATGCGTACGCATCGGCACGTTCTTTAGTGAGATGTGGGAACCTGTCATGAAGTCGCTCTGCAGTTGCTCCCATGTTCAATGCATCAGCACTGACGAGTTTTTCTGCCAAGAATCGAGGATTCGGATCGGCATTGAATCCCATGGGATGGCGGCCCATATGTTCGACACCACCAGCAAGGACTAGGTCATAGGAACCCATTGCGATTCCTCCTGCTGTCGTGGTGACTGCTGTCATCGCGCCTGCACACATGCGGTCAATGGCAAACCCTGGAACATGGCGAGGGAGACCTGCCAAGATTCCTGCCGTTCTTCCGAGGGTGAGGCCTTGGTCGCCTTGCTGAGTGGTAGCGGCAATCGCAACATCATCTATTTCTTCGGTCGGAAGCAGTGGATTACGCTCAAGCAATCCCATCATTGCTTTCACGATGAGGTCGTCTGCACGAGTCTGCCAAAAAATACCTTTTTCGCCTGCGCGACCAAACGGGGTGCGAACTCCGTCGACAAATACAACACGTTTTCCGGCGGTCATGATGTCCTCTCGATGCCTCGTTGCTATCTTGATGCTAATTCGTGGGATTCAGCTGTGAAACCCAGCTGTGAGTCCCTACGAAGATTCTTGGGGTTCGAGGTTAAATTTTTGGTCGGCTTCCACAAAAGCATTAGAGATCAGAGCGCAGGTTTCAGCAATCTGCCATGCCCTGGCGCCCAATTTTTTCAGTCCAGCACTAATGCTGACGACAGTAATTGTGGAAGGTGGTGCCCAAGCAAGTTCACGCAAAATACTTGGAGTGAGGAGGTTTTCAGTAGGCATACTCAGTTCCTCAGCCCGGGCGCTCAGTTTTTCCTTTGCCGTATTCAGGCGTTCTAAAGCATCGGGACGTTTATCAGCCCATGCACGTGGGGGGGGAATGGTGTCAGAGGGAATGCGCATTGCAGGAAGGTTTTCGTCAGCATTCCCTCTAAGCACAGCTTCCCACCACACCTCGAGCAAGCTGCGGCTTGCCCGACCATTGAATTCTTTACACGCTGCAAGTTCACCCTTATTGGAAAAAGTTCGTTTGCTTGCGGCCACAATCGAGCTATCTGGAATGAGCCGACCCGGTGAAATGTCTTTCGTCTGTGCAACATAATCCCTTGCATTCCAGAGCGCCCGTGCAACAGCAAGTTGCCTGGGGGAGCGAAGGGTATGAAGACCTGAAATTTTTCTCCAGGGCTCTGTGCTGATTACTTTCTCAGGTTTATCGAGCGTTGCTTGAAACTCTTCGTGAGCCCAACTGAGTTTGTTGGACTCGATGAGCAGTTTTTCGATTTCGTCTCTCAGGTCGACGAGTAATTCAACATCTTGTGCCGCATAGGTCAACCAAGGCTCTGGTAGCGGTCTGGTCGACCAATCAGCAGCGCTATGTTCCTTAGCCAAATGGACGCCCAATAATTCTTCAATAACAGAACCCAGTCCTACCCGATCAAGACCCAACAAGCGCGCAGAGAGTTCCGTATCAAAAATACGTTGCGGAGCAATTCCTACTTCTCGCAAACACGCCAGATCCTGACTGGCTGCATGGAGAACCCATTCTTCTGTGTCATTTCGTCGAAATAACTCTGACATGTCCCCAATTGCTGGAGGGTCAAATAAAAACGTTCCTGCTTCGCGACGATGAACTTGGATGAGATATGCACGTTGCGAGTAGGTAAATCCAGATGCCCGTTCCGCATCGATGGCGATTGGGCCAGTTCCTTGAGAAATCACTTCGCACGCGGCGAGAAAATCTTCAGGTGAAGCGATGACGTGAACCCTAACCACGCTCCCTGCGGCGTGCAGTCAAACTGACAGCTTCTGCTGTGGGAGGTAAGCCGGCAAGCATGCACAGAAGTTCACCCCATGCATCTGCTTGATCACCCATTTCTGAGGAGGCAGGAGACCACGAGGCCCGAAGTTCGATTTGCGCACCATCACCGGCATCTTCAAGCTCACCAAAACCTGTCGAAAGGATTCGAGTAGCTGTGCCAGAAGGATTGAAGTATTTGGCCTTGCGTGTTGCGAGGGCATCGACCAACCATGACCAAGCAACATTGGCTAAGAACGGGTCAAGTCCAATGTCGGCTTCTAATGGGGCTTGGGCATATGCGACTACACGGAAAGCACCGCCCCAAGATTCGGGTTCTTCTGGGTCGTAAAGGAGGATAAAACGTCCTGTGCCATGTTGGGATTCGTGTTCATGCTCGGCAATGAGAACATCTGCTGCGAGAGCATAGCTGTATGGCGCAACTCCCGATGGAGAATCAATGACCCGAACTGTAAGTTCTTCTCGAAATGCGACGGAAGAAATGCTCTTTACTGCGCGTTGAAATTCTTCAGGAGCATTCTGATTTGTGGTCACATATACGACCCTAAAGTTCGCGAATTAGTGCGGCTTAGCGGCTCGCCGCCAAAAACGGAATGTCATCTCAGTTGATTTCTCAGATAGTTCTGAGAGAAGTTGATACTCAGAGAAATCAATAAATTCAGGAGCTGAGGAATCTTCATGTCGAAATGTCAACGCTATCTCGTCAAAAAATGCGTTGTGATGTAAAAGTTCTGCGGTAGTGAGGCCTCCCTCACAAAGGATCTTGTGTTCGTTTTTACGCAAATTATGAAGTGCAGAGCTCAAGCTGTGTGCAATAAACAATCTCTCCGGGTGTGGGCAAGTTTCTAAAGGGATATTTCCTGACTTACTCAAAACGATCATGCGCCCACCTGGTGGGAAGAACCACCCTTCTTTTCTGACTGATTCTGCTCCCAGTAACACTACGTCTGCGTCCTCACGAATAAGTCGAAGGATTCTCCGGTCCTGTGCAGAGGTCAGGCTTACTGATGTCCCGTCATCTCCGGTGGTTGTTCCAGTTGGCCCAACTAGCATGTTGAGACGAAAAGTCAGAGATGAGGGCCACGCATATATTTGTGAAAGTTGTACATCGGTAAGCGTGGAACTCTCAACCATGTTTCTAAACGGATTTCTCTCGAATTTGACGTTTCATACGCCACAACATGCCAGTCATCCCGCGCACACGAAGTGGGGAAATGAGTGCGTTAAGTCCAAGAGTGCTGGGGAAATCATCGGGAATGTCCAATGCTTCTTGCACTGTCAGGCCCGTCAGTCCTTGCACCAGGATGCTGGCAAACCCTCGAGTGGTTGGTGCTTGTTCTGGCGCTGTTGCGTGCACATCCACGCGGCCATCGTGAACGTCAACAAAGATATAAACAGGAGACTGACATTCCTCGACTTTTTCAAGAAGCTCAGGGTGATCCTGATATTCAGGTGGTAAATCAGGAAGTTCCTCTGCGAACTCAATGAGGAGTTGAATTTTGTCCTTGTCACCAAGGTCAAGGAAATCTTCTTGAGTTTGAGCGAGTGCCTGTGGAAGTTCAGTCATGATGCTTCCATCATCTCAGTTATGCACAGAGATAATCCCTCTGCACTCGAGTAATTAGCCGACTAACACACCGGGTTCAGTGCCTTTGACAATGGGAACTCGAACGGCAGAACCCCATTCAGTCCACGATCCGTCGTAATTACGAACACCGGTAAAGCCAAGGAGGTAGTTCAGTACAAACCAGGTGTGACTAGAACGCTCACCAATTCGGCAGTAGGCGATGACGTCATCTCCTGGCTTGAGGCCTGCCTCTACTAGGTAAAGCTGTTCGAGTTCCTGACGTGATTTAAACGTTCCGTCTTCGTTTGCAGCCTTCGCCCAAGGGACGCTTGCGGCACCAGGAATGTGACCGCCACGAAGTGCACCTTCTTCTGGGTATGCAGGCATGTGAGTACGTTCACCTGAGTATTCTTCAGGGCTTCGTACATCAATCATTGGCTTACCAATGTGTGCAAGAGTGTCGGCAAGATAAGCGCGAATAGGAGCATCGTTGCGTTCCACAATTGGATAAGTACTTGGTGAAATTTCTGGCTGTTCCTTTGTTAGGTCGCGACCTTCAGCAATCCATTTGTCACGTCCTCCATCAAGGAGGCGAACGTCTTCGTGTCCAAAAAGTTTAAATACCCAAAGGGCATAAGCTGCCCACCAATTACTTTTGTCCCCATAAATCACTACCGTTGTGTCCCGAGAGATACCCTTTGAGCTGAGTAATTCAGCAAACTGTGGGCCCTGGACATAGTCTCGAAGCACGGGGTCATTGAGATCGGTATGCCAGTCAATTTTCACTGCTCCAGGGATGTGACCAATTTCGTAGAGCAGAACATCTTCATCGGATTCGACAACGACAAGTTGAGGATTACCTAGGTTTTCCTCTAACCATTGAGTGCTCACAATGGCTTCAGGATGTGCGTATTCTGCAAACTTTTCAGACGAATCAATAGGTACGCTCATGGCTCCACTTTTCACTCAGGTTTGATTTCATGACACCAAGCATTGCTCTGGATACGCAATAGGCTTGTGCTGCACCTTCGAGACTACGTAGAGATTCGTTATGTGCCAACCCCACACCCCCGATTTTGTGCTTATGTTGAGGAATATTTCAGGAAAATGACTTCTGTGCAGTCCCTTGTTGAATTACACCCAACACTTGATGCGGGTGCAATAGTCAGCAGCCTGGTTCCTCCTCCACAATTCACGCAGGCGCGCTTCGACAATTACATTCCTAACCCTGAGTATCCCTCGCAAGAAGAAGCACGCACCATTCTTGAAGAATTTGCCAGAAGAAACACTGCAGTTCTCAAGCAGGCAAAGCTCTTTAGTCGAAACAAGAAAACTGAGGAACAGCCTCCCGGCGTTTACCTTGACGGAGGTTTTGGTGTTGGCAAAACCCACTTGCTGGCAGCAGCATGGAATTCTGCGTCCGGAAAAAAGTATTTTGGAACATTTTTGCAATACACCTCGCTTGTGGGTGCACTGGGCTATGTCAAAGCGGTTGAAGCGCTCAAGGGAGCCAGTTTAATTTGTATAGACGAATTTGAACTGGACGATCCCGGCGACACGATGATGATGACGCGAATGCTAGGGGAATTGGTAGCTGGCGGAACGCGTGTAGCAGCAACAAGCAACACTCCTCCCGCGGCATTGGGTGAGGGGCGTTTTGCCGCCGCAGACTTCCTGAGAGAAATTCAAGCTCTTGCTTCAAACTTCAGGACGATTCGCATTGACGGTACTGACTATCGCCAACGTGCTGCTGAAGGTGTATCGCGAGTTTCCTCACCTCAAGAGGTAGCGGCTTACATTTCGGAACAACGCGCAGCAGGTGCCACCGTGACGGTTGACCGCTTTGATGCTCTGCTGGCTCACCTTGCAACTGTGCACCCTTCTGTCTATGTTCGCCTTTTGGACAACGTAGACGCCATAGTCCTTGAAGATGTTCACGTCATTATGGGGCAGACCGACGCTCTTCGTTTAGTCGCTTTCATCGACCGTGTGTATGACGCTCAAATCCCTATCATCGCTTCAGGTACACCAATTTCTGATGTGTTTGGTGGTGACATGGTCAATGGTGGATATCGCAAGAAGTATCTTCGTTGCGTTTCACGTCTCATTGCCTTGACCAATTTCTAACTTTAGAAATCTGTTTGAAACACAACCTCATTATTTGTAACACTGACGTCACCTCGAAGAATACCTGCGGTAACGAACCTCATTCACACTCATGAATAGAGACGGTGAACTATCCGTCACCATTCGTGAAAGAGGTTGAAATGGATCAAGGCAACACCGCCTTCGTGCTCATCAGTGCAGCACTCGTACTCCTGATGACTCCCGCCCTGGCGTTCTTCTATGGCGGTCTTGTCAAGGCAAAGAGTGTCGTCAGCATGATGATGTTGAGCTTTGGCTCTCTTGCGCTGATTGGTGTCTTATGGGTTATCTATGGATACTCCATCGCATTCGCCAATGAAGGCTCATCGACGTTTTATGGCATAGATGGAATCATCGGTATCGATACCGCATACATCGGCCTTGAAGGCTTATTAGAAACTCCCGAGGGTGCAGCATTCCCGCCCTTGGCCTTCGCGGCATTCCAGGCCACTTTTGCAATCATCACTGTTGCTCTAATTAGCGGTTCGATCGCTGACCGAGCAAAGTTTGGTGCTTGGCTTGTATTCGCCGGTATTTGGGCAACAATTGTTTACTTCCCAGTAGCTTCCTGGGTTTTCAACTTCACTATCGTGGACGGCAAGATTGTTGACGGTGGTTGGATTGCCTACAACCTAGGTGCAATCGACTTTGCAGGTGGCACGGCTGTTCACATCAACGCTGGAGCTGCAGCCCTTGCATTGGCACTTGTTTTGGGCAAGAGAATTGGTTTCGCGAAGGGTGTTGCAAAGCCTCACAATGTGCCACTTGTTCTTCTCGGTGCGGGATTGCTCTGGTTTGGCTGGTTCGGATTCAATGCAGGATCAGAACTCGCAGCGGATGGAGTCGCCTCCCTTGCATTCATCAACACGATCGCTGCACCCGCAGCAGCTGTCCTGGGATGGTTGCTCATTGAGCGCATCAAGGAAGGTAAGGCCACGTCAGTAGGCGCTGCTTCCGGTGCTGTTGCTGGTTTGGTCGCAATCACTCCTGCATGTGCAAACCTGACACCAATGTGGGCAATTCTGTTGGGTCTCATCGCTGGTGCTGTGTGCGCCCTTGCTATTGAGCTCAAATTTACTTTCGGGTTCGATGACTCTCTGGATGTTGTCGGTATTCACCTTGTGGGTGGTTTGATCGGAACCTTGTTCCTCGGGTTCTTCGCAACCGAAGTTGGATTCTTCTTCTCTGGTTCATTCGAACAACTCGGAAAGCAGGCTATTGCCGCCTTTACCGTACTGATCTTCTCGTTCGTTCTCAGTTACATCATCGGAACAATCATCGAGAAGACCATGGGCTTCCGAATCAAAAACGAGGACGAGCTCGCTGGTATCGACACAATTGTCCACGGCGAAGAGGGTTATGCGCTTCAGGAGGCATAAACCTTGAATTAGTCTCATCACGCCGCGTGCTAGGCCCTGTAGTTTTCTGCAGGGCCTAGACACGATTAATATGTTCGAAACATAAACGCTTCATATCTGAAACGCGTATGCCAAAGAATCTCCTCTGGAGGTTTTCATGGATACAGGTAATACCGCTTTTCTGATTATTTGCACCGCGCTGGTCTTGATGATGACACCAGCACTTGCGTTCTTCTATGGCGGTCTTGTCCGTGCAAAGAGCGTCATCAGCATGATGATGCTCAGTTTTGGTTCGATGGCTATCGTTGGCGTTTTGTGGATTATCTATGGCTACGCCATCGCATTTCCCGCCTTAGGGGGACCTGCAACCTACGGAATCCCCGGTGTATTCAACATCGACTTAGCTCACATGGGATTAGAAAATCTCATCGAAGTTCCAGACGGGGCAACAGTCCCTCCCCTTGTTTTTGCCGCTTTCCAAGCCACATTCGCGATGATTACTGTTGCGCTCATTTCTGGAGCGATCGCTGACCGTGCAAAATTTGGTGCATGGATGGTGTTTGCCGGTGTGTGGGTAACCATTGTCTACTTCCCTGTAGCCTCATGGATCTTTAATTTCACTGTTGAAGACGGTGAAATAACCAGTGGTGGATGGTTGGTCTACAACGTTGGTGCCCTTGACTTCGCAGGCGGAACAGCAGTCGAAATCAACTCTGGTGCCGCTGCGCTGGCACTTGCTTTAGTGCTTGGAAAACGAATTGGTTTCGCAAAGGGTGTTCATAAGCCCCACAACGTACCATTCGTACTCTTGGGTGCCGGTCTGCTGTGGTTTGGTTGGTTTGGTTTCAATGCTGGCTCTGCGATTGCCGCAGATGGTGTTGCTGCCATTGCATTGATTAACACTATGGCAGCAGGGGCAGCCGGCATTATCGGATGGCTGATTGTCGAACGAATTAAGGATGGAAAGGCAACCTCAGTCGGTGCAGCCTCAGGTGCTGTAGCAGGTCTTGTTGCGATTACACCTTCCTGCGCCTACCTCACCCCGAGCTGGGCACTCGTTCTGGGAGTGCTCACCGGTGTCTTGTGTGCACTTGCGGTTGAACTCAAATTTACTTTTGGCTTCGATGACTCTCTCGATGTTGTGGGAATTCACCTCGTCGGTGGGGTGATTGGAACCTTGTTCCTCGGATTCTTTGCCAGTGAAGTTGGACTTATTTACTCGGGTTCATTCGACCAACTTGGGAAGCAAGCTATCGCAGCATTTAGCGTTCTGATCTATTCATTTACTCTTTCGTTTGCAATTGGTTGGGTGATTGACAAGACCATCGGATTCCGGGTCAAAAATGAAGATGAGCTTGCTGGTATTGACCTCGTCATGCACGGTGAAGAGAGTTACGACTACTAAAAAATTCGTGTCAGGTTTTGCGTTCACGCTAACTTCTCGATAAAGTTCCAAGGTACTCAATAGAGTGCAACGCGGATGTGGCGCAGTGGTAGCGCATAACCTTGCCAAGGTTAGGGTCGCGAGTTCGAATCTCGTCATCCGCTCGAGTGTGGTCAGTCCTACGGCCGACTCATTGTTAGCGTGGGTAACCACCTACGGTGGATTGGCCGAGAGGATAGGCAGCGGCCTGCAAAGCCGTCCACACCGGTTCGAATCCGGTATCCACCTCCAAAACCACGTTTTCGGACATGGCTTTGAGCGATTGGCGCAGCGGTAGCGCGCTTCCCTGACACGGAAGAGGTCGCTGGTTCGATCCCAGTATCGCTCACTGAAAACCCCCGGATTTCCGGGGGTTTTTCTTTTGGCTAGGCTGTAAGTCGAGAAAGTTATTAGAGGAGTCCACTTCGTGTCTGACGTTTCCGGTTCACTCACCGTTCAAGCTTCCAGTGATGGCTTCGCGCTCTACACGGACCGCAGCATTGTTGCAATGCGCGTCAACGGTGAGCTACGTGACCTAGCTCATATCTTGCAGCCAGGAGATGAAGTTGAACCCGTATATGTTGATTCCGCAGACGGACTCAACATTCTTCGACACTCAGCTGCCCACGTTCTCGCCCAAGCGGTTCAGAACGTGAACCCCACAGCAAAATTGGGCATTGGACCACCCGTCACAGACGGTTTCTACTACGACTTCGATGTCGAGGAAGCATTCACACCAGAAGACATGAAGTCCTTAGAAAAGGCGATGTCTCGCATCGTCCGTTCAGGACAGCGCTTCATGCGCCGAGTTGTCACCGAAGATGAAGCTCGAGCAGAACTTGCCTCTGAGCCATACAAACTAGAACTCATCGGTCTCAAAGGCGGTAATACAGGAGACGACAACGAGAGTGTTGAAGTTGGCGGAACAGAACTGACCATCTACGACAATGTTGATCCATCCACGGGGGAGACCGTGTGGAAGGATCTATGCCGTGGGCCACACGTTCCAAATACCCGCATGATTGGTGATGGTTTTGCTCTTACCCGGTTGGCAGCTGCTTACTGGAGAGGTTCAGAAAACAACCCTCAACTCCAGCGTGTTTATGGCACCGCTTGGCCCTCAAAAGCAGATCTTCGTGCATACCAAGAACGTCTAGAAGAAGCTGCCAAACGTGACCACCGTCGCCTGGGAAATGAACTTGACCTATTTAGTTTTCCCGAAGAAATTGGTTCGGGTTTGCCTGTATTTCATCCCAAGGGTGGTGTGATTCGCCGAACCATGGAGGACTACTCTCGTCGTCGCCACGAAGAAGGCGGATACGAGTTTGTCTATTCTCCACACATCACCAAGTCGAACCTGTTTGAAACCAGCGGGCACTTGGATTGGTACGCGGATGGAATGTTCCCGCCCATGAAATTGGATGAAATTCGCAATGAGGCAGGTGAAGTTACTCGACAAGGCGTTGATTACTACCTCAAACCAATGAACTGTCCATTCCACATTTTGATCTTCAAGTCACGCTCCAAGAGCTACCGTGAACTGCCTTTACGATTGTTCGAGTTTGGTTCTGTGTATCGCTATGAGAAATCTGGTGTGGTTCACGGTCTCACTCGTGTTCGCGGAATGACTCAGGACGATGCTCACATCTTTACTACCCGCGAGAACATGAAAGAAGAACTCACAAATGTTCTCAACTTCGTGCTGTCCTTGCTACGTGACTACGGCCTTGATGACTTCTACCTTGAGCTCTCTACCAAGGACCCCAAGAAGTATGTCGGTGATGACGCTATCTGGGACGAAGCCACCGAGACGTTGCGACAAGTCGCAGAAGATTCAGGTTTGACCTTAGTCCCAGATCCAGGCGGTGCTGCTTTCTATGGACCCAAGATTTCTGTTCAGGCACGTGACGCGATAGGTCGCACCTGGCAGATGTCGACCATCCAACTGGACTTCAACCTGCCGGAACGTTTCGATTTGGAATATACAGGTTCTGACGGAAACCGCCATCGTCCTGTCATGATTCACCGAGCTTTGTTTGGATCTATAGAACGTTTCTTCGGTGTACTCACTGAGCACTACGCCGGCGCTTTCCCACTCTGGTTGGCGCCTGTACAGGCCGTCGGTATTGCTGTTGCAGAAGAATACGAGGAGTACCTCTCAAGTGTTCTTGGCCAGCTCAAAGCTGAAGGGCTCCGTGTTCAACTTGATGCCAGCGATGACCGAATGCAAAAGAAGATTCGTAATGCTGCTGCACAAAAAATTCCGGTTCAAATCATTGCTGGTGAAGAAGACAGGGCAAATGGTGCAGTGAGTTTCCGTTTCCGAGACGGAAGCCAGCGAAACGGCATCCCGGTCGCAGAAGCCATTGATCTTCTTGTTACCGCCGTACGTGACCACCGTCAGGTAATGAGTGCAGAGGACCTATGAATCATTACCGAGCAGAAGAGTTCGAGGGGGTAGACCTTCGTTCAGCTTCTACTTTTGGGGCTGTGCCTGACGAATTTCAACGTTTGTGGACACCACATCGTTTGGCATATATCGAAAATGGCCAGCAACCATCGCAAGATGACTGCCCTTTTTGCCTTGCACCGGAAATGTCGGATGAAGAGGCTCTTATTGTTCACCGGGGCACTCACGCCTTTGTTTTGCTGAATTTATACCCATACAACAGTGGACACCTTCTGGTTTGTCCCTATCGTCACGTTGCAATGTATGACGAAGCCACTGTTGAAGAAACGGCAGAAATCGCTAGTCTGACTCAGGAAGCAATGCGAGTTTTGAAAAAAGTTGCTCGCAATGACGGTTACAACATTGGCATGAACCAAGGCCGAGTTGCTGGTGCCGGAATTGCCGATCATCTTCACCAACACGTAGTGCCACGATGGGCTACGGACTCAAATTTCTTTCCCATCATTGCCAAGAGTAAAGCGATAACTGCACTACTCGGAGATGTCCGATCAGCGGTCGCAGCAGCTTGGCGTGAACAGAACTAAACTTCTAACAGATCCTCCACTCAAGAGAAGCGAAAAATGACTGAAAAGAACAACACTCCACTTACTGGTAGCACCCGTGTTAAGCGTGGTCTTGCAGAACAGCTCAAGGGTGGCGTCATCATGGACGTAGTCACCGCTGAACAAGCTCGCATCGCGGAAGATGCTGGAGCTATTGCGGTGATGGCTCTCGAACGTGTACCCGCCGATATTCGCGCTCAGGGCGGCGTAGCTCGCATGAGTGATCCTGATTTGATTGAGGGCATCCAGGCCGCTGTTAGCATTCCGGTGATGGCTAAAGCTCGCATCGGTCACTTTGTTGAAGCGCAAGTTCTTGCCGAGCTAAATGTTGACTTTATCGACGAGTCTGAAGTATTGAGCCCTGCTGACTACGTCAACCACATTGATAAGTGGGCTTTTGACGTTCCATTTGTGTGCGGTGCGACTAATCTCGGCGAAGCTCTTCGTCGAGTTAATGAAGGTGCCGCAATGATTCGTTCGAAGGGTGAAGCCGGAACAGGTGACGTTTCCGAGGCAACAAAGCACATTCGTAAAATCAATGCTGAACTTCGCTGGCTTTCTTCTTTGGCCAAAGATGAGCTCTATGTTGCTGCTAAGGAACTTCAGGCACCCTACGACCTCGTTGTTGAGGTTGCTTCCACAGGCAAGCTTCCTGTTCCACTATTCACCGCAGGCGGTGTCGCTACCCCTGCTGACGCAGCAATGATGCTTCAACTCGGTGCTGATGGTGTATTCGTCGGATCTGGAATATTCAAGTCGGGAGACCCAGCTGCTCGCGCCAAGGCGATTGTTAAGGCTGCGGCTTTCTTCGATGACCCCAAGGTTATTGTTGAAACTTCTCGTGGTTTGGGCGAAGCTATGGTCGGCATCAATGTCGCAGACATTCCTGCTCCACATCGACTCGCTGAACGTGGCTGGTAAATATTCCCATCTCCGAGTAGGAGTTCTCGCCTTCCAAGGTGATGTCCGTGAGCATATGCAGGTGCTTTGTGCATTGGGTGCACAGGTCATCAAAGTTCGTCGGCCGGAGGAGCTTTCTTCGGTAGATGCACTTGTTATTCCTGGCGGTGAATCCAGTGTGATGGACAAACTGGTACGTCAATTTGGAATGCAGCAGCCCCTACGGGCTGCAATAGCGGATGGTCTCCCGGTTTTTGGAACATGTGCTGGATTAATCATGATGGCAGACAACATTGTCGACGCCATCATTGAGCAAGAATCTCTAGGCGGCCTTCATGTGGATGTTCGACGTAACGCTTTTGGCACCCAAGTTGATTCCTTTGAGGTTGATTTGACAATGCCAGGCGTTTCGGAAGAACTCATTCCTGCCACATTTATTCGTGCTCCAATCGTTGAACGTGTTGGTGAAGGAGTTCGTGTCATCTCACAACTTCATGACGGTCGAATCGTCGCAGTTGAACAAGGGAACTTACTAGGAATTTCATTCCATCCGGAAGTCAACGGCGATACTCGTGTTCATGAATATTTCCTTGGGCGCGTATCTCAATACGTTGAAAAGAAGAAAGCTAAGATTTAAGGCATGTCTGGACATTCCAAGTGGGCTACCACTAAGCACAAAAAAGCTGTTATTGATGCCCGTCGCGCAAAGTCGTTTGCGAAGCTCATCAAGAACATTGAAGTTGCAGCAAAACTTGGTGGCGCTGATCTTTCTGGAAACCCAACCCTTGTTGATGCAGTTCAGAAAGCTAAAAAAACAAGCGTTCCTAACGACAACATTGACCGCGCTATCAAGCGTGGTGCGGGCCTGACTGGTGACTCAGTTGAATACACCACCATCATGTATGAAGGCTACGGTCCTAATGGTGTAGCCCTACTCATTGAATGTCTGACGGATAACAAAAACCGTGCCGCGGCAGAGGTTCGCACTGCAATGAGCCGTAATGGCGGCAACATGGCAGATCCTGGTTCTGTCGCCTATAACTTCAGCCGTAAAGGCGTGATCAGAGTTTCAGCGCAGGCTGGAGTAGATGAAGACACCATCCTTGCTGCAGTACTCGATGCCGGTGCCGAGGATGTATCTAGTCACAACGGATCATTTGAAATCATTTCTGAGCCTCAAGACCTCGTTGCGGTGCGCGAAGCATTACAGGCTGCCAACATCGATTATGACTCTGCTGATGCAGAGTTTGTCCCCAATCTTGAAGTGGAAATTGATTCTGACACGGCCCGGAAAGTGTTTAAGCTCATTGACGCACTTGAAGACTCTGATGACGTTCAAAATGTCTTCAGCAATTTCGATTTGAGCGAATCTGTTCTTGCAGAATTAGAGCAGGACTAACTTGCGAATTCTCGGAGTTGATCCGGGACTCACCCGTTGTGGCGTGGGCGTGATTGATGCGAAAGCAGACCGTTCAGTATCCCTCGTTCATGTTTCGGTGCTTGCCACTGATAAACAACTCGATTTACCGGAGCGCCTTCTTCTCTTACAAAGGGGATTAGCGGAACTAATTGATAAATATGAACCCCAAAGAATTGCTGTTGAACGGGTTTTCGCGCAGCACAACCTTCGGACGGTGATGGGAACTGCACAAGCCAGCGCTGTGGCTTTTCTCGAAGCGGCACAGCGAGGTATTCCTGTGGATCTTCACACTCCCAGTGAAGTAAAAGCATCAATCACAGGAACAGGCCGAGCAAACAAGGTTCAGGTCGCTTCGATGGTGGGGAGACTTTTGGTCTTGCCTGAAGGCAAACTTCTTCCCGATGCCACTGACGCACTGGCTTTGGCAATTTGTAACGCGTGGCGTGGCGGTTCACTGACTGTTCCTCAGGGTGCACTCACTCCAGCTCAGCAACGTTGGCGTGAGGCGGAGCGTCAGTCTAAAAAACGAGGATAACCGCTCTATGCTGAGCACGTGATTGCCTCTCTCAGTGGCACAGTTACGGCTGTGCGAGACCAAACCTGCATCGTCGATGTCAACGGTGTCGGTTATCTCGTAAACATCACCTTAGGACACAAGAGAACTTTGTCAGTGGGGGAGAGAAATGTCTTTTTCACCTCACTTGTGGTTCGTGAAGACTCGATGACCTTATATGGATTTGAGTCTCCCGAAAGCACAGAAATTTTTGAAGTATTACTTTCTGTCTCTGGTGTAGGCCCACGATCTGCTTTGGCTATTCTTTCTGAGTTATCTCCAGTAGAAATATTGACAGCTGTTGTTGATGAGAATGATGCAGCTTTCAAAAAAGTTTCTGGGATTGGTCCCAAAACAGCAAAACTGATTATTGTTCAACTCGCCGGAAAGATCAGTTCCTTGGCACATTCTTCAAATGCTTTCACCTCGCCTCACCCATCCACGGAAGCGGAAGCAGTTGTTCTCAATGCTTTGGTAGGTCTGGGCTGGAACGAAAAAATAGCCCAAGAAGCATTACAAAGCCTCTCAGGCACTTCCGTAGACCGTTCATCATCTTCAGTTCTCCTCAAAGAAGCGCTGGCTCTCTTGGCAGGGAAAAAGTAAATGTCTGGCGACACTGTGACTTCTGGTCAACCACTCAACGACGGTGAACGGGATTTTGAAGGTGCACTTCGCCCTCAATCACTATCTGAATTTGTTGGACAACAAAAAGTTGTCAGTCAACTCGGTTTGCTTCTTCAGGCTGCTGAGATGGATTTTCGAACACCAGACCACATCCTGTTGTCTGGACCACCTGGCTTAGGTAAAACTACGCTTGCCATGATTGTTGCGCATGAATCTGGTCGCTCGCTACGCATGTCTAGTGGCCCCGCCATTAGCCATGCAGGCGACTTAGCAGCATTGCTTTCTTCGCTTGTTCCTGGTGAAGTTCTTTTCATTGATGAAATACACCGCATGGCACGATCTGCAGAAGAGATGCTGTATCTCGCCATGGAAGACTTTCGCATTGACATCATGGTTGGAAAAGGGGTGGGGGCATCTTCAATTCCTCTTGATTTACCCCCATTTACACTCGTAGGCGCGACCACGAGAACTGGACTTCTAGCGAGTCCGCTGAGGGACCGTTTTGGGTTTACTGCTCATCTTGAGTTTTATGAGGTCGAAGAACTCAAGACAGTTCTCACACGCTCAGCTCAACTGTTATCAATCGACATTCCAGAAACAGCTCTACTCGAAATTGCACGTCGAAGCAGGGGAACACCACGAATCGCTAACCGCCTGTTACGTCGAGTTCGTGATTACATGACCGTTCATGCAGGTGAAGATGCTGCACACGCTGTAGAACGTGCATTAGCTCTTTATGACGTTGATGAACGTGGACTCGATCGTCTAGACCGCTCCGTGCTTTCAGCTCTCGTTGAACGCTTCAATGGGGGGCCGGTGGGTGTGAATTCTCTTGCAATTTCAATCGGTGAAGAATCAGAAACGATTGAGGCCACAGTCGAGCCATTTCTTATTCGAGAAGGACTCATGAGTCGTACCCATCGTGGACGCATTGCTACTTCTCAAGGATGGGCCCATTTGGGTCTGACTCCTCCCTCAATAAACCCTTAGCTTCTGTGACCTATACTCGTTAGAGATGTATCTGCATCGGTTTTGATTCCCTAAGGACTTTTTCATGGATCCCATGACATTATTCATGATGGCTGTGTTGGCCGTTTTGGTTTTCTTCATGTTCCGCAATGGACAAAAGCGAAAGAAAGCTGCTGAAGAGCTTCAGAAGACCGTGGTTCCAGGGGCACACGTGATGACCACTTTTGGTGTTTACGGAACCATTAAGTCCATCGATGACGCAGAGAACATTGTTGTTCTCGAGACTTCTCCGAAAAACACACTGAAGCTTCACCGCCAAGCAATCGCACGCGTTGTTGAAAACGCTGCTGTCGCTCCAACCGCTGGCGAATCTATCGGCGCAGACATCACCAAACTTGCTCTGGACCCAGAGGCAGAAGCTGGTTCTCTCGAAATTGATCCTCAATTTGGTGAGCGTAAGCCTAATAACAAAAAGTAATGGCGCGTTCCCAAACTACGCGTAAGGCACTTCGGTCTCTTACGTGGCTTCTTGTTCTGATTGCCGGCTTGGTCGGAATTAACGCTGCTGGTGTTATCTGGGGCGGGGGCTCATGGACCCCTAAGTTAGCTCTCGATCTTGAGGGTGGTACACAGATTGTTCTCGCTCCCAAACTCGAAAGCGGCCAGAAGGTATCTGAAGAACAAATGGCACAGGCAGTTGCCATCATTCGCCAACGAATTGACTCCGCGGGCGTTTCTGAAGCGGAAATCAATACACAGGGAAATCAAAACATTGTTGTTTCAATCCCTGGACAACCTGATGACGCAACCTTGGCTCGTATTGAAGCCTCAGCAAAGCTCGATTTCCGCGCAGTATTAATCGCCGGTGCACCGACAACTTCAGTTGTTGGAGCAGATGGAACTGCTACCCCCGTTCCACAGGGGCCGATTGACCCAAATCTGTCTTCTGTTCCTGCTGTTGCCCCCTCAAATGGAAGCGATCTGAATTGGATTACCCCAGCTCTTCAGGCACAGTATGAGCAATTCGAGTGCACGGATGAAAATATTCAGGCTGCAAGCACAGCTCCCGAAGACCAGCCATTGATTACTTGTGACTTCACAAACACAGTGAAGTATTTATTGGGACCGGTTGAAGTTTCGGGCGCCGATATCTCTGATGCTTCCTCTGGCATGGTGACATCTTCAACGGGAGCTAGTACGGGCCAGTGGGCAGTAGATCTCTCCTTCAATGACAAAGGCACCAAGGCGTTTGGTGATGTGACAACCCGTCTTTTTGGTCTTACCGGTTCTCAAAATCAATTCGCTATTGTTCTTGACGGACGTGTGCTTACAGCTCCTTCTACAAACGCTGCAATTACTACTGGTAGCGCTCAAATTACTGGTGGCTTCACGCAAGAGAGCTCAAAAACTCTTGCTGATCAGCTGAAATATGGCGCTCTTCCCATCGGTTTCCAGGTTCAATCTTCCGAAACAATTTCAGCGACACTGGGTTCTACTCAATTGATGAGCGGTCTATTAGCCGGAGCTATAGGACTCATTCTGGTTGTTCTTTATTCACTGATCCAATACCGCGCTCTGGGTTTGGTAACTGTTGCTTCGTTGGCTGTAGCGGCACTGTTGACTTACCTTCTTGTCACTATTTTGTCGTGGCGTGAGGGGTATCGACTCTCTCTCGCAGGTGTTGCAGGTCTGATTGTTGCCATCGGAATCACGGCTGACTCGTTTATTGTGTACTTTGAAAGAATTCGAGATGAGCTACGTGACGGACGTGGACTTGAATCTGCTATCGAAGCTGGGTGGAAGCGCGCATTACGAACCATTGTTGCGAGCGACACCGTGAACTTCCTTGCGGCAGTCATTCTGTTCATTCTCGCTGTTGGAAACGTACGTGGTTTTGCGTTGACGTTAGGTTTGACAACAATCGTTGATCTTTTCGTAGTTGCCCTGTTCACCCACCCCATGCTTCAGCTCATGGGACAAACGAGATTTTTCAACGGTGGTAGCACCTTCTCCGGCCTGAATCCTTCGGCTTTGGGAGCCACGTATCGCGGGCGTGCACAATTTGCTCCTGCTCAACGTGTCTCTTCTGAAAAGCTCGCTAAGTCTTCTAAAGAAGCACTGAAGCGTCAAACAATTGCCGAACGTAAAGCGCAACAATCCTCTGAAACGAAGGAGGACAACTAATGGCTAGTTTTACTCAGTTCGGTAATGACCTCTACACAGGCGAACGTTCATTTAACATCGTTGGCAAGCGCAAGATATGGTACACAATCTCTGCAGTGCTGATTCTCGTCAGCATCATTGGGCCCATTCTCAAGGGTGGTTTTAACTTTGGTATTGAATTCACCGGTGGAAGTGAATTCGTTGTTTCTGATGTGACAGATATGTCGCAAACGAAAGCTACTCTGGCCGTCCAAGAAGTCGAACCCAACATGGTTCCTAAAGTGTCAACTTTGGGGGATTCAAACATTCGTGTTCAGACTGAACAGCTCACTGCTGAACAGAACCGTGAAATTCGAGTCAATTTGGCAGATGCTTACGCAGTACCAATTAGCAACGTCACAAGCTCATATATCGGGGCTAGTTGGGGTTCTGACATCACGACGCAAGCTATTCGCGGTCTCTTAGTTTTCCTCGTACTTGCTTCTCTTGTAATGGCACTTTACTTCCGCACCTGGAAGATGTCCTTTGTCGCCATTGTTGCTCTTGTTCATGACCTGGTGATTACTGCTGGAATTTACGGCATTACCGGGTTCGAAGTAACACCTGGTGCAGTGATTGGTTTGTTGACAATATTGGGCTATTCCCTTTACGACACCGTTGTTGTCTTCGACAAGATTCGCGAAAATACTCAAGGATCCACCAAAGAAGCGTCATTGACGTTTGCTAACCAAGTGAATCTTGCTGTTAATCAAACTTTGGTTCGCTCAATCAATACTTCCGTCGTAGCAGCATTGCCTGTAGCCGCAATTCTTTTCATCGGCGCCTTTGTTCTCGGTGCAGGTACCCTCCGTGATATTTCACTTGCATTGCTGATTGGTATTTTTGTGGGAACCTACTCCACAATTTTCTTGGCAACGCCACTGTATGTGCAGATGCGTCAAAATGAGCCAGCAATCAAAAAGTATGACAAGAAGGTACTTGCTGAACAGTCCAAAACTTCAGCATAGTTCTCAGGTTTTCCCGAGATAATAGAAACTTCAGGGAGGCGCTATGGTTGATACAACAAGTTCAGTATCACTGAGACGCCTTGTGCCTCGAATATTTAGCAAGGCACAGCCAACAGGTGGTTTTGAACGTCTAGTCAAAACTGTTAGACAACACCATCCACGTACTGATGTTCTACAACTTGAGGAAGCATACCAAGTTGCTTATCAGGCTCACGAAGGCCAAATACGTCGCTCTGGTGAGCCATACATCACCCATCCGGTAGCAGTTGCCCAGATACTTGCGGAATTGGGAATTGGGCCCAAAACAGTTATTGCTGCTTTGCTGCACGACACTGTTGAAGACACGGACTACACCCTTGAACAGTGCAGGGAACAGTTTGGTGCTGAAGTCGCCATGTTGGTCGATGGGGTAACAAAGCTCGACAAAGTGAAATATGGTGACAGCGCCCAAGCAGAGACAGTTCGCAAAATGATCGTGGCGATGTCCAAGGATATTCGCGTTCTGGTTATCAAGCTGGCAGACCGACTTCACAATGCTCGCACATGGGGATTTATGCCCGTCGAGTCGGCCCAGCGTAAAGCTCGGGAAACACTGGAAATTTATACCCCTCTCGCTCACCGTTTGGGAATCCAAACATTGAAATGGGAACTCGAAGATCTCTCATTTGCAGTGCTCCACCCCAAGATCTATCAAGAAATTGAGAATCTCGTCGCTCAACGAACTCCCGAAAGAGAGTCTTTTGTCCAGTCTGTGATCAGGGACGTTGAACAAGACCTCAAGGCTGCTCGTATTCGTGGTGAAGTCAAGGGGCGCCCAAAGCAGTTTTATTCGATCTATCAAAAGATGGTGCTTCGAGGTCGCGAATTTGATGAAATTTACGATCTCGTTGGTATCAGAGTAATCGTCAATAGCGTTCGCGACTGTTATGGAATTTTGGGTTCCATACATGCCAGGTGGAATCCCATTCCTGGTCGTTTCAAGGACTACATCGCAACTCCTAAATTCAACCTGTACCAATCTCTGCACACCACTGTCATGGGGCCCAAGGGACGTCCGGTGGAGATCCAGATACGTACACCTGAAATGCATCATCGTGCTGAGTTCGGTGTAGCCGCACATTGGATGTACAAAGACCGAATGGCCACTGGAAAGAGTGATGACAAGCTATCGGTTCAGGACACAGATATGGCTTGGCTTGCACACATTTCAGACTGGCAAGCAGAAACAGAGGATCCAGGCGAGTTCCTTGATTCTCTACGTTTTGAAATTGGCGCCAAAGAGGTTTATGTATTCACTCCCAAAGGCCGTGTGATCGGCCTTCCTTCAGGTGCAACTCCTATCGACTTTGCATATGCTGTACACACGGAAATTGGCCACAGGACGATGGGCGCCAAAGTCAACGGCCGACTCGTTCCGCTTGAAAGCAAACTTTCTAGCGGCGATGTGATCGAAATTCTTACTTCAAAGAACCCAGATGCAGGTCCGAGTAAGGACTGGTTGAACTTTGTTCAGAGCACGCGGACACGTAACAAGATCAAACAGTGGTTCACAAAGGAACGCCGTGATGAAGCTATAGAGCAAGGCAAGGATGCCATTGCGCGAGCAATGCGCAAACAAAATCTTCCACTGCAGAAGCTCATGACACAAGATTCTCTAGCAGAAGTAGCCAGTACTCTTCGCTATGAAGATGTTTCGATGCTCTATGCAGCTGTTGGGGAAGGTCACGTTTCAACTCAGTCTGTGATTGAAAAGATTCTTTCCAGCATCCATGAAGATGGAGACACGGAAGAAGTCGAATTTGTTTTCCCCACACGCGGACCCTCAAAACCGCTACTGCACAGCGACTCTGGAGTGTTGGTGAGGGGGGCGCCAGATATTTTGGTCAAACTGGCCAAGTGCTGCACCCCTGTTCCTGGAGATGCGATTTCTGGTTTTGTTACACGCGGCCAGGGGGTTTCTGTTCATCAAACGAGTTGCCACAATGTGCAGAATATGCTCAACGAACCTGAACGGATGATTGAGGTCGAATGGTCACCTTCGTCGAAGAGCGTATTCCTCGTACAAATTCAAATTGAGGCTTTAGACCGTTCTGGTTTGCTCTCAGATGTTACCCGTGTTCTTTCAGAACATCATGTCAACATACTTTCTGCGACGGTCAGCACGTCGCAAGATCGCTTAGCGTTAAGCCGTTTTGTTTTTGAAATGAGCGACGTTACGCATCTTGATCGTGTCTTGAACGCTGTTCGACGCATTGATGCTGTTTACGATGTTTACCGCGTATCCGAGGGATAATTTATCTCCCGTACTCTGTGAAGTGCCACTTGTTTATGCGGAATGATCCCTCTTTCATGAATAAACATCTCGATGTCTCCTATAGACAACTGATAATGCGTAATGAGCTCAGATACGAGTTTTTTGGCGCGAAACCAGTCTTGAACTGGACATCGAAGTAAATCTGAAATAGTTCGAAGTGGTGTTGTAACTCCACTCTTTCCCTCAATCCAGTAATGATGCGAGGCTAAAGTTCGTTCTTCAATACATATTTCGATGTTCTGTGCCTCTCGTAGCCTGTGCGGTCCAACCACGCTTGCTGTTGGACGTTGAGGTTTCATCCCAATTCCCAATGCCCATGACGCCGCAAAACTAGTAAGTACCATCGGGACGTTTTCCTGAGCTAACACACTCTGACTTTTATCCAGCCAATCGAGTGAGCTATCTACGAGAAAGTCGCCAATAATTTCACCATCAAGTCTGAAACTGGAAAGTTCAGCAGGCGAATATTCGAATGTATTTACAGCAAGTTCCATTCGCACATTGTTGTTTATTCTGAACAACAACTACGAGAAACAATTCAAATTGTGGAAACTATTTGGAGAGAACAGCGAGCCACTCTTTTTGAGTCTTTATCGCTGCTTCTAAATCGGCAATTTTTGCTGTGTTCTTTTCGTTTTTTGCAGATACAAGCTCAGACTCAAGAGTTGCGATTTTGTCTTGAATTTGTCCGGCGAGACCTTCAGATCGAGCAATTTTTTCAGGATTGGAAGCATTCCAGTGAGTGTCTTCCAAGGCCCGAACTGCTTGTTCGACTTTCCGCATGCGGTCTTCTGTGCTCTTAAATTGTGCGCGAGGAACTTTCCCTGCTGCATCCCACTTTTTTTGAATTGCATTGAGTTTCGAACGAGCCTCCACGCGATCGGTAGCTGTGAGAAGTGTTTCAGCTTCAACGAGTAATGCAAGTTTGACCTCAAGGTTGCCAGCGAATGATTCATCCTCCGCCTCATCAGCTGACTTCTTTGCAGCATAAATGGCATCACCTGCGGCCTTGAATCGTGACCAGAGTGCATCATCTATCTTTTTGCCAGCACGTGGGGCTAGTTTCCATTTATCTAGCAAAGATCGGTAAGCAGTAACATTTCCCTTGCCATCAGCAACGAGTGCTTCAGCTTGTGAAATGAGTTCTTCTTTAGCGGATTTTGCGCTTTTGTTTTTCGCATCTAATTCAGCAAAGAATGCTCGACGGTGCTGGTCGAGTTGATGACGAGCATCTCGGAAGCGCTTCCAGAGCTCATTTGCTTCTGTCTTGCTAAGGCGGGGTCCTGATTTTTGCGCCGACTGCCACTGGGCAAAAAGTTCATCAACCTTTTTTGTGGTTTGTTTCCATTGAATTTTTTGGGAATCAATGGCTGCTAGCTTTTCCATTTCAGAGACGATAGCTTCACGTTCGGCTTTAGCCTTCTCAAGAGCCTCGACGTGCTTTTCTTTTTCAGCAGCAGAAAGCTCATCTAAAGATGCTGAGAGTTTGTTGGCACGTTCAGCTAGTGCGTCGTAGTTTCCAATTCCTGCCCGTGCGTCAATTTGTTCAGAAATTTTAGAAATGCTTTCGGCAATTTCTGAGGCTGATGCACCATTTTTAGCACGTTGCTCGAGAAGAACGAGCGCGGAATTTGTGTCATTGAATTTACGTTCAAAGTAGGCAATTGCCTCTTCGGCAGATACATCTGGGTATTGACCAACCAGCCGTTCGTTGGAACCCTCAACAACATAAACGTTGCCATCAGAATCAACGCGTACTTGTGTCTTTTCAGACATATTTTTTCTACCTCAAGTTGTGAATAAAGAACGTGAGCTTAAAGCCTATGTCACTGAGTCACGTTTCAACATTGTCGTTACTGTACAGATATTGATGTAATGGTCACAGGAACCTTCGGTTTCCCATCGGTACCACCATTTTCCGTTCCCTGACTTGTCACCGTTGAGATGAGTTCTGGAAGTCCGGAAGTAATTCGACCAATCACGGTATACCCACCGGCGTCATCGCTGGGGATAGTGCTGTCTTGGTACACAATAAAGAATTGACTACCCATTGAAGAACCGTTGCCGCCCTGGCGAGCCATTGCAATTGTTCCGGCGGGATAGAAATCATCTGTTGGAGCATTTTCTACTGGCCCATAGCTGTAGCCTGGTCCGCCAGAACCATCCCCGTTAGGGTCTCCACATTGAAGCACGTAAATGCCTTCGGTTGTGAGGCGGTGGCAACTTATCCCTTCATAGAAGCCACTGTTCACAAGGGAAACGGTGCTAGCAACTGCCTGAGGCGATGCGGCCCCATCGAGTTCAAAAGTGATAGGTACACCAGCTACATTCATTGAACCTGTCCATGTACGATTTTCGCTCAACGTGGGATCAGGTGCAGATACTCCTGTCTCTGATGCGGTGGGAAGAGGTGCTGGGTTAAGTGTTGTAAAGACTGCAGAGAAAATCCCAAGTCCTAATGCCAGGACAACAACGAGTGCAGAAGACCAGACTGCAGTTTTCTGAATGCGCCTTTTCTTCTGAAGTGCCTTTTCGTGTGCCGCTTTACGCTCTTCATACGTTTTTGCTCTGTTCAAAACATCTTTAGATACGCGGTTTTCATTCTTCTGTGCCATAGGTGTCAACGCTAATCTGTGAGTATGGCTCAAGGCGAATCGACACTCGGCGGAAACACTGCCCCTCTTGCGGTTCGGATGAGACCACGAAACTTAGCTGAGATTGCAGGTCAAGAAAAATTAATGACAGCAGGGTCCCCGCTTCATGCTTTAGCTCAACCTGGGTCCACTAGTTCAGTTTCAGTTATTCTGTGGGGTCCACCCGGTACGGGGAAGACTTCACTGGCCCACGCTATTGCGGCATCTTCTGACAGGCGCTGTGTTGAACTCTCAGCGGTAACAGCCGGTGTTAAAGATGTCCGTTTAGTAATGGACGAGGCACAAAATCAACGTGACCTCTATGGGGTGAGAACTCTTCTCTTTCTCGACGAAATTCATCGATTTAGCAAGGCGCAACAAGACGCTCTCCTACCAGGAGTTGAAAACGGCTGGGTTACCCTCATTGCTGCTACTACAGAGAACCCCTCTTTCAGTGTTGTGACACCATTACTCTCTCGTTCTTTACTTCTCCGTCTTGAACCGTTGACCGATGAAGCATTATTTTCATTAATTGAGCGAGCACTTTCGGAACCTTATGGTCTCAATAACAAATTTCTTCTCGAAGATGATGCCTCGCAGGCGATAATTCGTTTTGCTTCGGGGGATGCACGTCGTGTGCTCACTTCTTTAGAAGCAGCCGCTTCTATCGCTCAGCAAACGTCAAAAAAGAAGTCGAAACAACTCAATATTTCCGCCGAACACGTAGCAGCTGCAGTGGACAGTGCTCTGTTGAGATATGACCGCAATGGTGATGAACATTACGACGTCATCAGTGCATTCATTAAGTCAATTCGTGGATCAGACCCTGACGCAGCTATTCATTACCTGGCTCGAATGATTGCAGCGGGGGAGGACCCTCGATTTATTGCTCGTCGGCTGGTCATATCTGCTTCAGAAGATATCGGTTTAGCCGATCCTCATGCACTGAGTGTCGCCACTGCAGCGGCGGACGCTGTGGCTTTCATTGGAATGCCAGAAGGCCGTATTCCTTTAGCTGAAGCGACGGTGTATTTGGCTACGGCACCTAAATCAAATGCTGCATACCTAGCAATCGATGCTGCTCTTAGTGACGTCAATGCCGGGAAAACCGGTGTTGTTCCCAACCATCTGCGTGATTCTCACTATCCAGGAGCGAAGAAACTAGGTCACGGTAAGGGATATATATATCCTCATGACAATCCTCTTGGAGTTGTACAGCAGCAATACCTGCCAGATTCGTTGATGGGTCGTATTTACTATGACCCTACTGAACACGGCAGTGAACGTGATATTCGTGCTCGTCTTGAAAAACTCCGAGCAATCACCAGGCGGGATTCTCCGCAGACTAAATCTCGTGATAGTCTTTAGACGTCTATTTCGACTGTGTAGCGCGGCTGCAACACAGTAGCGAAAGAATTGGATCGCCCTGTAGCCGGGCACCGTGGCAAATCCCTCGATTTTCGCCATTTTTGGCGTGTTCATTTTGTTTGTTCAATCGAAAAGGAAATTGTGTCTACTAAGTCACGTACCCGCAGCAAAACTCGTCTTTCGCGTGCCCTCGGCATCGCACTGACTCCTAAGGCAGCAAAGTACCTGGAAAAGCGTCCATACGCCCCAGGTGAGCACGGCCGCACCAAGCGCAAGGCTGACTCTGACTACGCAGTTCGTCTGCGTGAGAAGCAGCGTCTACGCGCTCAGTACGGTATCCGTGAAGCTCAACTTCGCAATGTCTTCCAAGAAGCTCGCAAGACCCAGGGTTTGACTGGTGAAAACCTGGTTGAGCTTCTCGAAATGCGTCTTGACGCACTCGTTTTGCGTGCAGGTTTTGCACGTACCACTGCTCAGGCTCGTCAGCTTGTTGTGCACCGTCACATTCTCGTTGACGGTCAGCTGGTTGACCGCCCATCTTTCCGCGTAAAGCCTGGACAGCTCATCCATGTTAAGCCACGCTCTGAGGTTCTTGAGCCCTTGCAGGTTGCTGCAGCTGGTGGTCACGCTGAAGTTCTTCCTCCGGTACCTGCTTACCTCGATGTTGAACTTGATAAGCTTCACGCAACTTTGGTGCGCCGCCCCAAGCGTTCAGAAGTCCCCGTCACTTGTGACGTTCAGTTGGTTGTTGAGTACTACGCAGCCCGCTAGACAAACCTTCTCGAAGGGTGTTGGTCTTTGGATCAACACCCTTCTGCGTTTAACTCTCGACCTTTGCTCGCATAGACTAGGTTTTCAGCATGTGCGTAAGTTCTCTGGAGAAATCATGAAGCAATTTTTTTGGCTCATTATCGGCTTAGTTGCTGGCTTTATCGTCGCCCACAAGGTGAACGAAACAGAGCAGGGTAGGGCTTTCTTTGCCAATCTTGATGCAAAAACTCGTGACTTCACTGATGCTCTCGTCGACGGCTATAAAGAGCGTGAAGCTGAACTTCGCGCAAACCGCAACAATTAATCATGCAGACTGCTGAGATTCGCCAGAGATGGCTTGATTTTTTTGCTGCCCGTGGTCACACAGTTGTGCCTTCAGCATCCCTCGTGAGCGACGATCCCACCCTTCTTTTTACCGTTGCAGGAATGGTTCCGTTTATTCCCTATCTCTCGGGAGTTGTTCCACCCCCATACCCACGCGCAACAAGTGTTCAGAAGTGCATACGTACTCTGGACATTGAAGAAGTAGGTAAAACTACTCGCCACGGCACGTTCTTCCAAATGAACGGTAACTTCTCTTTTGGCGACTATTTCAAAGAACAGGCAATTGAATATGCATGGGAGCTCCTGACAACTTCTGAAGCAGATGGTGGTCTTGGTTTTGCTGAGAGGGACCTCTGGGTAACTGTCTACGAAGATGATGATGAAGCCATCGGGTTCTGGAAGAAGACCGCTGGCCTGCCAGATGAACGCATTCAACGTCGTGGCAAGGAAGACAACTATTGGTCCACTGGTCAACCTGGTCCAGCTGGACCATGTTCAGAAATTTACTTTGACCGCGGTCCTGCCTACGGCATCGAAGGAGGCCCAGTTGCCGATGAAGATCGCTACATCGAAATATGGAACCTCGTATTCATGCAGTACTTGCGTGGTGAAGGAACCAGTAAGACCGAGTTTGAAATTTTAGGCGAACTTCCCAATAAGAACATTGACACTGGCATGGGGCTGGAGCGCGTTGCTTTCCTCAAACAGGGTGTTGAAAACCTGTATGAAATTGATCAGGTTCGCCCTGTGCTTGACCGTGCTGCAGATTTAGCAGGTGTCACTTACGGTGCCAACCAAGAAAACGACGTTCGTTTGCGTGTTGTAGCTGACCATGTCCGCTCAGCCTTGATGCTCATGGCTGATGGGGTTCAAGCATCCAACGAGGGCCGCGGCTATATTTTGCGCCGACTGCTGCGTCGTTCCGTTCGAGCGATGCGTCTACTGGGTGTTGATGCAGCAACCTTCCCGGAGTTGTTCACTGCTTCACGCGATGCTATGAAGGCGGCATATCCGGATGTGGAGAGTGAATACGCTCGAATTTCTCAAATTGCCTACGGTGAAGAAGAGACATTCCTAAAGACCCTGGCTTCCGGAACAACCATTCTGGATACTGCTGTTTCTGAGACCAAGAAGTCAGGTGCTAAAGCACTTGCTGGAGATACTGCGTTCCTCCTTCATGACACCTTTGGTTTCCCCATTGACCTCACTCTTGAAATGGCTGAAGAAGCAGGTTTGAGTGTTGACCGCGCCGCTTTTGACAAACTAATGCTTGATCAGCGAACACGAGCTAAAGCTGACGCGAAAGCAAAGAAGTCGATCCTTGCAGACCTGTCGATCTACACCGACCTTCGGGCAAAGGGCGAGACTGTCTTCACCGGTTATACCGATCTCGAAACAGAAACCAGCATCTTGGGTCTCCTCAAGGACGGTCTGCCTGTTCAGAGCGCATCCGCTGGTGATGTTGTCGAAGTTATTGTTGGCGCCACCTCACTTTATGCTGAATCTGGTGGTCAGGTTTCAGACGCAGGTTCCATCATTGGTGACGGGTTTGATCTTGAAGTTCTCGACGTTCAGAAACCAGTTAAGGGACTTGTTTCTCACACAGTTGAGGTACGCAGTGGCCAGGTTAATGCTGGTGCTGCCGCAACTACGGTTGTTGACAAGAACTACCGAGCTGCAGCTGCTGCTGCACATTCGGCAACCCACCTCGTCCACGCTGCTCTTCGCGAAGTACTCGGCGAAACAGCTCACCAGGCGGGATCGTTGAATAAAGCTGGATACATGCGCTTTGACTTCTCCTGGAACGATGCATTGTCTTCTGAAACGAAGACAGAAATTGAAGAGATTGCAAACAAAGCAATTTTGGCAGATTACGACGTCGTTACTCGAGAAATGGCCTTAGAAGAAGCTAAAAAGATGGGCGCAATGGCCCTCTTTGGTGAGAAATACGGTGAAACCGTGCGTATGGTGGACATCGGCGGCCCATGGTCACGGGAGTTGTGTGCTGGCACCCATGTTTCTCACTCTTCACAAGTTGGGCTGATCAACTTGATCAGTGAATCCTCTGTCGGATCATCCAACCGCCGTGTAGAAGCACTTGTTGGCGCTGACGCTTTCAAGTCTCTCGCCGCTGAACGTGCAATCGTGCACGAACTCAGTTCTTCGCTCAAAGCGCCACGCGATCAGGTCATCACTCGTGTTGCAGATCTGATGACGAGCTTGAAAGCAGCAGAGCGCAAAATCGCTGAATTCGAGGCAGCAGCCGTGCGTGAACAGATTCCCGCTCTGGTCAATGCCGCCGCTCCCGCGGGTAATGTCACGGCAATTGTTGAGAGTGTTTCAGGGGTTGCTTCAGTGGATGATTTGCGCAATTTGGTCACTGGAGTCCGCGAGAAAGTTCAATCAACTAACACAGTAATTGCTCTTGGTGCAGTCGTTGAGGACAAGCCTGTTGTCATCGTTGCTACTACCGAAGCGGCGCGTGACAAAGGTGCTAAAGCAGGCGCTTTAGCCAAATTGGCTGCCGGTGTTCTCGGTGGCGGTGGCGGCGGTAGAGACGACCTTGCTCAAGGCGGAGGTGCCAATACCGGTCAGCTCCCGACGGCTCTGGATGCTGTTCTCGCGGAGTTACGATCTCTCTAATGCGTGAAGGTGTTCGTCTTGGAATAGACGTTGGCACAGTTCGAATAGGCATTGCTCGCAGCGACAAAGATGGCCTGTTGGCAACACCTTATGAAACTCTGGAGAGAAACTCAGATTACCTGCACAGACTCTCAATGATTCTTGAAGAGATTTCGGTTTTCGAGATTGTTATTGGATTGCCACTCTCATTATCTGGAGAACACACTGCATCGACTAATGATGCACTTGAAGTTGCGCGAGCAATAGCGTCTGTTACAAAGATTCCAGTTAGGTTGATAGACGAGAGATTGACAACTGTATCTGCGCATTCGGCAATGAAAGCCGTTGGTAAAAATCAGAAAAAATCACGCCCTGTTATTGACCAAGTTGCTGCAGTTCTGATTTTGCAACAAGCCCTGGATTCCGAACGATCAACGGGACAACTGGCTGGTAAGGCTCTCAGCGAGTTTCCAGAGCAAGCCTGAAAAGGTTGTGTACTCTCAAAAGGTAGATTGCTACAAAGTTGGGATGGACTGTGGAAGAGAAAACTTCTGGAATGAGTCCACGACATAGATCACATAAGGGTGTTTCTGTGCCACAACACTTATCTGAAGGACAATCAATGAATAAGTCAAAGAAGATCTTTGTTGTTGTTGGATCTTTCTTGGCATTATTTGCCCTGGTTGGCGCTGTCATTGGTGGCTTGTTTGCTGCTGGGATTCTAGGCTCCGAACAGGACGATTACGCCGGTAGCGGCCAAGGTGAAGTTCTCTTTACCATTAGTGAAGGCGAATATGGCGATGCCATCGCAAGTAATCTCGTGGAATCTGGCGTCACTAAAAGTTTCGATGCTTTCTACTCATTACTTTTAGAGCAACCAGAGATTGTCTTTATTCCTGGTGTTTACAAACTCAAGAAAGAGATGTCAGCACAGTCAGCTCTCGATGCGCTCCAAGACCCGGCAAACAGAGTCGAGCTTAAAGCAACAATTCCTGAAGGAACAACGCTGAAGAACGTTTACAAAATTCTTTCAGAAGAGCTAGGAATTCCTCTCGCAGATTTTGAATCTGCTGGGGCTACTCCTTCCAACTTCAATGTTCCCGCCGAAGCATCCAATCTTGAAGGTTTCCTTTTCCCTGCTACCTATACTTTTTCACCCGGTGTAACTGCGGATACAGTTCTGCACACACTCGTGGATAAAGCAATTGCAACTCTCGATGAAGTTGGTGTGCCAGTTGAAGAGCGTTGGGATGTTATCCGACTCGCTTCCATCATTCAGCGAGAAAGTGGCCCCATTGAGGGAGATGCTTACAAAGTTTCCCGGGTATTTCACAACCGTTTAGATATCGGTGAAGTTCTCGGTTCAGACGTTACGACTTGCTACGGAGCGGGCTTAACCGGAATTGCTTGCCTAGACATCACACAAGCAGCTCTGGATGACACAACAAACCCATACAACACTCGGGTTCTTCCCGGGCTTCCGATTGGGCCAATTTCAAACCCTGGGGCTCTTGCAATCGACGCTGCCTATCGCCCAGCGGATGGTCCCTGGTTGTTCTTTGTGACTGTTAATCTCACCACTGGAGAGACAGTTTTCTCAGAAACTTCTGCTGAGCACGATGCGGCTGTCGAACAATACTTGCAATGGCGTCGCGACAACCCGAATGCAGTGAAATAAGTCATGACATCCATAACGACCCTGGCTGTCGTTGGTCATCCAATTGGTCACTCACTCTCACCAGTACTTCACCAAGCCGCTTACCAGGAACTTGGTCTTGACTGGAAGTACCTGGCAGTTGATGTTCAACCCGGAGAATTGAGCAAGTTTATTGATTCAACCGATGACACGCTCAGGGGCTTATCGGTTACCATGCCGCATAAAACAGCAGCGCTCGAAATAGCTGATGACATTGATCTCATTTCTGAACAGACACAGTCAGTGAATACGTTGTTGTTCGACCACTCTTCTGGGCAATGCACAACACACGGTTTCAATACAGATGTTTCTGGAATTGTTAATGCCAGTCATGACGTGGGGGTCGTTTCGGCTCGCCACGTTGCTGTTATTGGAAGCGGCGCAACGGCCTCATCCGCTGTTGTAGCGGCTGCAGAATTGGGGGCTGAACATGTTTCTGTCATTGCACGCACCCCACAAAAAGCGTTCCATCTTGAACAAGTCGGTCAACGATCAGGTGTAAATGTTTCGGTAACTCCTCTGTCGAAAATTGAGACAGTATCTCCTGTGAATTTAGCCATTTCTACTCTGCCAGGTGAAGTCGACCAGTCTCTTCAACACCTTTCCCGTACCCCACATGCTGCGCTACTTGATGTGGCATACAGCCCTTGGCCAAGCCGGCGTGGGACTGAATGGGCTAGCTCTGGTGGAGAGGTTATCAGTGGCCTGCGGATGCTTGCACACCAGGCCCTGATACAGGTGAGGATATTTGTTCAGGGAAATCCATTTGTGAAGCTGCCAAACGAAGAATCAGTGAAAAGAGCAATGTTTGAATCGGTTTCACTCTGAAGCTAGGAACAAGTCGGTCAATACTTCTCCTTGACTGTGACAAAATTGAAACATGCTTAGATGGCTTACTGCAGGTGAATCTCACGGCCCAGAACTAGTTGCAATACTTGAGGGTCTTCCTGCTGGTGTGCCCGTACTTGCTGAAGATATCCAAGCTGACCTACAGCGACGTCGACTGGGCTACGGCCGTGGCGCTCGAATGAAGTTTGAGCAGGATGAATTGTCCATTTCTGGGGGAGTCCGTCATGGCAAAACCCTGGGCGGTCCTATTGCCTTACGGGTAGGAAACAGTGAATGGCCCAAATGGGTCGATGTCATGAATCCCGCGCCAGTAGATCCAGCTGTTTTGCAATCCGGAAGAGGCGCCGCCCTTACTCGTCCACGTCCCGGACATGCAGATCTTGTCGGAATGCAAAAGTATGATTTTGACGAATCTCGTCCCATTCTTGAACGAGCAAGTGCTCGTGAGACTGCAGCTCGTGTAGCGCTCGGTGCGGTTGCTCGGTCTTTTCTTTCCGAACTTGGAATTTCTCTCGTCAGCCACACCATCGCGATCGGTCCGGTTTCTGTTCCAGAAGGTAAACCGCTCCCACGAGCAAAAGATGTTGCCACACTCGACGCCGATGAACTGCGCTGTTTCGATAAGGAAACTAGTGCGCTGATGTATGCCGAGGTAGATCAGGCTCACAAGGACGGAGACACCATTGGTGGCGTCGTCGAGGTTCTTGCATATGGTCTTCCTCCAGGGCTTGGATCACATGTGCACTGGGATAGGCGCTTGGATTCGCAACTAGCTGCTGCCTTGATGGGAATTCAAGCCATCAAGGGTGTTGAAGTCGGTGACGGATTCGAAACGACCAGACGTCGTGGCTCGGTAGCTCACGATGAACTCTTTGCTTCCGAAGCGGGAATATTGAGAGAAACAGATCGCGCCGGAGGTATTGAAGGCGGAATGAGCACTGGAACAGTCCTGCGAGTTCGTGCAGGAATGAAACCAATTGCTACAGTTCCACACGCTCTTCGCACAATAGATACGTCAACTGGTGAAGCTGCACCAGCACATCATCAGCGTTCCGACGTGTGTGCTGTTCCTGCAGCAGGTGTTGTTGCAGAGGCGATGGTTGCTTTGACTTTGGCCAACGCAGTTTTGGAAAAGTTTGGTGGCGATAACATTTCTGAAACAAAGCGCAACCTAGAGGGATATCTCGCAAATATTCCTTCTTCAGTACACACGGTTGTAGCTAAGTAGCCAATATGGCTATCCCACTCGCTGTATTTATCGGTCCTCCTGCTTCCGGTAAATCAAAAGTAGCGAAACGTGTTGCGTTAGAACTGAACGTTCCTCGCATAGATACAGACAAACTCGTTGTTGCACAATACGGACAAATCTCTGACATTTTTGACCATCAAGGGGAAGAAAAATTTAGGGGTTACGAACGCGCCGCTGTCAAAAATGCACTTCAAGAGGAAGCAATAGTGAGTTTAGGTGGGGGTGCAGTTCTCAACGCCGATACCCAAAATGAACTGAAAAGAGTACCTGTCGTTCTTCTCACTGTAAGCGAAGGTGCTGTAGCTGACCGAATTTTGGACCCAAAACGTCCCTTACTTCGAGATGGTATTTCTGCATGGAAAAAACTAGTTTCTGAACGTATGCCGATTTACCAAGATCTTGCTTGGCTAACTCTCGATACCTCAGCTGGTGATTTGGACGGTGTTGCCCACCGGGTATCAGAATGGATTCGTGCAGGATACCCACGAGAAAGTAGCTTGTCTTGACTGTTTCGCAAATTACTGTAACTGGCGGCGGAGAGTATGTGGTCAATATTGGTCGTGGCATGCTTTCCGATGCTGAGACTTTCTTGGGACCAATTCTTGGGACTGCAGTCCACAAAGTTCTCATTATTCACCCGCCAACTTTGGGGGCTGTTGCTGCCAAACTACGTGAAGACTTACTTGTAGATAGAGAAGTACTGTTAGCTGAAGTCCCGGATGCTGAAAATGCGAAGCGGGTTGAAGTGGCTGCTTTTTGCTGGCAAATTCTTGGACAAGCCGATTTCACTCGGTCTGACGCCATTATCGGTTTGGGCGGTGGTGCTGTTACAGATCTTGCGGGCTTCGTTGCTGCTACCTGGTTACGTGGCGTAAAGCTCATTCACATACCAACTACTGTTCTTGCAATGGTCGACGCCTCTGTAGGCGGCAAGACGGGAATTAACACAACTGAGGGTAAAAATTTGGTGGGCGCCTTTTATGCCCCACACGCTGTTGTCTGCGATCTTGATGTTCTTGAAAATCTTCCCCGGAATGAGTTGCTGGCAGGCTTTGCAGAAATCGTCAAGTGTGGCTTCATCGCAGACGAAGAGATACTGACAATCCTTGAGGCAGATATTGACCGGGCAACAGATCCTGCATCGCAAGAGTTTCAGCGGCTCATTGAATTGTCTGTAGGAGTTAAAGCCCGCGTCGTATCAGAAGACTTCACTGAACAGGGGCAACGAGAAATTCTCAATTACGGTCACACGTTAGGCCATGCCATTGAACATGCAGAACGCTACACATGGCGCCATGGCGCAGCTATAAGTATCGGAATGATGTTTGCCGCTGAACTCTCTCGTATGACCCAGAACCTTCCTGATTCTGTCGTTGATAGACAAAAGAAGATTCTCGAATCTCTAACTTTGCCAACGACATACAAATCTGAGGCCTGGGAACATCTCTTGGGCACGATGAAACGGGATAAAAAGGCTCGTGGCTCAATGTTGCGTTTTGTTGTTCTCAGAGACATAGCCCAACCAACTGTTTTGAACGTGCCAGACACGTCAATTCTCTACACCGCATACCAAGAGCTCTCGGAATAATTTCGTTAGTCTAACTTCATGGCAAGAATACTCGTACTGAACGGACCCAACCTTGGTCGTCTGGGAACCAGAGAGCCAGAAGTTTATGGTTCTCAAAATCTTGATGATTTACGCAAGGTACTTGCTTCTGACGCACCACGTGTTGAAGTTGATGTGCGCCAAACAGACTCTGAGCCAGAACTCATGTCATGGCTTTATGAAGCAGCGGACACCCGCACACCGGTTATTTTGAATCCCGCCGCGTTCACCCACTACTCATATGCATTGCGAGATGCAGTTTCAATGGTAACTAGTGCGGGTATCCCGCTTATTGAGGTTCATATTTCCAATCCTCATGCTCGTGAAGCTTTCCGCCATAACAGTGTTATTTCCGCAGTTTCAACAGGCGTCATTGCTGGATTTGGTTTTGATTCCTACCGTCTAGCGCTCACACAACTCACCCGTTAATTTCTGAGGTTTCGTTCTACCCTTCAGTCCAGACATAGAATTGTCTTTTGGGCGCTGAAAACTAAGCGCCCAACCGCGTTTACTCACATCTTAAGGATTACTCATGGCAACGACTGCTGACATAAAGAACGGAATCGTTCTCAACATCGATGGTGCACTTTGGACCATCATCGAGTTTCAGCATGTAAAGCCTGGTAAGGGCGGTGCTTTCGTCCGCACCAAGATGAAGAACCTCATGACTGGCAAAGTCGTCGACAAGACCTACAACGCTGGCACAAAGATTGACATCACAAATGTTGATCGTCGCGACTTCCAATACCTTTACAACGATGGCAACGAGTATGTTTTCATGGATAAAGACAACTACGAACAGCTTCCTGTTTCAGCTGCAGTTGTCGGAGATGCAAAAAACTACATGCTGGAAAACCAGGATGTTCAAATTGCGTTGCATGAAGGTTCTCCACTTTATGTTGACCTCCCCGCAACAGTTGTTCTCGAAATCACCTACACCGAGCCTGGTCTGCAGGGTGACCGCTCGACCGGTGGCAACAAGCCTGCGACAGTTGAAACAGGTCTAGAAATCCAGGTCCCACTGTTCTTGGAAATCGGCACCAAGGTGAAGGTTGACACGCGCGATGGTTCCTACCAGGGTCGCGTAAACGACTAATTCATGAGCGCACGAACAAAAGCGCGTAAGCGCGCACTGGATGTGCTCTTTTCTGCTGATGTGAGAGATATCTCACTGACAGAAGCTCTTGAAGCGGAAGCAGAAAGAGCAGCAAACGAACCCGATCGTGCAACTTCGTGGCTCTACGCTCGCGAAATCATCGACGGTGTCATTGACCACGGTGTGGAAATCGACGAAACCATTGAAACCTATTCCCGTGGTTGGTCTTTAGAGCGTATGCCTGCGGTTGATCGTGCCATAGTTCGCATCGCTGTGTGGGAAATTCTTTACAACACTGACGTTCCAGCGGCAGTCGCTGTTGATGAAGCTGTTGAAGCTGCCAAAACCTTATCAACGGACGAATCTGCCGGATTTGTAAATGGTTTGTTAGCTACTATCGCTTCCACGGCAAACTGATACACTAAGACTATTAGACATCCTTTAATTTCCGTCCAGAGAGGCGGGGAAGGAGGTCAGAATGACTGCACGAACCATCATGCAGGCGACTGACATGCAACGCGCACTGACGCGGATTGCTCACGAAATCCTCGAATCGAATCGAGGCGTACAGTCACTGATCCTTCTTGGCATTCCTACACGGGGTGTTACTCTCGCACATCGCCTTGCGTCTATTCTCGAATCCATCGTTCCCGGTAATTCAGTTCCCGTTGGGTCTTTGGACGTCACGATGTATCGTGACGACCTCTATCAGCAACCCACCCGTTCCACAGCGCCCACAGAAGTCCCCGTGAGCATAGATGATGCGACAGTCGTCTTGGTCGATGATGTCCTTTATAGTGGCCGCACTGTTCGAGCGGCACTAGATGCTCTCACTGACCTCGGGCGCCCTAAAGTCGTTCGTTTGGCAGTGCTTGCAGATCGTGGACACAGAGAACTTCCCATACGTGCTGATTTCGTTGGTAAGAACCTTCCCTCTGCACACGGCGAGCGCATCAATGTTCGTCTTGTGGAACATGACGGTGAAGATGGCGTAGAAATCGAAGAGGTGATGAGCGCTTGAAACATCTCCTGAGTACTCGCGATGTCTCACGTGAAGACACTATTCAGCTCCTCGATATTGCTGAAGATATGTCAGCAGTCAACGACCGGGAGGTCAAAAAACTTCCTGCATTGCGTGGAAAAACGGTGGTAAATCTCTTTTTCGAGGATTCCACTCGCACCAGAATCTCATTCGAAGCTGCTGAGAAGCGACTCTCTGCAGATGTCATTAATTTTGCAGCAAAAGGTTCAAGCGTGTCTAAGGGCGAAAGCCTCAAGGACACAACTCAAACCCTGGCAGCAATGGGAATTGATGCGGTCGTCATTCGTCACGGCGCATCAGGAGCTCCACAAGTACTTGCTCAAAGCGGCTGGATTGATGCTCCCGTCATCAACGCTGGAGATGGTACCCACGAACACCCTACACAGGCACTTCTTGATGCCTTCACCATGCGCAAGCGTATACATGGTGCCTCTTCACGCGGTAAGGGTCTCGACGGCATCAAAGTGACAATCGTGGGGGATATCCTGCACTCTCGCGTGGCGCGGTCTAACGTGTGGCTGTTGCAAACACTTGGTGCAGAGGTGCAACTCGTGGCTCCACCCACACTTCTGCCTCACGCAGTCGACACCTGGCCAGTGTCGGTGAGTTACGACCTCGACGACGCCTTTGCTCAGAGCAAACCTGACGTTGTCATGATGTTGCGTATCCAGCAAGAACGCATGCACGATGCTTTCTTCCCCAACGAGCGCGAATACTCGAATATGTGGGGACTCACCCAGGAGCGGTTCTTCTCACTTCCAGCAAAAACAATGGTGATGCACCCCGGCCCCATGAACCGCGGCCTAGAAATTAGCTCTGTAGCAGCGGACTCCCCACAATCAACAGTGTTAGAACAGGTTGCCAATGGTGTCTCTGTGCGCATGGCAGCGCTATATATGGTTCTCACCGGTGAACGAGAGGTAACTCATGACTAATCCAGATTTACTCATCACTGGAACGACCCTCCCAGATGGTTCTCGGGCAGACATCTTGGTTGAAGGGACTCGCGTAACTGCTGTCGGCAAAGGCCTCAGCTCTGTCTCTGCGACGAAGATTGATGCTGAAGGTCTCATCGTGCTTCCCGGTTTGGTTGATCTCCACACTCACCTTCGTGAGCCTGGATACGAGCAGTCAGAAACAGTACTTACAGGTACACAAGCTGCGGCACTGGGTGGATTCACGTCCGTCTTTGCCATGGCAAACACACTTCCAGTTGCGGACACCGCAGGTGTCGTTGAACAGGTGCTTCGGCTAGGTGATGAAGCCGGATATGCAACCGTACGCCCTATTGGTGCAGTTACGAAAGGCCTGGAGGGCCAGCAGCTTGCTGAGTTAGGAGCCATGGCTAACTCACGCGCAGCAGTCCGCGTATTCTCCGATGACGGAAAGTGTGTCTTTGACCCACTCATCATGCGACGTGCACTTGAGTATGTGAAGACATTTGGCGGCGTTATTGCTCAACACGCGCAAGAACCACGCCTCACCGTTGACGCACAGATGAACGAAAGTGAGGTTTCCGCTCGCCTCGGTTTGGCAGGCTGGCCAGCAGTTGCTGAAGAATCCATCATTGCTCGCGACGTTCTCCTGGCCGAACATACTGACTCTCGTCTACACATCTGCCACCTCTCTACGGCGGGTTCTGTCGATGTCATTCGCTGGGCAAAGAAGCGTGGAATTAATGTCACCGCTGAAGTCACACCTCACCATTTGCTCCTGACGGACGAACGTGCTGAAAGTTATGACGCTCGCTTCAAGGTAAACCCGCCTCTGCGTCGCGCTGAAGATGTGATGGCACTGCGTGAAGCCCTTGCTGACGGAACCATTGACATTGTCGCTACTGACCATGCTCCACACCCAGTTGAGAGCAAGGATTGCGAATGGGGCGCTGCAGCTTTTGGCATGGTTGGTCTCGAATCTGCTCTGGCCGTTGTCCAAACAACGATGGTTGAAACCGGCTTAATCGGCTGGGCAGAGGTGTCGCGAGTGATGTCAGAAGCCCCTGCTCGTATCGGTGGTCTCACGACACACGGGCAGAAGATTGAGCCAGGTATTCAGGCTGAACTTGTACTTGTTGATCCATCTACGCGCCGCAACTTCAGTGTTGAAGATTTGGCAGGCCTTTCTCACAACACTCCATACCTCGGTATCGAGCTTGCAGGTCAAGTTGTAGCAACCATCCACCAGGGATACCTCACCGCGACAGAGCGACATGTCTTAGATGCAGAGACCGTAGCTGCACATGCAGAGTTGGTGGCACGTGGATAACATAATCGTCACAGTACTCGTACTTGCACTTGTCGTACTGGCAATTACAGGGATGACTTTTTCATGGCGCAAGAGAGTAGCTCGCGACGCACGTTTTCAGGTTGTAGTCCCTGGTGCTTCCGTGGTTAACCACAGCAACGCTCCTGCAGAATTCTCTGGTCTCTATGTCGCAACGACTCTTGCCGTGGATCCTCTCCAGCGAGTGACCTTGCCAGGATTATCCTTTCGAGCCGATGCTCATATATTGGTCAGTCGTGATGGTGTGACCATTGCTCCTCGTGGTGAAAAGCCTACTTTTATCCCTGCAGCCCAAATCCTTCAGATTCACCGCACACAGGTTGCCATCGACAAGGCAGTTGAGAAAGACGGACTGACCGCGATCTCATGGTCTGCGTGGGACACCACCACGCAAGAACTCGTAGAGTTCACATCCTTCTTCCGATTCTCCATTCCTGAGGTTCGTCTCGCATGCGAGAACGCACTGACCACCAGTTTCCCCAACGCCACATCGAAAGAGGTAGCCTCGTGAGTCTCACGACCCCCAATGCCGTATTAGTACTCGAGGACGGTTCACGTTACGAAGGACGTGCTTATGGCGCTGAAGGAGCCACCTTCGGTGAAATCGTCTTTGCTACAGGCATGTCTGGTTACCAGGAGACACTAACCGACCCTTCGTATGCAGGTCAGATTGTGCTGATGACCGCCCCACACATCGGCAACACGGGCATGAACGATAAGGATATGGAGTCTCGTCGTATCTGGGTCGCCGGTTATGCCGTTCGAGATGCGTCACGCATTGTTTCAAACTTTCGTGCAGAACGAAGCCTCGATAACGACCTTGAACACGAAGGCATCGTCGGTATTCAAGGCATCGACACCCGTGCAGTTACTCGTCACATCCGATCAAAGGGAGCTATGCGCGCGGGAATCTTCTCTGGAGCAGCTGCGGCCGAGTCTGCTGATATTCAACTCGCTAAGGTCCTCGAAGCTGACCAGATGGCTGGAAAGAATCTTTCTGCCCAGGTCTCAACTCAGGAAGAATATGTCGTTCCTGCAGTGGGGGAGAAGATCGGTTCTGTTGCAATCCTTGACCTCGGTGTCAAGACCTCTACTGTCAACTACATCGCCGAGCGCGGATTCGATGCTCATGTCCTGCCACAGACCGTGACTGCTGAACAGATTCTTGCCATGAAGCCCTCCGCTTTGTTCTTTTCCAACGGCCCTGGCGACCCAGCAGCAAGTGATAAACATGTTGAACTCTTAAGAACCGTTCTGAAGGCTGGAATCCCGTTTTTCGGTATCTGCTTTGGCAACCAGTTGTTAGGACGCGCGCTTGGCTTCAGCACATACAAACTACCGTTCGGACACCGAGGTATCAACCAGCCTGTTTTGGACAAGGCAACAGGTCGAGTTGAAATCACCAGCCAGAACCATGGTTTCGCCGTGGATGCTCCCATTGAGGGGGTTCTTGACTCTCCAGCTGGATTCGGCCGCGTCGAGGTAAGCCACTACAGCCTGAACGACCAGGTTGTTGAAGGCTTGCGTTGCCTAGATATCAATGCTTTCTCTGTCCAGTACCACCCAGAAGCTGCATCGGGACCTCATGACAGCAACTATCTCTTTGACCGTTTCCGCGACATGGTCCTCGCATCCTCTACTATCTCGGGAGCATCGAACTAATGCCACGTCGTCCAGACATCAACTCCGTCCTCGTTATTGGTTCCGGTCCTATTGTGATCGGTCAAGCTTGTGAGTTTGACTACTCAGGTACACAGGCATGCCGTGTGCTACGTGAAGAGGGTATTCGAGTAATCCTGGTTAACTCGAATCCTGCCACCATCATGACGGACCCCGACTTCGCTGATGCCACCTACGTTGAGCCCATCACGCCTGAGGTCATTGAAGCAATCATCATTAAGGAAAAGCCAGATGCAATTCTGCCCACCCTTGGTGGTCAGACAGCTCTCAATGCTGCAATTTCTCTCCACGAAAATGGAGCACTTGAGCGCCACGGTGTTGAGCTCATCGGCGCCAAGGTTGAAGCCATCCGTAAGGGTGAAGACCGCCAAATTTTCAAGGACCTAGTTCTTGCCTCTGGCGCTGATGTTGCAAAGTCCTACATCGCACACACTCTTGAAGAATGCATCGAAGCAGCTAAGGATTTGGGTTACCCACTCGTTGTTCGTCCGTCCTTCACTATGGGAGGGTTGGGTTCAGGTTTCGCTTACAACGAGGAAGATCTCATCCGCATCGCTGGTGATGGCCTTCATTCCAGCCCAACCAGTGAAGTTCTCCTCGAAGAGAGCATCTTGGGATGGAAAGAATACGAACTCGAGCTGATGCGCGACACCGCCGACAACACTGTTGTAGTCTGTTCGATTGAGAACGTTGACCCCGTTGGTGTTCACACCGGTGACTCCATCACTGTTGCACCTGCTCTTACACTTACGGACCGTGAGTACCAGAACTTGCGTGATATCGGTATTGAAATCATTCGTCTCGTAGGCGTGGACACGGGTGGTTGTAACATTCAGTTCGCCATCGATCCCAAGGATGGCCGTGTCATTGTGATCGAGATGAACCCTCGTGTTTCTCGCTCCTCAGCCCTGGCATCAAAGGCAACAGGATTCCCTATTGCCAAGATTGCTGCGAAGTTGGCTATCGGATATCGCCTCGATGAAATCCCCAACGACATCACCAAGGTGACTCCTGCTTCCTTTGAGCCAACCCTTGACTATGTCGTGGTGAAGGTTCCTCGCTTTGCGTTCGAAAAGTTCCCTGCAGCAGATGCGACATTGACCACCACCATGAAGTCTGTTGGTGAGGCAATGGCTATCGGTCGCAACTATGCCACAGCATTGCAGAAGGCATTGCGTTCGTTGGAGAAACGTGGAAGCTCCTTCCACTGGGGTGAGGAAACCCGTTCTGTTGATGAACTGCTTACTATCTCCAAGATTCCTACTGACGGACGTATTGTGACTGTTCAGCAGGCACTTCGTAAGGGTGCAACTCTGGAACAGGTCTTTGATGCAACCAAGATTGACCCATGGTTCATTGACCAGATTATCTTGATCAATGAAGTTGCTGCTGAAGTGCAGGCAGCGCCTTCTCTAGATGCATTTGTCATTCGCTACGCCAAGGACTTCGGTTTCTCAGATGCTCAAATTGCAGAGCTTCGCGGTCTGAACGAGCAAGAGGTGCGCAACCAGCGTCACGCCCTCAATATTCGCCCTGTTTTCAAGACTGTGGACACGTGTGCTGGAGAGTTTCCGGCCCTCACCCCATATCACTACTCAAGCTATGACCTCGAGACAGAGGTGATGCCGAGTGATCGAAAAAAGGTCGTAATTCTCGGCTCTGGCCCGAACCGTATCGGCCAGGGTGTTGAGTTTGACTACTCCTGTGTCCACGCATCATTTGCGCTCTCAGATGCTGGTTATGAAACCATCATGATCAATTGCAACCCCGAGACCGTTTCAACCGACTATGACACCAGTGATCGCCTTTACTTCGAGCCCCTCACTTTGGAAGATGTTCTCGAGGTTATTCATGCAGAGAGTCAGTCGGGTGAACTTGTCGGAGTTGTTGTTCAACTCGGTGGTCAAACCGCTCTTGGTCTCGCAAAGGGTCTCAAGGCTGCAGGTGTGCCCATTTTGGGAACCACACCAGAAGCTATCGACCTTGCCGAAGAGCGTGGTGAATTCAGCCGTATCTTGGACGCAGCTAACCTGCTTGCTCCTCGAAATGGAACCGCAACAGATGTTGAAGGTGCAGTGAAGGTTGCAGAGGAAATCGGCTATCCCGTTCTTGTGCGTCCGTCGTATGTGCTCGGGGGACGCGGTATGGAGATTGTCTTCGATACCGCCACTCTTCGCGATTACTTCGTGCGCATCGATGGCCAAGCCATTGTTGGTCCAGATTCACCACTATTGGTCGATCGCTTCCTCGATGACGCCATCGAAATTGACGTAGATGCACTTTATGACGGAGAACAACTCTATGTCGGCGGTGTGATGGAACACATTGAAGAAGCTGGTGTTCACTCTGGTGACTCTGCCTGTACTCTTCCACCCATTTCTTTGGGCAAGAAGGATGTCGACCGCGTTCGTGAAGCAACCTTGGCTATTGCCAAGGGAATCGGCGTCAAGGGTCTGATCAACGTTCAGTTCGCGATTGGTGCAGGAGTTCTCTACGTCCTTGAAGCTAACCCACGTGCTTCTCGTACTGTTCCCTTCGTCTCAAAAGCTTTGGGTATTCCACTGGCCAAGGCAGCGAGCCGCATCATGGTGGGGGAGAGTATTCGGGATCTAATCACTGAGGGTCTGCTTCCGGTTCAAGATGGCTCTGTTGTTCCTATGGATGCACCCATCGCGGTGAAGGAAGCTGTGCTTCCGTTCAAGCGTTTCCGCACTCTTGAAGGTAAGGTTGTGGACTCCCTACTCGGCCCAGAAATGCGCTCAACTGGTGAAGTTATGGGTATGGATGTGAACTTCCCCATTGCCTTTGCAAAGGCTCAGGCTGGCGCATATGGTGGTTTGCCTTCATCGGGAACTGTATTTATCTCAGTTGCCGATCGTGACAAGCGCAACATCATCTTGCCTGCACTTCGATTCTCGCAACTAGGCTTCACCATTGTGGCGACCGAAGGCACGGCAGAAATTCTTCAGCGCAACGGTATTCCTACAACAGTTATTGGAAAGGTCAGCGCAAAGCTCGGTGATGACACCATTGTGGAACTCATTAACCGTGACGAGGTCGATATCGTTATCAACACTCCAAGTGGCTCAGCCGCTCGCGCTGATGGTTACGAGATTCGTGCTTCAGCTATTGCTGCCGATAAGCCATTGTTTACCAACATGGCTCAGGTCAGTGCTGCTGTTGCATCTATCGACACAATCCGCGAAGGTTTTGATGTGTGTAGTTTGCAGGAATACGCCATCAAGCGTCGTGAGGCTTTGGCTATCGTATGAATGAACTAGGTTTCGGAGACCGTCTCCAAGCTGCTTTCCAGCAGTTTGGGCACTTGTGTGTGGGGATTGATCCACACCCGTTCCTGCTCAACGAGTGGGAGTTTGACGACACCTTTGTGAGCCTGCGCGAATTTTCCCTTCGTGTCATTGATGCTTGTGTTGGACATGTGGGCATTATCAAGCCTCAGGTTGCCTTCTATGAACGTCATGGCGCCAAAGGCATGGAAGCACTCGAATACATCATTCGTCGAGCGCGTGAAGCTGGCTTGTTAGTCATCTCAGACTGCAAGCGTGGTGATATTGGCAGCACCATGGAGGCCTATGCGCAAGCATGGCTGACACCTGGATGGAATCTGGAATCTGATGCCATTACTGTCAGCCCCTACTTGGGTTCAGGTGCACTTTCTCAGACTGTTGACTATGCCCTCTCGAACAATAAGGGTGTCTTTATTCTTGCCGCGACCAGTAACCCGGAAGCAGCACTGTTGCAGACTGCACAGGTAACCCAAGGTGTTCATCAGGGTAAGACCGTCGCGGCTGCCATGTTGAGTGACGTTGCCAGGTGGGCAACAGAAGCGACGCCACACAACTCTGTCGGTGCAGTTCTAGGTGCAACTCTCAACCTTCCCAGCTTGGGTATTCAGTCTGATGACTATCCAGCCTTGCCTGTACTAGCACCGGGTTTCGGTTTCCAGGGTGCTCGCGTAGAGGATGCCAAGAGTTTGTTCGGAAACCTCTCGACAAACTTGATTGTGTCAGAAACGAGAAGTGTGCTTTCAGCTGGGCGTGAGGGCGTAGTTGAATCAGTCACTCGTCGCGCAGGAGAGGTTGCTTCCGCCCTTGCCTAACGTCATGCCTGAGGTCGACCGCCGCGCTGCAGCGCAGGCGGGAGTCGTGGCACGTCGCAAACGTGCTGCAATCAAGGCAGATGTTTTTGAGGGCCGCAGATCTGCGTTAGACGTTTTTGTTGTTGCCACGATTGATCCTTCCTCTTCGGAAGCAACTATCCGGGTCACGGATTTCTTGAAATCATTGCGCGGTGTTGGGGTGAATAAAATTCCTCGCATTCTTGAAGAGTTAGATATCTCTCCACGAAAACGCCTCGGGGGGTTGGGAAAGCATCAGCGTGCAGGATTGCGTAAATGGATTCTTTCTTACCAAGCAAAACGTAACGAATCTTGGGCGCCGAAAGCTGTTGTTCTGGTAGGTCCTTCTGGTGTGGGCAAAGGAACAGTTGTGAGCCACATTGTGCGGAATCATCCACAAGTTCATCTTTCCATCTCTGCAACCACGCGCGATCCTCGCCCAGGAGAAATAGATGGAGTGAACTACTACTTCATCGATCATGGAGAATTCGACGCCATGATTTATTCAGAAACACTCCTGGAATGGGCGGAAGTCCACGGTCAACACAAATACGGAACACCTCGTGGACCTATAGAGAATGCACTGTCTCAGGGCAGAAGTGTGCTTTTGGAGATCGATCTACAGGGGGCTAGGCAGATTCGCGAAACTATGCCGGAGGCACGACTTGTCTTCTTATTGCCTCCCGATTGGGATGAACTTGTTCGACGTTTGCGTGAACGTGGAACTGAATCTGAAGAAGAAATTCAACGCAGATTAGAAACCGCATACGGCGAACTTGCTGCAAAAGATGAGTTTGACGTTCGGATCATTAACCGAGACGTCACCGAAGCTGCCCAACAGGTCGTAGACTTAATGGGACTTATCAAGGAGTAAAAATGGCTACCAAGCTCGAAGGCATCATCAACCCACCAATCGACGACCTGCTCTCGAAGGTTGAATCAAAGTACGCACTGGTTATCTTCGCATCTAAGCGTGCTCGCCAAATCAACGATTACTACTCTGACCTGCACGAAGGAAGCCTCTTCGACAACGTCGGCCCCCTCGTTGACTCCAATATTGACGACAAGCCACTCTCCGTTGCTCTGCATGAAATCAACGAAGACAAGCTGATCGCTCGTCCACTTTCGGCCTAACTCTCGAAACGACACCTGAAGTGTCGCGCACACCATTACGCATTGTCGTCGGGATTACCGGCGGCATTGCTGCGTATAAGGCAGTTTCTGTCGTTCGCGAGTTCGTCAAAGACGGACACCATGTTGATGTGATTGCAACCGAAGCTGCACTGCAATTTGTGGGTCGCCCTACGCTTGAAGCACTCAGTCGTAACCCCGTACACGTGGGTTTGTATGACGATGTTGCACAAGTTCGCCATGTTGCCTTGGGTCAGCAAGCAGATGTCATCGTCGTCGCTCCGGCAACAGCGAACACACTTGCCCAGTTTGCAGCTGGATTAGCTCCAGATCTTCTGGGAAATACCGTTCTCGCTCGTCGCGGCCCACTCGTTGTTGCTCCTGCAATGCACACAGAGATGTGGGAAAACACTGCAACTCAGGCGAATATCTCCATTTTGCGCTCTCGTGGGGTTGTCGTAGTTGGCCCTGGTGTGGGACAACTCACAGGTTCAGATTCTGGCCCTGGACGAATGTGTGAACCTGAAGACATCGTCAGGGAAGCTTATGAGGCTGTTTCTGGAGAGGCCCATCATGACCTCCTTGGTAAGCGAATCTTGATTACCGGCGGTGGTACGCGTGAGCCACTCGATCCTGTTCGTTACATTGGAAATCGCTCTTCGGGTAAACAGGCAGTTGCACTCGCTGAACGTGCAACGAACCGTGGTGCTGAGGTCACTCTCGTAGCAGCTCATCTCGAAGTTGAAGCCCCTGCTGGTGTCTCTCTTGTTACTGTTTCCACTGCTGCAGAGATGCATGCAAAAGTGATGTCAATGTCAGCTGATTTTGACGTTGTCATCATGGCAGCGGCTGTTTCTGACTATCGCATGGATTCTGTCTCTGGTTCGAAATTGAAGAAAGCTGACAACGGGGGAGAGCTTCACCTCACACTGGTTGAAAATCCAGACATCCTCAAAGAATTGGTTTCGTCCAAATCAACACAGCAAATCATTGTTGGTTTTGCAGCAGAAACAGCAACAGAAACAGAGCTGATTCGAATCGGTCAGGAAAAACTAGCCCGTAAGGGGTGCGATTTATTGGTCCTCAATCAGGTCGACTGGGAACAAGGTTTCGGAACAGAAAGTAACACCGTCACCGTCCTAGCTGCTGGTGGCGATATTCTGGATACTGCAACCGGATCCAAGATGTCTGTAGCGGACACTATTCTCGATTGCATCGCAACATCGCCATTCCACAACGCGTAATTCGCGTGGCACAATCCAACGTCTACGTACGAGAGGACTAATCGCCATGAGCGCTTTACGACTATTTACTTCCGAATCAGTCACCGAAGGTCACCCCGACAAGATTTGTGACCAGATTTCAGACAGCATTCTGGATAATCTGCTTGAACAGGACAGGGGCAGTCGAGTAGCGGTTGAAACCCTTGTTACTACTGGTCTGGTCCACGTTGCCGGTGAGGTAACAACCGAAGGCTATGCAGAAATCCCTGAAATCGTCCGTAATGTGGTGAAGGACATCGGCTACATCTCCTCAGATATTGGTTTTGACGGTGATAGCTGTGGTGTTTCTGTTTCTATCGGCCAACAGTCGCCGGACATCGCGAACCTTGTATTTGGTCAAGAGGAACAGGGTGCTGGCGACCAGGGCATCATGTTTGGATATGCCACCACAGAAACTGCACAGTTAATGCCCTTGCCGATTTATCTCTCACATCGCATTGCTGAACGCTTGACCGAAGCACGCAAGAGCGGACAGCTCGGTTATCTTCGTCCTGATGGAAAAACTCAGGTCACTGTTGGTTATGAAGGAATCATTCCTCGAACCATTGAGACTGTCGTTGTTTCAACACAACATTCGCCCCAGGAAGATGAGTCCCTAGAAATCCTGCGTTCAGATGTGATTGAACAGATCATTCGCCCAGTTCTTGCCGATGCTGGGTTCAACTCTGCTGATACTAAATTCATGGTCAACCCTATGGGAAAGTTTGAAATTGGCGGCCCCAAAGGTGATGCTGGTCTGACTGGCCGTAAAATCATCGTGGATACCTATGGAGGGGCAAGTCGCCATGGTGGGGGTGCTTTCTCTGGAAAAGATCCTTCAAAGGTAGACCGTTCGGCGGCCTACGCAATGCGCCATGTCGCTAAGAATGCCGTAGCTGCGGGATTTGCAGAAAAACTTGAAGTGCAAATTGCGTATGCCATTGGTGTTGCACAGCCAGTTGGACTCTATGTTGAGACATTTGGGACGGGCAAGGTTGATGACGCCGTAATTATCAAGGCAATTCGAAACACGTTTGATCTCAGCCCTGCTGGCATCATTCGTGAATTAGATCTTCTTCGTCCGATCTATCGTCAGACAGCTGCTTACGGTCACTTTGGCCGCGAACTTCCCGACTTTACCTGGGAAAAGCTCGACAAGGTTGATGAACTTCGACGTTTGGCTGGTCTGTAATACGTGAACTCTCAACCTGGGTTTGCGACTGTGTTGCTAGACACCTCCTTACCTCAGCTTGACCACGTTTTTGAATATCGCATTCCCGAGGCTCTCAAGGGCGAAGTTCGTGTGGGTTCAAAAGTCTCTGTTCCTCTGAGATCTGGTGCTCGGTTTTCAGATGCGTATGTCACCGCAATCAGCGAGAAACCAGAATTCACCGGTGATCTTCAGTTCATTGAAAACGTCATTTCTCCCGTCACGCTGTTGAAGCCTGACACTCTTCAATTGGCTCGCAAAATAGCGGATCGACAAGCCGGATCTGCCATGGATGTTCTTCGTTTGATCATTCCGGCCCGTTATGTTCGAGCGGAAAAGGCTTTTCTCGCAGAACCTTTCAAGCCCAATGATTTCAGTGGTGACATTCCTTCCAAACCTGAAGAATTCAACCCGCTTCATATCCCTTTTGGTTCGAGATTTGCACTCAAAGTGCCACCCAGGCTTGAGGTCTCCTCGGGACTGACCTCATCAAATTGGGTGAAACTTTTCGTTGCACTTGCGGCTGAACAGCTTGCTAAAGGCTTTAGTACAGTTATTGCAGTTCCGGACTTTAGAGATATAGAAAAGCTTGAACAGGCTTGTGTTGTGGCGGGACTGGAAAAGCATTTCATTCGAGTTGACGCCAAGCTTTCTGGCCAACAGAGATACGTCAATTACCTCCGGTCTCTCACCCAAGAACCACTCATCATTCTGGGAAACAGATCAGCAACACTGGCTCCAGCTCATAATCTAGGACTCCTCGTTGTATGGGATGACGGAGACCACAACTTTGAGGAACCTCTTGGTCCGTATGCACATGCACGTGATGTGTCCTTAGTTCGCCAGTCACTATCTGGATGTTCTCTGCTTTTTGCCTCTCACACACGATCTTTGGAAACCCAGAGGCTCGTTAAATTGGGATTCTTCACTGAAGCACCAGTTGACGAAGTTGCGCAGCCTGAGATTGTTCTCACAGATGCCAATCTTGAGGAAGGAACCTCCCCTTCACGAATTCCTGGTGCGGCATGGTTGGGCGCAAAGAAAGCCCTAGAACGTGGCCCAGTGCTTGTACAAGTTGCAAGTCCCGGATTTTCGCCGGCGCTTGTGTGTAGCGCGTGCAAGGAGAGAGCAACCTGTGCTTCATGCCATGGACCTTTGCATCTTGCACACCGCAATTCTTCTCCCAGTTGTCGTTGGTGTGGCAATCTCAACGCTGCATGGACATGTGACGGTTGTGCAGGAACGCAACTTCGTCCTATAGCTGCAGGTACAGAGCGAACTTCTGATGAAATAGGTCGAGCATTCCCCGGAGTGAAAGTCATTGTTGCGGACGGCCAGCACATCATCACTTCCGTTCCAGAGCAGCCAGCAATAATCGTTGCGACCCCTGGTGCGGAACCTCTTGCCGAGGGCGGTTATGCAGCTATCTTGCTCTTGGACGGTGAACGCCTCAGAGGCAGAGAAGCATTTCGTGTGGATGAAGATGTCCTACGTAATTGGAGCAACACCATTGCACTGGCCAAGTCTGATGCCACTGTTTTCATCAACGGTGCTGGACAAGTTCTCGGTCAGACACTCCTAGAGTCTGCTCAGGTTCGATGGGCGGCACATGAATTAGCAGATCGAATGGAACTACACCTGCCCCCAGCTGTGCGTGTAGTTTCTGTTTCTGGATCTGTAGAGATGGTTCGGACAACCTGTGATGAAATCCCTCCACTTGCAGGACATCGTGTTCTCGGTCCAGTAAGTCAAGTAGATGGATCATCGCGCGCGCTCATCTTCTTTGAATATAAGGATGGCGAAAAACTTGCAACCAATCTTCGAGCAGCCGTTATTTCATCCGCCACTCGCTCAAAGAAGCCTTCTTATTCGGACCGAGCTGCTCGAGTGCTTAGACTGAGAGTGCGTTTCGACGATCCCGATATCGACTCGCTCTAAATGTTGTCTCCTGTGAGGTGGGTGTTGTGAAGATCATTTTCGCAGGCACCCCCGAAGCTGCTGTTCCCACTTTAGAAGCTCTTCTCAGAAGTGATTTCGAAGTTGTTGCTGTGTTGACACGCCCTGATGCACCTCAAGGCCGCAAACGAATCCTTACTCCCTCTCAGGTTGCACAGGTTGCAATTGCTCAAGGCATTCCAGTTATCTACGCCAATCGAATAGATGAAGAGGTACAGAAATCCATCGATGAATGCAATGCCGATTTAGGTGTCGTCGTCGCTTACGGTGCTCTACTACCTCAGCGAACTCTAGATTCAGTAAAAAAGGGCTGGATCAACCTTCACTTCTCTTCCTTACCTCATTGGCGAGGTGCTGCACCTGTTCAGTGGCAGGTGATTTCAGGGGCAACTCATGCTGGTTCTTCTGTCTTTCACCTTGTTGAAGAACTTGATGCTGGTGATGTGTTTGAGACCCGAGAGTGGCCAATTCTTCCAGACGAAACTGCGGGAGAGTTGCTGACGCGGCTCTCGGTTCTTGGTGCACAGCAGGTGCTGGATGTCGTGGATTCACTCAATTCAGGAAATGCGCAACGTATGCCTCAGCGGGGAGAGTCAACCTTCGCAAGAAAACTCTCTTCAGAAGATGGACACCTTCATCTCGCCTCTGATTCTGTCGTGGTCTATAACCAATTCAGAGGAGTCACCCCAGAACCTGGTGCTTTTGTGATGATGGGCGAAGAGCGCATAAAGATTATTGATGCACGTTTGGGATCAGATTCAGCAATAAACCCTTCCACCATCTCTTCAGTTTCACAAAAGCTCTATCTGGGTTGTGCTGCTGGTTCAGTCGAACTGCTCAGCGTTCAACCCGCAGGTAAACAAGCAATGTCTGCCATGGACTGGTTCCGTGGCCTCAGGCAGGAAGTAGTACACGTTTCGTGAGCAACGACAAAAGACCACACACAAAAGGACCGAGACGTTCGAGACCTGTTACCCCATCACGTTTGGTCGCTTTTGAAGTTCTCATGGCCGTAGATATTGACGACGCCTATGCGAATCTGGCTTTGCCCGCAAAGATCAAAGAGTATGGGCTCAGTTCAAATGATGCTGGCCTAGCTACAGAACTCACCTATGGCACATTGCGCATGCAAGGGTTTTATGACCGCGTGATTGCTAATGCAGCAGCACGAGATATTGACACCATTGATCTCACTGTCTTGAACATTCTTCGTATGGGAGCTCATCAGCTTCTCAATATGCGTGTCTCACAACATGCGGCAGTTGATGAAAGCGTAAACCTTGCTGAACATAAGGCTTCATTAGGGGCGGTTGGCTTTGTCAACGCAGTACTTCGCCGAATAAGTCGTCACGATCTTGAAGACTGGCAAGAGTTCATCACCAAAGACATCTCGAATGCTGACGAACAACTTGGAGCACTGTATTCGCATCCTGTGTGGATTGTTCGTGCCCTCAAGCAGAGCCTGGAGGCAGAGGGCAGGGGCGAGGAAATTGAGAAACTTCTCTCAAGTGACAATGTCAATCCTCGTGTAACACTGGTTGAGCTTCCAGGTTTTGTTGATACCAACGATGACGTTGAAGGTGAACCCACCCGCTACTCTCCTTTGGGAATGTCACTGAATACTGGTGGTGACCCCACACGATTTGCTCGTGTGCGCGAAGGTGTCGTTCGCGTTCAAGATGAAGGTTCTCAACTTGCAGCACTTGTGCTCTCTCGTCACCACGACATCACAGCAGGGGAGAAGTGGCTCGATATGTGTGCTGGCCCTGGAGGTAAAGCTGCGCTTTTAGCAGCAGAGGCAACACTTGGTGGCGCAATCCTCACTGCCAATGAAGTTATTCCTGCACGTGCAGACCTGGTTCGTAAAGCCTTAGCCATACTTCCTGACGTCGACGTAGTAACCGGAGACGGTGTTGATATTGGACTGGATCAGCCGAATACCTATGACCGTATTCTTCTTGATGCCCCTTGCACGGGCTTGGGTGCTCTGCGTCGTCGCCCCGAGGCCAGATGGAGAAAATCTCCAAGAGACGTTGGTGATCTCACCGCTCTCCAAGCACAACTTCTCACAAGCGCCCTTCACACACTCAAGCCTGGGGGAGTACTTGCCTATGTCACATGTTCTCCTCATCTTGCGGAAACAAGAGCAATAGTCGAAGGTGCCTTTCGAAAGAATCAGAATGTTACAGAACTAGATGCGCGCGCCGTTTTGTCGGATATAGCAATGGAACAAATGGATATTGCTGGGGACACGCTTTCTGTTCAGCTGTGGCCCCATCGACATGGGACAGACGCCATGTTCATCTCACTTCTAACCAAGTCGGAATAGGGTGAGAACATGACCATTCGGATCAATCCCAGTATTCTTTCTGCTGACTTCGTTAACATGGAGCGAGACCTCGGTGCCATTGCGACAGCTGATTTGGCACATGTCGATGTGATGGACAATCATTTTGTTCCTAACCTCACTTTTGGTCCTCAGATGGTCGGTCGAATCCATGATGTTTCCCCCATTCCTCTTGACGTTCATCTCATGATTGACAACCCTGAACGGTGGGCACCCGGCTATGCAGAACTAGGAGCGTATTCGGTGACCTTCCATGCCGAGTCCACAGACAATCCCGTTGCGGTAGCGCGCCGTTTGCGGGAAATTGGTGCCCGTGCCGGTTTAGCGGTGAAACCTGGGACTCAGGTTGAGCCATATCTGGAACTGATGTCGGAATTTGATCAAATACTCGTGATGACGGTTGAACCGGGTTTTGGTGGTCAATCGTTTATCCCTGACGTTATGCCTAAGCTTGGGTTGCTCAATGAGGCACGTAAGAAAACAGGTTTGGATGTTTGGCTTCAAGTAGACGGTGGCATCACTCTGGACACCATCGTGATTGCTGCTGAAGCCGGTGCAGATACTTTTGTGGCTGGTTCTAGTGTCTATAACTCGGGAAATCCTGAACAGGCCATCGCAGGATTGCGTGCTGCAGCTCTCACTGCGCACAAACACTAGTTCAAGCAGGGTAGCCTTAAGGGGTGAAATCCTTTGATTCCCTCTTCTCTGAGCTCTCCGCCAAGGCAGTAGAGCGACCAGAAGGTTCGCGCACTGTCGCGGAACTTGATGCTGGCGTTCACGCTATTGGTAAGAAAATCGTGGAAGAAGCAGCTGAAGTCTGGATGGCTGCTGAATACGAATCTCACGAGGCAACTGCCGAAGAAATTTCTCAACTTCTCTACCATGTGCAGGTTTTGATGATTGCCAAAGGCATCACTCTCGACGAGGTCAACCATCATCTCTAATCGCTGAGTCTCATTCCCACTTCACAAAGGTTTATTCACATGTTGCGCATAGCTATTCCAAATAAAGGTTCACTCGCTGAAGTTTCAGCAGAAATGCTCTACGAAGCCGGTTATACCGGTCGAAAAGATCCTAGGGATCTCCACTATTCCGATACCCGTAACGGGGTTGAGTTCTTCTATCTCCGTCCACGAGATATCGCTACATATGTTGGTTCAGGGGCTCTTGATGTGGGTATTACTGGGCGTGATCTCCTTCTAGATTCCCACTCTGAAGCTAAAGAAATAGCAGAACTTTCATTTGGCGACTCCACCTTCCGTTTTGCAGGTCCTGCAGGATGTTTTGCTGATCTCGCAGATCTGGCAGGTAAGCGAGTAGCGACCAGCTACCCAGGCCTCGTTGGCTCATTCCTGGCACAAGCAGGTGTGCAGTCCCACCTGGTCAAGTTGGACGGTGCTGTTGAATCGGCTGTTCGCTTAGGTGTCGCAGACGCTGTTGCCGATGTTGTATCGACTGGGTCAACTCTGCGAAAGGCGGGCTTAGACATTTTTGGCCCTGTCATCCTTGAGTCCACTGCGGTGTTGATTAGTCGCGATGCATCCATCGAGGGAATCAGTACACTGATGCGTCGTTTACAGGGCGTTCTCGTAGCTAAACAATACGTACTGATGGATTATGACGTTCCAAAGAAGTATCTTGATGCCGCTTGTGCGATTGCACCCGGTATTGAGTCACCCACTGTAAGTCCACTGCACGACCCAGAATGGGTTGCTGTGCGCGTCATGGTTCCCCGTTCGGATCGTAATGACGTCATGGACAAGCTGTATGACCTGGGTGCTCGAGCTATTCTTGTCTCTGCGATTCATGCTGCACGTCTGTAACCATGTCTGTATCTGTTCGCATTATTCCCTGCCTCGACGTAGCTGATGGTCGAGTAGTCAAAGGTGTCAACTTCTTGAACCTCAAAGACCAGGGAGATCCAGTTGAACTCGCACGGTACTACTACGAGCAAGGTGCAGATGAGATTACATTTCTCGACGTTAAGGCAACGGTTGAAAACCGTTCCACCATGTTTGACGTCGTTGCACGCACTGCAGACGAAGTTTTTATTCCCCTCACTGTTGGCGGCGGTATTCGAACCGTTCAAGATGTTGCCCAATTACTGGCTCACGGTGCAGACAAGGTCGGCGTGAACAGCGCTGCCATCCGACGACCTGAGTTGGTGGACGAAATCTCAGGCCGTTATGGTGCACAAGTACTCGTTTTGTCCTTGGACATCACCCGTTCTTCGTCTACTCCCTCCGGTTTCGTTGTAACGACCCATGGTGGTCGTGAACTCACAGACATTGACGCGCTTGAATGGGCGAGAGAAGCAATTAATCGCGGCGCTGGTGAGCTTCTCGTGAATTCAATTGATGCAGACGGAACACAGGATGGTTTCGACCTCGAATTAATCTCTGCGATAAGGGAGATCAGTACTGTTCCCGTCATTGCCAGTGGAGGCGCCGGTTCTGCAGAAGATTTTCCCCCAGCTATTCTCTCTGGAGCAGATGCTGCGCTTGCGGCAAGTATTTTTCACTCAAAAGTTGTCACTATTGGAGAAGTAAAGTCAGTCTTGAAAAACGATGGATTTGAGGTGCGATAGATGTCAGCTTTCGATCCATCCAGCTTGAAGTATGACTCTCAGGGTTTGATCCCCGCCATCATTCAAGATGTTGAAAACAATGATGTGTTGATGCTTGGTTACATGAATGCTGAGGCCGTGCGCAGAACACTGTCTGAGGGGCGCGTCACCTTCTGGTCTCGATCCCGTCAGGAATTTTGGCGAAAAGGTGACACCAGTGGTCACGCTCAGTTCGTTCGTTCAGTTCACCACGACTGTGATGCCGATACTTTACTCATTGGTGTTGAACAGCGTGGTGCAGCCTGCCACACCGGTTCCCGCTCCTGCTTCGAAGACTATGACGTTCCAGCAGTCGTCGACGTTGAATCCTCCGTGACTGGACAGGGGGAGTAATGGCTACGCATGACACCAACTTGAACGCATTCAGTTCATTGCTTGCTGAGGGGCACAAAGTAATTCCTGTCACTCGCTCACTTTTTGCTGATGCAGAAACACCCATCAGTATTTATCGCAAGCTTGCATCAGGAGTACCTGGTTCGTTCCTGCTCGAATCTGCAGAACAGGGCGGTATTTGGTCCAGATTCTCCTTCGTGGGAATATCAAGCTACGGAGTCATTACTGATCATGGCGGAACTCCGCAGTGGCAAGATTTTGGTCTTTCCTCACAGGATGCTTTTGGTGGTGAGATTCCATCCACTGGTCTCAGTGCACTGGATGCTCTCTACCGTCATTGGAAGACACCTCACATTGAGGGGATGCCGCCGTTAACTGGTGCACTCGTTGGTTTTATCGGGTGGGAAGCCATTCGAGAGTTAGAAAATCTTCCAAGTGCTCCTCCTGCCGATTTTTCTATTCCTCGACAGGGTCTGAGTTTTTCTCGCGAGGTCATCGTTCTCGATCACAAATTTGGGACAGTCACTCTGATCTCGAATGTTCTTGTTTTGGGTGATTCACCTTCAGCTGAAGAACTATTCACTAGTGCACAAGCGCGTTTAGATGATCTACAACACCGACTCTCGGTGCCAGGGCCCGTTGGTTTGGCGCACATTGATCTTGAAACAATCGCCGAACCTCGTCTTCGCACTCCCAAACAAGAATTCCTTGATGCAGTAGTGACCTCCAAGAAACACATTGTTGATGGTGATGTCTTTCAGGTAGTTATTTCACAGCGCTTCGATGCAGATAATTCAGCTTCTCCAGAAGATGTGTATCGAGTTCTCCGGAGCTTGAATCCCAGCCCCTACATGTATTTGTTGGCCCTTGAAACTGTAGATGGCATTCCATATTCGATTGTGGGGTCGAGTCCAGAAGCACTTGTCAAGGTGTCTAATGGTCGTGTCTTTACGCACCCGATTGCAGGTTCCAGACCGCGTGGTGCTAATCCAGAAGAAGATCTCGAGTTAGAAACTGATTTGCTCGCCGATGCGAAGGAACGTTCTGAGCATTTGATGCTCGTAGACCTTGCTCGTAATGATCTTTTGCGAGTCTGTGATGCCGGTTCGGTTGAAGTTACTGAATTCATGCGTGTAGAGCGTTTCTCGCACATCATGCACATCGTCAGTTCAGTTGAAGGTAACCTAGCTTCAGAAAAGGGACCTGTTGACGTTTTTCGTGCAACATTCCCTGCTGGCACCCTGAGCGGTGCACCTAAACCCCGAGCTCTTGAAATCATTGATAACCTCGAACCAGTTCAACGTGGCGTTTATGGGGGAGTAGTTGGATATTTCGACTTCGCTGGTGATGCAGATTTAGCCATTGCTATCCGAACTGTTGTCCTCAAAGACAACAAAGCATATGTCCAAGCAGGTGCCGGGCTCGTGATGGATTCAATACCAGAATCCGAATATCTCGAAACTCAAAACAAAGCTGCAGCTCCGTTAAGAGCTGTGGCCATCGCAAACAAACTGAAGAAGGTACGATCATGAACTTTCGTAAGTTCAAGACATACTCATTGTTTGTTACCCTCTTTTTGTCATCGATGATTCTTCTTTGTTGGTCACAAAATTGGTTTTTCCTTGAAGTTACTTTTCCCACGGAGAACTCTGATGAATTGGCAATATCAGGACAAATAGCTGCACCAAGTTTGAGCGCGCTGGGTCTCGCTGGTTTTGCAATTACAGCAGCCCTCTCACTGTCGTCCATTCTGATGACACGAATTCTTGGTTCGCTTTGTGTAGTCCTGGGAATGTTTATTGTCCTCGTAAGTTTTGTTGCTTGGAGTGATCCTGTGTTTGCGGCTTCTGCTCAACTGACAGCACTGAGTGCCATCAGCGATATTCACACCCTGCGAACTCTTGTTATTGCAACTACAGCAACTGCCTGGCCGGGTATAGCAGCTGTGTCAGGATCATTATTCATTCCTCTAGGAATTGTGATTATGTTCACTGCGGGCAAATGGGGAACCGGTAGTCGAAAGTTCGACCGTAATGTTAAAAACAACAGGATTTCAACAAAAAACGCTGGTGAAAAAGCCGATGCTCAGAACAACGAGGATACTTCTTCGCTCAATATCGATGCCTGGGACTCCTTGAGCCACGGAATCGACCCAACCATCAACTAGAATTAATAGTGAAGATTTCATACTGAGGAGTGACATGAGCAACGACATCGTTGATCCAGGAGAGGGCCACTCGCCCGCAGCGTGGACTGCCGTAATTTCAATGTTGGTATTTTTTGTCATTGGGACAACCGCGTTTTTTCTTGCGATTGAATGGCTCGTCTGGGCTTCTGTCGTCGGTATTTTTGTCGGATGGGGACTTGGGTTCCTGCTGGCAAAGCTTGGATACGGCGTGAACGGTCCTAAGTTCACCCCCAAGACACACCACTACTAAATGCTGTCCGACCTAACAGCTGGCGCATTGGCGGATGCGGCTGCACGTCGTGAATATGCTTCATATGAACAGGTTGAAAAAGCAGCCCTTGCTCAGGTTCCAGCTCTAAATGCTCTTGAATTTCTTGCACCTAGCAATCACATCAAAGTCATAGCTGAAGTAAAACGAGCAAGCCCATCACGAGGAGATCTCTCTCCAATTGCTGATCCTGCTGCCCTTGCGCGTACTTATGCAGCAAATGGAGCATCCACAATTAGTGTCCTCACTGAAGGTCGCAAATTCAAAGGAACTCTCGATGATTTGCGTGCCGTTCGCGCAGAGGTTTCTGTCCCGGTCTTACGTAAAGACTTCATTGCGGAGAGGTATCAAATCCTCGAAGCTCGAGCTGCCGGAGCGGATATTGTTCTGCTTATTGTTGCCGCACTTGATCAAGAACTTTTGGCAGAACTTAACGAGTTTGCTCTTTCACTAGGTCTTTCTGTTTTGGTAGAAACCCACTCACGGGAAGAACTGCATCGGGCACTAGATATTGATGCGAAGCTAATTGGAATTAACGCTCGTAATCTCAACACTTTTGAGTTGGACAGAGATTTATTTGCATCACTCGTGGGCGAGATTCCATCTGACGTCATCAAAGTGGCAGAATCAGCTGTACGAAACGCAACAGATGTTCAGCATTATCGAGACGCAGGTGCTGATGTTGTTCTCGTAGGTGAAGCACTCGTCACCTCAGATCCTGCAGCAACCCTCCAATCCTTCCTGGCGGTATAAATGGCTCTTCGTGAAGAACTAGGTCCTTACTTCGGTGAATACGGTGGACGTTTTGTTCCCGAATCTCTCATTGCTGCCCTTGATGAGCTTTCGGTCGCGTATGAACTTGCCAAGAGTGACCCCGGTTTTCAGCAAGAATTAGCGGATCTTCATCGCACCTACACCGGTCGGCCTTCCATCATTACTGAAGTTCCTCGTTTTGCAGAGCACGCCGGAGGGGCTCGAATCTTCCTCAAGCGTGAAGACCTCAATCACACTGGCAGTCACAAAATCAACAATGTTTTGGGGCAAGCCCTCTTAGCGAAGCGTCTAGGAAAGAGCCGCATTATTGCTGAGACGGGAGCAGGCCAGCATGGTGTTGCCAGTGCCACCGCAGCGGCACTATTTGGGCTCGAATGTGTTGTCTACATGGGTGAAGTTGATACTGAGCGACAGGCACTCAATGTGGCCCGAATGCGATTACTCGGTGCCACAGTTATCCCTGTAACAACCGGCTCTCGCACCCTTAAAGATGCCATCAATGAGGCACTTCGTGACTGGGTTGCCAACGTGGACACAACTCATTACTTGCTGGGTACCGTTGCTGGGCCACATCCATTCCCCGTCATGGTTCGTGATTTCCACAAAATCATTGGTGAAGAAGCACGAGAACAAATGCTTGAACTCACCGGACAACTTCCAACTGCAGTTGCTGCGTGTGTTGGTGGTGGTTCAAACGCCATCGGCATCTTCCATGCGTTCCTGGATGATCCTTCGGTTGGTCTCTACGGTTTTGAAGCAGCTGGTCGAGGTGTAGATACGCCTGAACATGCTGCAACCATTACCAAAGGTCGCCCAGGTGTCCTTCACGGTGCACGTTCCTACATGCTCCAAGATGAAGATGGACAGACCATTGAGTCGCACTCCATCTCTGCGGGCCTGGATTACCCCGGTGTTGGTCCAGAGCATTCCTGGTTGAATGACATTGGTCGAGCACACTATCGCCCCATCACGGATGCAGAGGCAATGGATGCTTTGAGACTCCTCGCACGCACTGAAGGAATCATTCCTGCGATCGAGACCGCTCATGGGCTTGCTGGCGCCCTGCAGTTGGGTAACGAGCTCGGTCCCGACTCAATCATTTTGGTGAATAACTCTGGTCGTGGAGACAAAGACATGGAAACGGCTGCCAAGTATTTTGGCATTCTCGATGGGGGATCAAAATGACTTCCAAAGTTGAAGCAGCTATCTCTGCTAAAGGCAAAGTATTGATTGGTTACCTTCCTGTTGGATTCCCCACACTTCAAGAAAGCATTGAAGCCGCGGTAGCACTAGTTGAAAGTGGCGTAGATATTCTCGAGCTAGGGGTTCCTTACTCAGATCCAGTCATGGATGGTTTGGTCATTCAAGAAGCAACTCAGGTTGCCCTAGCAAACGGATTTAAACTGCCCCAAGCTATCGAAGCAGTGAAGCAAATCACCTCTCGTGTTGATATTCCAGTTCTATTGATGACCTACTTCAACCCCGTTATTCAATATGGTGTGGACAAGTTTGCTTCAGATCTGGCTGCCGCAGGTGGTGCGGGTCTGATTACTCCAGATCTCATCCCAGATGAGGCGGGCGAGTGGTTAACAGCCGCTGATAAGTACGACCTTGATCGCGTATTCTTGGCCGCTCCATCCTCCACAGATGAACGCCTAGCTCAGGCGGTACAGAACAGTCGAGGATTTGTTTATGCAGTTTCAACTATGGGCATTACAGGAGCACGTCAAGACGTAGATGTAGCCGCGAAATCTCTCGTTGCACGTCTGCGCTCGGTAGGCGCTACTCACGTAGGTGTTGGTGTGGGAATCTCGAACGGTGCTCAAGTGAGCGAGGTACTGGCATACGGCGATGGTGCCATAGTTGGGTCTGCACTTGTCAAGTCACTTAACGATGGCGGTATTGATTCACTTCGTTCAGTCGCTGAAGAACTCGCTTTAGGTAAGTAACTCATTGCCCACTTTCCAACCTAAGCTGGAATTATGCACCTAATTACGAGTATTCCAAGCCCCACAATTCAATATTTTGAGTTAGGTCCATTGCGCATCCACATCTATGCGCTGTGTATTCTTGCCGGCATTGCTCTGGCAACATGGATTACAGATGCTCGCCTTACTAAGCGGGGTGCTGAAAGAGGTGTTGTCCTCGACATCATCTTGTGGGCAGTGCCGCTAGGAATCATTGGTGCACGTTTCTATCACGTCTTCACTCACCCAGCTGACTACTTTTATGATGGCGCAGACCTCCTGAAAGTTTTTTATATCTGGGAGGGCGGCAACGCTATCTTCGGATCGCTCTTGGGTGGTGCAGTAGGTGCCTGGTTTGGATGTAAGCAAACTGGGATTCGCTTCTGGTCATTTGCGGATGCCCTTGCCCCTGCGATGTTGATCGCACAATCAGCAGGTCGCCTTGGAAACTATTTCAACCACGAACTCTTCGGTCAGCCCACCACGTTGCCTTGGGGGCTCGAAATTGAATCGACAAACCCTGCATTCCCAGCTGGCTTACCTGAAGGAACTCTCTTCCACCCCATGTTCCTTTATGAAATTCTGTGGAACCTTTTGGGTGCGTTTGTCATCATTGTGCTGGAACGAAAGCTCTACCTTCGCTGGGGTAAAGCTTTTGGTGTCTATCTCATTTGGTATGGAATTGGGCGTTCTGTATTTGAGACATATCGACTGGATTCGAGCGAAACGTTCTTATCTATCCGAACTAACGTGTGGGCGGCACTTCTTGCGGTTCTTGTCGGACTAGTGATTATCTTCATTCAGAACCGACGCCATCCTGGTAAGGAGCTCAGTGTCTACGTAGAGGGCGGTCCTGCTGTAAAGTTAGATAAGTAAGTTATCTCACTCGGATCCGGGTAAAGATGCCCCCGTTATCGATGTAACTTCACCACTTCAACCCGCCACAAGCGGCCCGGGAGTTCACACGAGCGACAAGCTCTCGCGTTTCACTATTCAAGATGACTTTAGGGCCAGTGTCGTCCCTCCCGATTATCTGTTTCGAGAGGAGGGTTCCATGTCGCTAGCGACTCCCTATCAACGCTTTTCCTTGGCACCCGCGGCCCAAGGTCTTTATGACCCCGCCCTTGAGAAGGATGCCTGTGGTTTAGCCATGGTCGCTACTTTGAGGGGAATTCCTGGACACGACATCATTGATGTCGCACTGAGCTCGCTTCGTAACCTCGAGCATCGTGGTGCTGTGGGTTCTGACGCTGGTACTGGGGATGGGGCCGGTATCTTGACGCAAATTCCTGATGCATTTCTGCGTCAGGTCGTTGATTTCGACCTCCCCGCTGCAGGAAGTTTTGCCGTAGGTAATGCTTTTCTGCCTCTAAAAGATTCTGATCGGGCTGCTATTCAGGCACGTTTTGCAGAAATTGCACACAGTGAAGGTCTCAAGGTATTGGGATGGCGCGTTGTTCCAACTGCGCCGGAAAACTTGGGAAAGCTTGCCCGCGAAGCAATGCCCGCCATTGAACAGGCTTTCGTCACATCAATTTCTGGAGATTTGTCCGGCATAGAGCTTGATCGCTTGATTTACCGCTTGCGCAAGCGCATTGAACGCGAATGCGAAATCTATTTCGCATCATTGTCCTCTCGTACCCTTGTCTACAAGGGTATGGTTACTACCTTGCAGCTGGAGCCTTTTTATCCAGATTTGAGCGATGCACGTTTCGCTTCCACACTTGCACTGGTGCATTCGCGATATTCGACGAACACGTTCCCCTCCTGGCCCCTGGCCCACCCCTTCCGCTTCATCTGCCACAACGGTGAAATTAACACCGTTCAAGGAAACCGAAATTGGATGCGTGCCCGACAGTCTCAACTAGAGTCTGAACTTCTTGGCGACATGAAGGATCTTCTTCCTATTTGCACGCCAGGTGCTTCGGACAGCGCGTCTTTCGACGAGGTTGTAGAACTTCTCACATTGGCTGGTCGTTCACTTCCTCATGCCATCATGATGATGGTTCCCGAGGCATGGGAAAACCAGCCAGATATGGACCCCAGCCGACGTGCGTTCTATGAATACCACTCATCGTTGATGGAACCTTGGGATGGCCCTGCTGCTATCTGCTTTACTGACGGTTCTCTTGTCGGTGCAACTCTTGACCGTAACGGTCTGCGGCCTGGACGTTACCTTGTCACCGATGATGGCCTCATCGTCGTGGGTTCAGAAATCGGTGTCTATGACGTTGACCCCGCAAAAGTAGTCCAGAAGGGACGCTTGCAGCCCGGCAAAATGTTGCTTGTTGACACCGTTGCTGGTCGGATAATCTCTGATGAAGAAATCAAGAGTGAACTTGCCGCTTCTGGTCCTTGGCAGCAATGGATTGATCAGTCGCGTATTGACCTAGAGGAACTCCCAGAGCGCGAGCACATTGCGCACACTCGTAGTTCAGTGATTCGCCGTCAGCGCACCTTCGGATACACAGAAGAAGAACTCCGCATCATGCTTGCCCCCATGGCAAAAACCGGTACCGAACCTCTTGGTGCAATGGGAACAGATACTCCTATCGCTGTTCTTTCATCTCGACCACGTTTGCTTTTCGATTACTTCGTTCAGCAGTTTGCCCAAGTTACAAACCCGCCACTGGACTCCATCCGTGAAGAAGTAGTGACCAGTCTGAAGCTGGGACTGGGACCTGAACGCAACCTGTTAGCTGCCGGTCCCGAGCACACCGAACAGGTAGTTCTTGATTTCCCTGTGATTGATAACGATCAGCTGGCAAAGGTTCTCCACATTCGCGGAAAGAACGGCACCCGTGAAGGCATCAAGCTCAAGGGTCTCTATAAAGTTAACAAAGGCCCTCGTGCCATGGAGAAGCGTCTGGCACAGCTTTGTGAAGAAGTTGATGAAGCTATTGCTCAGGGCATCAAATTCATCGTGCTCTCAGACCGTGATTCAAACTCAGATATGGCGCCTATTCCATCCCTGATGATGGTTTCAACAGTTCACCACCACCTGATTCGTACGGAAAACCGCACCAAAGTCGGCATTGTTGTTGAAGCAGGCGATGTTCGTGAAGTTCACCACGTCGCTGTATTGCTGGGTTATGGTGCCTCTGCAGTCAACCCCTACCTCGCGATGGAAACCTGCGAGCAGCTGGTCCGTGATGAATTCATCACGGGCGTGACTGCGGAGAAGGCAACCAAAAACGTTATCAAGGCACTTGGTAAGGGTGTTCTGAAGGTGATGTCGAAGATGGGTATTTCCACCGTCTCCTCGTACACCGGTGCACAGACTTTCGAAGCTGTTGGGCTCTCACAGGAATTTGTTGACCAGTACTTCACGGGAACTAACAGCAAGCTCGGGGGAGTAGGAATCGATGTTATTGCTGCTGAAAACCTCGCACGCCATTCTTCTGCCTATCCTTCTGATGGTGCGCCGCTGACTACTGAACGCTTGACCACCGGTGGCGAGTTCCAGTGGCGTCGTGATGGTGCGCCGCACTTGTTTAATCCAGAAACGGTGTTCAAGCTTCAGCACTCCACCCGTGAACGTCGTTTCGACACTTTCCGGGAATACACCAAGCTTGTGGACGATCAGACTCGTGAGTTGATGACACTTCGCGGTCTGTTCACGCTTGAAACAGGCAAGCGTAACCCAGTACCTCTCGATGAGGTTGAGTCTGTTGAATCCATCGTCAAGCGATTCTCAACTGGTGCAATGAGTTATGGCTCGATTTCTCCTGAGGCCCACGAAATACTCGCTATTGCGATGAACTCCATCGGAGCAAAGAGTAACACGGGTGAGGGCGGAGAGGACGTCGCCCGACTCCTTGAACCCACACGCCGTTCTGCCATCAAGCAGGTTGCTTCGGGTCGTTTTGGTGTCACCAGCATGTATCTCACCCACGCAGATGACATCCAGATCAAGATGGCTCAGGGTGCGAAGCCCGGTGAGGGTGGTCAGCTCCCCAACAACAAGGTTTACCCCTGGATCGCGCGCACACGTCACGCGACTGCAGGTGTTGGGTTGATTTCACCACCCCCACACCACGACATCTACTCCATTGAAGATCTCAAGCAACTGATCTTCGATGTGAAGCGCGCGAACCCCGCTGCTCGCGTGCATGTGAAGCTCGTGAGCCAGTCAGGCATCGGTGCCGTAGCTGCAGGTGTATCCAAGGCACTTGCTGACGTCATTCTCATTTCAGGTCATGACGGTGGTACGGGTGCGAGTCCATTGAACTCGCTCAAGCACGCTGGCACACCCTGGGAGTTAGGTCTTGCAGAAGCCCAGCAGACCCTCATGCTCAACGGCATGCGTGATCGTGTTTCTGTTCAGGTAGATGGTCAACTCAAGACCGGCCGCGACGTTATTGTTGCTGCTCTTCTGGGGGCTGAAGAGTTTGGTTTCGCAACCGCACCACTTGTGGTCTCTGGCTGCATCATGATGCGTGTGTGTCACCTCGACACCTGCCCTGTTGGTGTCGCAACACAGAATCCTGAACTTCGTGCACGCTTCACGGGTAAGCCAGAGTTCGTGGTCAACTTCTTTGAGTTCATCGCCCAGGAAGTTCGTGAATACCTTGCAGAGCTGGGCTATCGCAGCCTTGACGAAATCATTGGCCGTAATGATCTCTTAAACGTCAATGACGCTGTCGAACACTGGAAGTCTGAAGGTCTTGACCTTGAGCCAATCCTAGTTGGCCCAAAGTTCCTTGCTGATGAACCTCGTATCCGTGCACGAGCACAAGACCACGAACTCGAAGAACACTTTGACAACGAGCTCATCAATCTTTCTCGTGCAGCTTTGTCTGAGGGCAAGCCTGTTTCGATTGAGCTTCCTATCCGCAACACCGAACGTGCGGTGGGAACCATGCTAGGTCACGAACTGACCAAAAAGTTTGGTCAGGATGCTCTGCCACATGGCACTATCGACATCACATTAACGGGAACAGCTGGCCAGTCTTTTGGTGCTTTCGTTCCCGCAGGAATCACCCTACGTCTGGTAGGAGATTCGAACGACTACGTGGGTAAGGGGCTTTCGGGCGGTTCAATCGTTGTAAAGCCTTCACCCTCTGCGAGCTTTGCTCCGGAAGAGAACGTTATCGCTGGAAATGTTATTGGTTATGGCGCTACCAGTGGCTCTATCTTCATCAGTGGACTTGTCGGTGAACGATTCCTAGTTCGAAACTCTGGTGCTACCGCTGTTGCTGAAGGTGTGGGAGACCACGCTCTCGAATACATGACCGGTGGTCTGGCAGTCATTCTCGGTTCAACCGGCCGTAACCTCGGTGCCGGTATGTCAGGTGGTATTGCGTATGTGTACTCCCTAGACCCCAACAAGGTTAATGCTGATTCGCGTGAATCTGGTGAGCTTCGTTTGGAGACTTTGGGAAGCGCAGATGCAGAAATCCTTAAGGACATTCTTGAGTCTCATCTCGCTGAGACCGGTTCACCCCGAGCTGCCGCACTTCTTGCCAACTTTGAGAAGTCGGTAATCGACTTCACCAAGGTCGTTCCACGTGATTACGCGGCCGTTCTCGAAATTCGTCAAGATGCTGAAAATTCAGGCATTGATCCAGACGGGGATGCAACCTGGCAGAAGATTATGGAGGTGACCGGTGGCTGATCCCAAAGGTTTTTTGAATACACGTCAGCGTGAACTTCCTGCACGTCGCCCCGTTCCTATCCGCCTTATGGACTGGAAAGAAGTATATGAAGCAGGTGATCGTGAGACGCTTGTTCGTCAAGCAGGTCGCTGCATGGATTGTGGAATTCCGTTCTGTCACCAAGGCTGCCCATTAGGCAACCTCATTCCCGAATGGAATGACCTCACGTGGCGCGGAGATGACAAAGACGCAATTGATCGTCTGCATGCGACAAATAACTTCCCAGAATTCACTGGACGACTGTGTCCTGCGCCCTGTGAATCTTCCTGTGTGCTGAGCATTAACCAGCCTGCTGTGACGATCAAACAGGTTGAAGTATCCATCATCGATAAAGCTTTCGATGAAGGGTGGGTGACACCACTTATTCCAGAACGCCTTTCAGGTAAAACTGTTGCTGTTGTTGGTTCGGGCCCTGCAGGTCTTGCTGCTGCGCAGCAGCTCACCCGCGCAGGTCACACTGTTGCCGTGTATGAACGTGACGAAAAGATCGGTGGTCTCCTTCGCTACGGTATTCCAGACTTCAAGATGGAAAAGATCCACATCGATCGTCGTCTTGCCCAAATGGAAGCGGAAGGTACTCGTTTCCGTCCAGGAGTCAACATTGGCACAGACATTTCGTGGGAAGACCTGCGCAAGCGTTATGACGCCGTCGTCGTTGCTACCGGTGCCATGGTTCCTCGTGACCTTCCTATTCCAGGCCGTGACCTCAACGGAGTTCACTTTGCTATGGAGTACCTTGCACAATCCAACCGTGCAGTTGATGGTCTGGATGTTCCCAACCAGATTCACGCACAAGGCAAGCATGTTGTCATTCTCGGTGGTGGTGACACGGGTGCTGACTGCATTGGTACCGCTCACCGCCATCAGGCAGCTTCTGTGACCAACTTGGCCATTGGGAAGCAACCACCGACTGAGCGCCCTGATTCTCAGCCATGGCCAACTTTCCCGAACCTTTTCGAAGTCGCAAGTGCGCACGAAGAGGGTGGCACACGCGAGTACTTAGTCTCCACAGTTGAGTTCTTAGGTGACAAGGACGGTAATGTTCGCGCAGTTCGCGTTGCTGAAACTGAATTCCTTGACGGAGCCCGTGTTCCTAAGGCAGGAACTGAACGTGAAATCCCAGCAGATTTGGTCCTGCTTGCGCTTGGATTTACAGGCCCTGAAGGTGACATCGCCACCTCAGAACTCGGCGTAAGCCTCAACCAGCGTGGCAACATCAACCGTGATGAACACTATGCAACAGCTGAACCTGGCGTTTTTGTAGCTGGAGATGCTGGGCGCGGACAATCACTGATTGTCTGGGCAATCGCAGAGGGTCGCGCAGCTGCAGCAGCAGTTGACCGCTACCTTGAAGGTGAAACGTTGCTTCCAGCTCCGGTAGCACCCACAGACCGCGGCTTCGCGGTTTAGTACGATAAAAACAGTCGCACCTCCCTCCTGCGACCTGGCACCACTGAAACGAAAGAGACATTTCATGAGACGCGCCAAAATCGTTGCGACCTTAGGTCCAGCAACTTCTAGCTATGAAAGCCTGAAGTCAATCATCGAAGCTGGTGTTGACGTGGCACGTATGAACCTCTCGCATGGTTCCTACGATGTTCACGAAGAGGTTTACCGCAACGTTCGCAAGGCCGCTGCAGATGTAGGCAAGCCCGTAGCTGTCCTGGTTGATCTCCAGGGTCCCAAGATTCGTCTTGGCAAGTTCGAAGGTGGTCCCTACGATCTTGCTGAAGGCGACATCTTCAAGATAACCATTGAAGACATCGTTGGTAACAAAGAAATCAGCTCCACCACGTTTAAGGGTCTCCCTCAGGACGTCAAGCCTGGTGATCCTCTCCTCATTGATGACGGTAAAGTCACCCTCCGCGTTCTGGAGACCGATGGAACCGTAGTGACCACTGTTGTTGAGGTTCCTGGACCTGTTTCCAACAACAAGGGAATCAACCTTCCCGGTGTTGCTGTGAACGTTCCTGCTCTTTCTGACAAGGACGAAGCAGACCTTCGTTGGGGTCTTCGCTTGGGCGCGGATTTCATCGCGTTGAGCTTTGTTCGTGATGCTGCTGACATCAAACGTGTTCACGAAATCATGGACGAGGAAGGCGTTCGCCTTCCTGTTATTGCCAAGGTTGAAAAGCCTCAGGCTGTCGATAACTTAGAAGAAATTGTTGATGCTTTTGACGCCATCATGGTAGCTCGTGGTGACCTTGGTGTTGAGCTTCCTCTGGAAGCAGTTCCCATCGTCCAGAAGCGTGCCGTTGAACTCGCTCGTCGTTGGGCAAAGCCCGTCATCGTGGCAACTCAGGTGCTCGAATCCATGATTTCTAGCCCACGTCCGACACGTGCTGAAGCTTCTGACTGTGCAAATGCTGTGCTGGATGGAACTGACGCTGTCATGCTCTCTGGCGAAACTAGTGTTGGTGAATTTCCCACGATTACTGTTGCCACCATGGCTCGCATCATCGAGTCAACTGAAGACCACGGTATTGAGCGTATTCCTGAGCTTGGCACCAAGCCTCGCACCCAGGGTGGAGCGATTACCTTGGCAGCAAAGGAAGTTGCTGAATTCGTTGATGCGAAGTATCTATGTGTATTTACCGAGTCTGGTGATTCAGCTCGTCGTATGGCTCGTCTTCGTTCAGACATCCCCATGATTGTTCTTACCCCTCATGAACACATTCGTCGCCGCATGGCTCTGACGTGGGGCGTCAAGTCTTACTTGGTGGATGCAGTAACTCACACAGACCAGATGTTCGGTCAGGTTGATGACCTCCTTCTCGGTGAAGGGCTGGCTGAAGCCGGTGACAAGGTCGTCGTTATTGCGGGATCCCCTCCCGGAATCGCAGGCTCTACAAACGACCTTCGTGTTCACAAAGTTGGAGATGCGCGTAACGCAGCAGCTCCCGCATACGAAAACCTCTAGAACACATCAGAAAAGCCCCTCATATGAGGGGCTTTTCTTGTTTGTGCCGAATGTGGGACTTGAACCCACACGTCCGAAGACAAAGCATTTTGAGTGCTCCGCGTCTGCCATTCCGCCAATTCGGCTCTTAACATCTATAAGAATATCCTAGGCTTGAGTCATGGCTGACCAAGAAATCCAAACTCCCACGAAACGTCGAGTTGTTGTTGCAGAAGATGAGTCACTTATCCGTATGGATATTGTCGAAACACTTCGAGATAACGGGTTTGATGTGGTCGGCGAAGCAGGGGATGGCGAAGCTGCAGTAGCGCTAGCAAAGGAACTCCGTCCAGATTTGGTCGTCATGGATGTGAAAATGCCTAAGTTGGACGGTATTTCAGCTGCAGATCAGCTCAACAAAGAACACATTGCTCCCGTTGTGCTGCTGACGGCATTTAGCCAGAAAGAACTCGTAGAGCGTGCAACAGAAGCTGGGGCATTAGCCTATGTCGTCAAGCCATTCACTCCCAACGATCTCCTTCCTGCTGTAGAAATTGCACTCTCTCGTTGGGCGCAAATAGTTGCTCTAGAAAACGAAGTAGCAGATCTATCTGAGCGCTTTGAAACGCGCAAAATTGTGGATATTGCAAAGGGAATTCTCAACGAAAAAATGGGACTTACAGAACCAGAAGCTTTTCGCTGGATTCAAAAGGCCTCAATGGACCGTCGACTGACAATGAAAGACGTTGCCATCACTATCGTTGAGCAACTTGGGTCCGACAACAAAAAAACGAAGTAGTTACTTTTTATCTTTGATGAAGTTGGTCAATCGGACAGTCGATAACCTGCGGCCTTCTTGATCAGTGCAAACAATTTCGTGAGTAGTAAGGGTTCTTCCCAAGTGAAGTGCCCGGCAGGTCGCAATCACATAGCCTTCACGCGCACTCCCTGTATGAGTTGCGTTTACTTCAATACCTACCGCTACTCGCCCTTCGCCGGCAAACATATTTGCGCAAATCGAACCTAAACCTTCTCCAATAACCACGTAGGCACCACCATGAAGTATTCCAACGGATTGTGTATTACCAGCAACCGGCATTGTGGCTACGGCGTATTCGGGAGAGAGTTCGTGAAGCTGAATATCCATTTTTTCCCACAATGGTCCTGCAGAGAAACCTCTGAACTGTTCAAGGTTGAGAACGGGGGGACGAACGTATTCAGCTGACATCCGGTTTCCTCCTGAATAGGTCTTGCCCGCTGTGTAGGCTGGGCACGTGTCGAATACAGCTCAGCCTACCTTGATGGTTATAGATGGTCATTCCCTCGCTTTTAGGGCCTTTTATGCTCTTCCAGTAGACAGTTTCAAAACCGCAGACGGTCAACACACAAACGCTATTCATGGTTTCATTTCGATGATGCTTAATCTGTTGGCCAAAGAGAAGCCAACACATTTAGCAGTAGCTTTCGACATCTCACGATTCTCTTTTCGCACCCGGGAATACCCCGAATACAAAGGAACACGTGGTGAAACGCCACCAGAATTTATTGGTCAGGTTCCACTCCTTCAAGACGCACTTCACGCAATGGGGATCACAACACTCACCAAAGAAGACTTCGAAGCTGATGATATTTTGGCAACTCTGGCTGCTCAAGGTTCTGCTCAGAACTATAAAGTTCTTGTCGTCTCCGGCGATCGTGACACTATTCAGCTCATTGATGACAACGTCACCTTGCTCTATCCCTCCAAGCAGGGGGTTTCAGAACTCACACGATATGACGCTACAAAAGTGTTTGAGCGCTATGGAATCCAACCTCACCAATACCCAGAGATTGCTGCCCTGGTCGGGGAAACCAGCGATAACTTGCCTGGTGTCCCCAAGGTTGGCGAAAAGACTGCGGTTAAGTGGATCAACGAGTATGGCTCTTTAGATGAAATTCTTCGGCGCGCAGACGAGATTGGTGGCAAAGTCGGCGAAAGTCTCAGAGAGTACAAAGACAACGCCATCAGAAATCGAAAGCTCAACAGACTTGTTAGCGATGTCGACCTCCCAGTTGGTCCAGCAGATTTAGAACGTCAACCCTTTGATGTTGAAGCTGTTAAAGACGTGTTCGGTCGCTTGGAATTCAAATCCTTACTCACAAGAGTGTTGACTCTTGCTGGAGAAACAGACGGTACGCCACGTCAAGCTTCGCCAGTTACACCATCTCAGAACAGCCAACCAGCTCTTTCTCCGGTGACTCCTTCGTCGCCTATAAACGATGCAATACCTCCGCGTTCCCAACAGATACTTGATGAAGAACTTGCTGCATGGCTCCACCGCGCATCAGATTCGTCGCCACAAGGTATTGCTGTTGAAGTTGAGGTGTATGCCTCTGGAATTGCCTCAGTCGGTCTAGCCACTGAGAATGAAACTGTTCTCGTTCCTTGGTCCCCAGTGCTCGCTGATATTCAACCCTTGATAGATTGGCTGGCATCACCGACTCCCAAGATTTTTCATGGTGCTAAAGAACAACTCAAGACGCTATTTGCAGCAGGGGTCGTTTTTGAGAGCCTTGGCTTCGACACAGAAATTGCCGATTGGGTTTTGAGGCCAGATTCCTCAAAACGAGAACTTGGCGATTTAGCAAAGTTATATCTCAACGAAATTTTGCCCGAGCCTGACCCAAATCAACTTGTTCCTGATGATTCAGCACTAGACGTTGCGGGCCGAGCGTGGTTTATTCGTCGAATCGATGAGGCTATTCGTTCGGTTATGGATGCGGCAACACTTGCATTGTTTTTGGAGATTGAGCTTCCAACGTTGACAACTTTGGCAGCCATGGAACTTCGTGGCATTACCGTGAACAAAGCAAAACTGGAAAATCTTTCACGTGAACTTGGTGATCGTGCTGAAAAAGCCAAACAAGAGGCATTTGCAGTTATTGGCCGCGAAGTTAACCTTGCGTCACCAAAACAATTGCAAGAAGTGTTGTTTGATCAGCTAGGCATGCCAAAAACACGTGCTACAAAAACGGGATACACCACCGATGCCACTGCATTAGCCGACCTTCAAGCTACAAACCCGCATCCATTCTTAGGTTTGCTATTAGAACATCGTGATGTCACCAAGCTCAAACAAATAGTTGAAACCCTAATCCAAGCAATTGGCCCAGACGGACGTATTCACACCACATATGGCCAAACAGGAACCAGTACTGGGCGACTTTCTTCGGCGAACCCCAATCTTCAAAATATTCCTATACGTACCGCCGACGGTCGCCGTATTCGCGAAGCGTTTGAAGTTGGAGACGGTTTCGACACTCTATTTACGGCTGACTATTCACAAATCGAAATGCGTATCATGGCGCATTTTTCTGAAGATGAGGGCCTCATCGAAGCCTTTATTTCAGGGGAAGACTTACACCGCTTTGTTGGCGCGAGAGTTTTCGGCGTACGACCAGCCGATGTCACTTCAGATATGAGGAGCCAGGTCAAGGCAATGAGCTACGGCCTGGCATATGGCCTCAGCGCCTTCGGTTTAGCCAGGCAGCTAGGTATTGACAACAGTGCCGCCAAGAAACTGATGGCGGATTACTTCCAACGATTCGGGGGAGTGCGTGATTACCTCAGAAGCGTTGTAGAAGAAGCACGAGCTCAGGGCTACACGCAAACACTTTTTGGGCGCAGAAGACCTTTTCCTGATCTTACAAGCCCCAATCGTGTACTGCGCGACAACGCAGAACGCGCCGCGCTCAACGCACCGATGCAGGGAACAGCTGCAGACATCATGAAGATTGCAATGATTGGAATTGAACAAGATCTTGAAGCATTAAATCTGAAATCTCAACTCCTGCTTCAAGTTCATGATGAATTAGTGCTAGAAATTGTGGAATCTGAACGTGAACAAGTTGAAAAGATAGTTGTTGACAGAATGTCCCACGCAGCCAAATTGAGTGTTCCCCTCGACGTTCAAATCGGTCTTGGACACAATTGGAACGCAGCAGCCCACTAGTCATCTTTCCGCGAGTTTGCGCGGAAGTCTCTAGTCCAGTAATCTAATGATTGCACATTTGTGCGCCCTATCCGTCTGCCCAAAAGACAATTGAATCAGCTTGCTGTGTCTCAAGGCCCGAATTAAATAAATACTGGAGCACGTTTTACATGACGCTTGTAGCAAAGAAAGCAGCCACTCAGGTTGCAATCAACGACATCGGTTCTGCTGAGGACTTCCTCGCCGCTGTCGAAAAGACACTCAAGTTTTTCAACGATGGTGACCTCATTGAAGGAACCGTTGTCAAGGTAGATCGCGACGAGGTTCTCCTTGACGTTGGCTACAAGACCGAAGGTGTTATTCCTTCCCGCGAACTTTCCATTAAGCACGACATTGACCCTTCCGAGGTCGTCAAGGTTGGCGACACTGTAGAGGCACTTGTTCTTCAGAAGGAAGACAAAGAAGGTCGTCTTATCCTCTCCAAGAAACGCGCACAGTACGAGCGTGCATGGGGAGATGTTGAAAAGATTAAGGACGCAGACGGCATCGTTACCGGTTCTGTTATCGAAGTTGTTAAGGGTGGTCTGATCGTAGACATCGGTCTGCGTGGATTCCTTCCTGCGTCTCTCATCGAGCTTCGTCGCGTTCGCGACCTGACCCCTTATCTCGGACAGGACATCGAAGCCAAGATTCTTGAGCTGGACAAGAACCGTAACAACGTTGTTCTTTCTCGCCGTGCACTCCTTGAGCAGACACAGTCCGAAAGCCGCAGCACCTTCCTGGTTAACCTTCAGAAGGGTCAGATCCGCAAGGGTGTCGTATCGTCGATCGTCAACTTCGGTGCATTCGTTGACCTCGGTGGCGTTGACGGTCTCGTCCACGTTTCTGAGCTCTCTTGGAAGCACATCGAGCACGCTTCTGAAGTTGTTGAAGTTGGCCAGGAAGTTACCGTCGAAATTCTCGAGGTTGACATGGACCGCGAGCGTGTATCGCTCTCGCTCAAGGCAACTCAGGAAGACCCATGGCAGGTATTTGCCCGCACCCACGCAATCGGTCAGGTTGCTCCCGGTAAAGTCACCAAGCTTGTTCCATTTGGTGCATTCGTTCGCGTCGCAGACGGTATCGAAGGCCTTGTTCACATCTCGGAACTCTCTGGGAAGCATGTCGAACTCGCAGAGCAGGTTGTTTCTGTTGGAGACGACGTCTTTGTCAAGGTCATCGACATCGATCTCGAACGCCGTCGCATCTCGCTCAGCCTCAAGCAGGCAAACGAGGGTGTTGACCCCGAAGGTACTGAGTTTGATCCCGCCCTCTACGGCATGCTCACTGAGTATGACGAAAACGGCAACTACAAGTACCCAGAAGGCTTCGACCCAGAGACCAACGAATGGCGTGAAGGCTTTGATGCCGCTCGCGAGAAGTGGGAACTGGACTACGCAGCAGCTCAGGCACGCTGGGAACTCCACAAGACTCAGGTCAAGGCAACCCTTGAAGCAGAGGCAAACATTCCTGACGCACCTGCACCAGCTGTAGAAAGCACATCATTTTCCAGTGAAGCAGAATCCGCAGGTACTCTTGCCGATGACGAGTCTCTAGCGGCTCTTCGCGAAAAGCTCGCAAACAACTAATAGTTGTGTCTACTTATGGGTGAGGCCACATGGCCTCACCCATAAGTGGTTAACATGGAAATATGAAGCTCATTGGCCTCACCGGCGGTATAGGTTCAGGAAAGTCAACTATTGCCCGCCGTTTAGCAGAACATGGTGCTCATGTCATCGACGCCGATCAGGTGGCCCGCGAAGTCGTTGAACCTGGATCTACGGCACTTGCCCAACTTGTAAAACTATTTGGCGTTGATATTCTCACTGAGGATGGAAGTCTCAATAGAGGCGCCTTGGGGGATATTGTCTTTACCGACGCTGAAGCGCTGAGAAAACTGAACGCAATTGTTCATCCTGCTGTTCGTGAAAGAACTGCCCTCTTGATTTCTCAAGCTCCACAAGATTCGATTGTTGTCTACGATGTACCGTTACTTGTTGAGAGCGATAACTCTTACACTTTCGACGCCATCGTCGTCGCTTCAGCTCCTGAACATGTTCGCGTTGAGAGGTTGATGGAACACCGTGGAATGCTTGAATCAGAAGCCCTTGCGCGAATTCAGTCACAAGCTACCGAGGAAGAGCGTCTTCGATTAGCCAATCACGTTATTGATACAAGCGGTGATCTACTCCATACATACAATCAAGTTGACGCACTCTGGCAGGAGCTAACGAAAGTAGAATAGGGGAGTGGAACCTAGACGATCTGAGAAGCCTTTCAAGGTCGTAAGTGAGTATTCACCGAGTGGAGACCAACCTGCTGCGATTTCTGAATTAGCAAACCGCATCAATGCAGGTGAGACCGATGTCGTGCTCCTGGGAGCAACTGGTACTGGAAAATCTGCTACGACCGCCTGGTTAGTAGAAGCTGTTCAACGTCCCACATTGATACTCGCTCACAACAAAACTCTGGCAGCTCAGCTTGCCACTGAGTTCCGTGAACTACTACCTGAAAACGCCGTCGAATATTTTGTGTCCTACTACGACTACTACCAGCCAGAAGCGTATGTTCCCCAGACAGATACATTCATCGAAAAAGATAGTTCTATCAATGCTGAAGTTGAAAGGCTGAGACACTCAACTACGAATTCATTATTGACACGCAGAGATGTTGTCGTTGTCTCAACTGTGTCCTGCATTTATGGCCTGGGTGCGCCTCAGGAATACCTCGAAGCAATGATCACTCTTCAGGTCGGTGAGCGGATTCAACGTGATGCGATCCTGCGCCAATTTGTTTCAATGCAATACGCACGCAATGATATTGATTTCTCTCGAGGTAATTTTAGGGTTCGTGGTGACACCATCGAAATTATTCCTATGTACGAGGAACTTGCTGTTCGCATAGAAATGTTCGGAGATGAGATTGAAGCTCTCTACAGTCTTCATCCGTTGACTGGCGATGTCGTAGAAAAGCTCGACATGGTTTCCGTCTTTCCTGCTTCCCACTACGTGGCCAGTGAAGACATTATGAAACGGGCAATCATCACCATCAGAGAAGAGATGGAAGATCGCGTTGCTGAACTCGAGAAGCAAAATAAGCTTCTTGAAGCTCAGCGTCTGCGAATGCGTACTACTTTTGATCTTGAAATGATGGAACAGATTGGATTTTGTTCCGGAATCGAAAACTATTCACGCCATATTGATGTACGAGAGCCAGGAGAGGCTCCTCAGTGTCTTTTGGACTATTTTCCTGATGATTTTCTTTGTGTCATTGATGAGTCACACGTCACAGTTCCACAAATTGGTGCAATGCATGAAGGCGATGCGTCAAGGAAAAGAACTCTAGTTGAACACGGATTTCGTCTTCCATCAGCACTTGATAACAGGCCTCTTCGTTTTGACGAATTCAAAGAGCGTGTTGGGCAAACTGTTTATCTTTCAGCAACACCTGGCAAATATGAATTGGGGATTGCAGACGGTGTTGTCGAACAAATCATTCGCCCTACAGGTCTAGTCGACCCGCAAATTGTCATCAAACCCTCCCGTGGTCAAATCGATGATCTTCTTGAACAAATCCGAGTTCGTGCCGCTAAAGATGAGCGTGTGTTGGTGACCACGTTGACAAAAAAGATGGCTGAAGAACTCACAGACTTCCTCACAGAAGCAGGTGTGCGTGTCCGCTACCTCCACTCGGATGTCGACACACTTCGGCGCGTTGAACTTCTGACAGAACTCCGTCAAGGTGTCTTTGACGTGTTGGTTGGAATCAACTTACTGCGAGAAGGACTTGATCTCCCGGAGGTTTCACTTGTAGCTATTTTGGATGCAGATAAAGAAGGTTTCCTCAGATCAGCTACCTCCCTAATTCAAACAATTGGTCGTGCAGCACGAAACGTCTCAGGTGAAGTCCACATGTACGCAGACGTGGTAACTAAATCAATGCAGCAAGCGATTGAAGAGACAACGCGCCGACGTGAAAAACAAATTGCCTACAACAACGCTAACGGTATTGATCCACAACCTCTCAGGAAGAAGATTGCGGACATTACAGCAATGCTTCAGCGTGAGGAAGCAGATACAGCTGAGCTTCTTTCAGAGACAACAAAGAAATCTAAGCGGGGAACCGCATCAACTCCTGCACCTAGTTCACACACTCGTCTCATTGGTTCTGAGGGTGCCGAAGAATTAGAAAACATCATTCTTGATCTCAATGAGCAAATGCTCATAGCTGCAGCTGAACTTAAATTCGAACTCGCAGCTCGTTTAAGGGATGAACTTTCAGAGCTCAAACGTGAGCTTCGAATCATGAAGGAAGCTGGCCATGCCTAAATCTATGACTACTCATTCTCATCTGAGTGTGAAGGGGGCTCGAGTACACAACCTTCAAAACGTTGACCTCGAAATTCCTCGTGATTCTTTAGTTGTATTCACAGGTCTTTCTGGTTCTGGCAAATCTTCTTTAGCTTTCGACACCATTTTTGCCGAAGGACAACGTCGTTATGTTGAGTCATTATCTGCTTATGCACGACAGTTTTTGGGCCAGGTAGACCGTCCCGATGTTGATTTCATCGAAGGTCTTTCACCTGCCGTTTCAATCGATCAAAAGTCCACTAATCGGAACCCTCGCTCAACAGTAGGTACCATTACCGAAATTTATGACTATATGCGCCTTCTCTGGGCACGCATTGGTGTGCCGCACTGTCCTGAGTGCGGCGAAATCATTCAATCTCAGACTGTGCAGCAGATTGCAGATCAATTAATGGATCTGCCAGAGGGCACTAGATATCAGGTTGTTGCACCAGTCGTGTCGCAGAAAAAAGGTGAATTCGTTGACCTGTTCACTGAACTTACTGCCAGTGGTTATTCTCGGGTGATAGTTGACGGTAAGGTCATTCAGCTGAGCGAGGCACCTGCCTTGAAGAAAAGTTACAAGCACGATATTTCCGTCGTGATTGACCGTCTGGTTTCCGGTCCAGACATTCTTAACCGCCTAACAGACTCTTTGGAAACAGCCCTCAAGCTGACAAATGGAACCGTCGATATTAACTTCGTGGATCAAGAGGGAGAATCGGCGTGGCAATCGTTCAGTGAGAAACTCTCATGCCCCAATGCGCATCCCATCCAACTTGCAGAGATTGAACCTCGGACTTTCTCCTTCAATTCCCCTTTTGGAGCTTGTCCTGCTTGTTCTGGTCTGGGGACAAAGATGTCAGTCGATGAAGAACTACTTCTGGGAGATCCAAACCTCTCAATTAATGAAGGAGTCATTATCCCCTGGGCGACCCAAGGAAAGGGATTGTTTCAGTACTATGAAAAACTCCTGTTGGGGTTGGCAAACGATTTAGAGTTCTCGCTGAATACTCCCTGGCAAGAACTCGATGAAGAAATCCGTGAAGCTGTCATGAATGGCAACAACTTCAGCGTACGGGTGAAGTGGAAGAACAGATATGGGCGCGAAGTCCAATACAGTTCAGGCTTTGAAGGCGTAGTTCCCTACATCGAACGCCAATACCTGCAAGCTGAAACCGATATTCAACGTGCTCGATGGGCTGAATATTTGCGTGAAGTTCCCTGTCTTGAATGCAACGGCCAAAGGTTGAAGCCTGAAGTGTTAGCAGTCAAAATCAATGGGTTGTCTATCTCTGACCTCACTGAGCTTCCGTTGTCGGAGGCACGTGCCTTTATGGATTCGCTCACCTTGAATGACCGAGATGCGATGATCGCTGCTCAAGTGCTCCGAGAAATACGTGCACGTTTGAACTTTCTCATTGAAGTTGGTTTGAACTACCTCAATCTTTCCCGTTCCGCCGGATCATTATCTGGGGGAGAGGCACAAAGAATCCGTCTGGCAACACAGATTGGGTCTGGTCTAACTGGAGTACTTTATGTCCTCGATGAACCCTCTATCGGACTGCATCAGAGAGACAATCGTCGATTGATAGAGACTCTCATCAAGCTCCGTGATCTAGGTAATACCCTCATAGTTGTCGAACATGATGAGGACACAATTCACACCGCCGACTGGATTGTCGATATTGGTCCAGGAGCAGGCGTCAATGGTGGGCAAGTGGTTCATTCTGGCGATTACGAATCCCTACTTAAGAACACCAAATCAATCACGTCGGACTATGTATCCGGACGGGTTCAGATAGAAATTCCTAAAACCAGAAGGCCTCATAATAAGGATCGTGCATTGACAGTAGTTGGTGCAAAGGCGAACAATCTCAAGAATGTCACTGCAACATTTCCGCTTGGAACACTTACCGCAGTAACAGGTGTATCAGGTTCTGGAAAATCTTCCCTCGTCAATGACATTCTCTACAAGGTGCTCGCGAATAAACTCAACGGTGCTCGCACCGTTGCTGGCAAGCACACACGTGTCACTGGTCTGGAACATCTCGACAAAGTAATCCACGTGGACCAGAACCCTATTGGTCGGACCCCACGTTCAAACCCAGCCACATACACTGGCGTTTTTGACAAGATTCGTAATCTTTTTGCAGAAACAACTGAGTCAAAGACCCGCGGTTATCAACAGGGACGGTTTAGCTTCAACGTCAAAGGGGGGCGCTGTGAAGCCTGTGCTGGTGATGGCACGCTCAAGATTGAGATGAATTTTCTTCCCGATGTGTATGTCGATTGTGAGGTCTGTCACGGCAAACGTTACAACCGTGAAACGCTGCAAGTACGTTACAAAGGAAAAAACATTTCTGAAGTACTCGATATGCCCATTGCAGAAGCAGCTGAGTTCTTCGAGCCCATTTCTTCAATACATCGCTATCTCCAGACTCTCGTAGATGTCGGCTTGGGATACGTCCGTTTGGGTCAAAGTGCAACAACGCTCTCAGGTGGAGAGGCTCAACGCGTCAAATTAGCCACAGAACTGCAAAAACGTAGTAACGGAAGAAGTATTTACGTTCTCGACGAACCCACCACTGGTTTGCATTTTGAAGATGTTCGTAAACTTCTCCTTGTGCTGAACTCTCTTGTGGACAAAGGGAACACCGTGATAGTCATCGAACACAACCTCGATGTCATCAAGAGTGCAGACTGGATCATCGATTTGGGCCCTGAGGGTGGATCTGGTGGTGGCGAGATTATTGCTGAAGGAACGCCAGAAGAGGTAGCTGCAAACACGCGCAGTCACACGGGAATCTTCCTCAGAGAGATCATTGCAGTGAAGTAAGTCTATGGCCGACACAGTCCCATACCGCCCCAAAACGGGTGACATCCCTACCAATCCTGGCGTTTATCGCTTCCAGGATAGTAATGGTCGTGTGCTGTACGTCGGCAAAGCCAAAAATCTACGCGCTCGTCTCACAAGTTACTTTGCACCGCTGAACACACTTCATGAACGTACGCGACGTATGGTCACCTCTGCACACAAAGTTGAATGGACGATAGTCTCAACTGAATTTGAAGCACTTCAACTGGAATTCACCTGGATCAAAGAGTTTGATCCACCTTTCAATATTCAATTTAAAGACGACAAGAGTTATCCCTATTTGGCGATAACACTTGGTGAGAAAATTCCGCGTGTGATGGTTACGCGTACAAAAAAGATTCCACATGCTCGATATTTTGGGCCGTACACAAAAACATGGGCAATCAGAGAGACACTTGATTTGTTACTTCCGGTTTTTCCTGTACGCACATGCTCTGAAGGCGTCTATAAGAAAGCAGAGAGAGCTCAGCGCCCATGTCTTTTGGGTGATATTGGGCGTTGTGCCGCTCCGTGTGCCGGACGGATAACTCCAGAAGAACATCGATCATTAGCTTTAGATTTTGCCAACTTCATGACCGGTAAGAATTCTGAATACATCATGGAATTGCGCGACAAAATGGAGCGTGCCTCTAAAGAGCAGGACTATGAGTTAGCAGCGAAATTTCGTGACAACATTGTCGCATTAGAAACAGTTGCTTCAAAGAGTGCCGTAGTTCTTAGCGACGAAGTAGATGCTGACATTTTTGGCATTGCGCAAGATGAACTCTCAGCCGCAGTCCAGATGTTTATTGTTCGAGAAGGCCGTATTCGTGGTGTACATTCATGGAATGTTGACACAGAACTTGATGTGAACTCAGATGAGCTCATCGATAATATGCTTCGAACTGCATATGAATCAGAACTAGTTCCGCCCAGATCCATCTATGTTCCTGGAATACCAGAGGACGCTGAAGCAATAACATCATGGCTTACAAACATCAGACATGAACGTATTCAAAATTCTCGACAGACTTCTGTCAAACTGAAGCAAGCACAGCGAGGGGACATAGCGGCTTTGGCAAGCACTGTCTCTTTCAACGCTCAACAGTCACTTGTTCTCTACAAAACTAAGCGGCGCAACGATTACGTCTCACGCACTAAAGCTTTGGGGGACATTCAACTTGCCCTAGGACTGAAAGATTCACCTTTGCGAATCGAGTGTTTCGATATTTCTCATCTTGGTGGCACGAAAATTGTTGCAAGCATGGTTGTTTTTGAAGATGGTCTGCCAAAGAAGAGCGATTACCGCAAATTCAGCATTGCTCAAGCACGGGACGATACCGATGCGATGAACCAAGTGCTCGCAAGAAGGGCAGCATATTTAGTCGAAAGCAAGGAAGAAGCAACATCGCGGTCGAGCTTTTCTTATCCCCCTGGATTATTTCTTGTCGACGGAGCTGCTCCACAAGCTAAAGCGGCCGCACTTGCCCTCAAAGAGGCGGGAATTACAGACATTCCTGTGGTGGGTCTAGCAAAGCGGCTTGAAGAACTATGGTTGCCAGATGACAAATTCCCAACCATACTTCCAAGAAATTCTGAAGCGTTGTTTCTGTTGCAACAGTTACGCGATGAGGCACATCGGTTTGCAATTACTTTTCAACGTTCAACCCGCAAACGTGACATCTCTACAATTCTCACTGAAGTCCCTGGCATGGGACCTGCAAAGGTCAAATCGGTACTGAAAACTTTTGGCTCTGTGTCGCAACTGAGAAAAGCTACGGTGGAAGAAATTGCATCTACTCCATTGATTTCGTTGGCGTTAGCTCAGGCAATTAAGGATCATTTGTCGAAATAGGTACGTCGAACTTCCTGTGCCAGATCAGTTCTATCCGTCACAATGCCGTCAATACCGATAGAAAATAACTTTTTCATTTCTTGAGGGTCGTTAATTGTCCACACATGAACCAGAACTTGGGCTTCACGATAAATCTTCATCATTTTTGGCGAAACCAAATTGATTCCGTATGCGTTGGCTGGGATTTGAACGGCATCAAATTGTTTCAGAATCTTTATTGCTCGCTTGCGTGCACCCAGTGATGACCATAAAACTGTGCGAAGCATCTCAGCCAGGGCAGGGGACTGAGCTACCCCCGGAACTAGTTCTATTGTTCGTTTCCTTCGCCGTGCGCTAAATGAGGTAATGAGTACTCTTTTCTGCGCATTGCGTTTAGCGACTGTTCGTGCAACTGCATCTTCTGCATCTGAAGACTTGATATCGATATTGAAGAGAGTTTCTGGAAATGACGTCAGAGCAGCGTCCAAAGTTGGAACAAAATCAGGAAGTTCATCCATACTGAATTTGTTGATGTTCTTGCCATTGAACATGTCATCGTGAAACAGGATTGCAATTCCTTCCTTCGAGGAGTGTGCATCTGTCTCGATAACGTCAGCACCGAATTCAATCGCTCGCGAGAATGCCTCGAGTGTGTTCGGTGTGGACGTCTGCCACAGACCTTGATGCGCCAAAATGCAGGGACTTGGAAGCTGTGAATATGCGTGCACGGCTCGAGGCTAACATTCCAGATGCTTGCTAGTCTGCTATTTGAGTATTTATAAAGGAGTCTTGCGTGTCTAATCCTCTTGCACCTGGTTCACTTGCTGGAAAACGTGCCCTTGTTACCGGTTCTTCCCGTGGTATTGGTGCCGATACTGTCAACTATTTTGCTGAAGCCGGTGCAAAGGTAGTTGTTAACTTCCGAAACAAAGAAGCACGTGCTCAAAAAATTGTTGATGCAATCAATGCCAACGGGGGAGAGGCTATTGCCGTTGGAGCAGATTTGACTGACAGAGAGTCTGTCGCCGCAATGTTTGCTCAAGCACAAGAAGCTTTTGGCGGGCTAGATATCCTCGTCATGAATGCCTCCGGAGGTATGGAGGCTGGCATGGGCGAGGATTACGCAATGAAACTCAACCGTGATTCTCAAGTGAATCTTCTAACTGAAGCACTGAATGTCCTTGCAGATGGGGCTCGCGTGGTGTTCGTGACTAGCCATCAAGCACACTTCATTCGTACTACTCCAACTATGGATGAGTATCTTCCTGTTGCGCTTTCTAAGCGCGCCGGAGAGGATGCCCTCCGAGAGATGATTCCGTTGCTAGAAGAGCGTGGAATCGGTTTTACGGTAGTTTCTGGCGACATGATTGAAGGCACAATTACTGCTACGTTGCTGGAACGAGCTAATCCAGGCGCAATTAATGCTCGAAAGGAATCAGCCGGAAAGCTTTACAACGTCAGCGAATTTGCCGCTGAAGTTGCTCTCGCAGCAGTTGAGCCCGTTCCCGCTGATAACACCAGACTCGTTGGAGATGTCAGTTCTTTCGTCGCTGAATAATCATGTCAAGACCTGCACACAGGCGCGTTTCTCGCGTTATCTTGCTTGATCCCGAGGATCGTTTCCTCTTGTTCAAAACGCATTCTCCAAATCTACTTATACCCAGAACTCGTTGGATTACTCCAGGTGGGGGAGTAGAGGACCACGAGAGTCATGCAGATGGTGCTAGACGTGAACTCTATGAAGAGACAGGTTTACGCATTGATAGTGTGGGCGAACCAATTTGGTCTATCAGTAGTGAATCAGTTTTCAGTGATGGACATGTTCAGACCACCTACAGTGAGTTCTTTGTTGTTCACACAGAATCTTTCCAGCCAGTTAATGACAACTGGATGGAAAACGAGTTTGTAGACATAACTGACATTCGCTGGTGGACTAAACCTGAGTTGGCCTCATCAGGGGAACAATATTCACCAGAACCCCTGTTTGAGCTCATAGATCAAGCAATTTCACTGAAATAAACAGAAAGGCCCTGGAATAAACCAGGGCCTTTCCTATTCGATATTTTCTAAATTCCAGCCTTTTTGGCCTGGACACCAATAACGATTGCTCCAATGACCTGAACAACTGCAAGTGCAATCAAGAAGATTCCCGCAACCATAGTCAAAACGGCGACTCCACCGAGTGGCACAAAGAGCATGACGATACCAGCAACAATGCCGATAATTCCTGCAAAGATTGCGAAACCACGGGAAGCAGCACGACCAGATTCGATAAGGGTCGCGATTCCATCGAGGATCCAAGAAAGACCTATCAGAATTCCAAGCAACTCAAGCGATGTTCCTGGGTTTCTCATTGCGAAGATACCCACAACAATAAGAAGAATTCCAAGAACGATACTGAGAACGCGTCCACCAGCGGTGAGACCCGGTGCAAAAATTCCGACCACGAGGCGTACAAGTCCTCGGATAAGGAAGTACAAACCAAGCAATACCGCTATGACTAAAAGTGTCGCACCAGGCCAAGCGAGGATCATGCCTCCAAATAAACCGGCTAGAACTGCACCGATCCAAAGACCAGTTTGAATCACTTTTACTGCTTGCTTAGAGTTTTCGTGGCCGTCTCCATAGAAGGCAAAACCCTGAAGATCTGGGGTTGGGGTAGACATTTTTCTCCTTAATTTTGCGATAAGCGCCTTCACACTATAAAGCCGCATGAGGAACACAGTTGGCATTCCTCGCTGAATTTGAGCACAACAGGTGTTTCTACCTATCAACATAAATTGATGTCAGTTTGAAAATTGAATCAGCAAACAAGCCATATTTCTGTATTGATAGCTGGGCTCAGCGGACAAAATTTTAAATTTGGCTCATACTGCAGTAGTTCCGCCACTGTTTTTGGTGTTGGTTCATGAGAACACAAAAACCTGAATATAACGGATAATACACATTATGTCAGTTCATATTTCAATTTCTACATCCCCTACGCTATAGAGGTGAGCAAACAGAGAATCTCAGGCAGAACTTGGTACTGGCTAACATTCGCAGCCTTCGGCGTCCAAGGTCTGTATTTCTCTACCTGGGTCAGCAGAACTCCAGAAATTCAAAAGTTATTGAAATTGGATACAGCCCAGATGGGTTTATTTTCTCTCGCAATGGCATTAGGTTCACTTTCTGGCTTGCTTATTAGCGGTCCTATCATTGCCAGATTTGGGACAAGAATTGTCCTCATTTGCGCATACTCAGCAGGAGCAGTATTTCTAGCAGCTCTAGGCTTCTTTGCAGAATTGGGATTGCTTCCCCTGTCCACTATTGCGATTGTTCTAGTGGGCCTATCTGGCGGCTCTGGTGGCCTCGCAATCAATATTGAGGGTGCAAATGTTGACCGTGAATCAACAAAAAGCCTCCTCCCCTCCCTCCATGGAGCTTTCAGTCTTGGTTCATTGCTTGGTGGCGCTATCGGAACACTGGCAATTGTCGCGGGAATCAGCGTCTTTACAAATTTCTTAGGAATGTCTGCTCTCGTTCTAATTGTCACCCTTATTGTCTGCATCCCACTTCCCCAAAACTCTGGAAAGCATGTTCATGCAGATATGAATACTGAAGAAATTCAGACAATAGCAACGGCCCGAGATCGTCGTCGGGTTTGGCGTGAACCACAGACTCTTATGGTTGCTTTTATTGTGATTGGGTTTAATCTTGCAGAGGGAACAGCAAGTACCTGGCTCCCAATCGCACTTGTGGATGCTGGACTTTCAGCGGCGATTGCTACGGCTTCTTACACTGTTTTTGCTGGAGCAATGGCAGTAGGACGCCTTTCGGGCGGCCCGATAGTTGACAAGTTAGGACGCTCTAAGGCCCTGCTTGCATTTGCCGCAATAACCGCGCTGGGAATTCTGATTGTGATTTTAACTGGTTGGATTGCACTGCCCCTGGTTGGAGCTGCTTTGTGGGGCCTTGGCAATTCAATTGGTTTCCCCCTGTGCGTCTCTGCAGTTTCAGAAGATCCACGATTGGCTGGCACACGTGTTGGGGTCCTCGTAATTGCGAGTAACACATCGGGTATAGCTGGTCCCCCACTTCTGGGCTTTATTGGTCAGGTTGCGGGTCTGTTTACCGCATTCCTCGTTCCATTCTTGCTTCTGCTTTCAGGTATGTTCTTCAATTCAGCAACAAGGACCCATTCAATTGTCGACGCGCGTCGATAGATGTGGTTAAATACTACTATGAACACTGTCGTTCCAGATGGTAAATCATTGCGCGCGCAAGCAATCATTCTGTTTTTATATTTTTTTGTTTTCGGTGTCGGCGGTGCTTCCTGGCTAGTCAGACTGCCAGATGTTCGAAGTTTCATTGATGTTTCTACATCAATTTTGGGATGGGTTCTTTTTGCCGGCTCTATAGGGGCAATGACTGCACTCATTGCCTCTGGCCGATTCGTTGCAAGATTTGGTGCTCGCACCGCAGTGGTAGTTGGCTTTACAACCCTAGGCATTGGCCAAGTTGTTCAAGCACTCTCCTTGATTGAAGAATCATCTGTTGGTGTTGCTTTCGGTGGCCTTATCGCCGGATTGGGATACGGTATCGGAGATGTCGGCATCAACGTCGAGGGTGCAGAACTAGAAAAACTTCGTGGTAAAAGCCTACTTCCCCAGCTTCATGGTGCCTATAGTTTGGGTGCACTCGCCGGAGCTGGCATAGGGACCTTGGCCATCGTCACGAATTTCTCCCTGGTTATCCAAATGATTGTCATTGCAGTAATTACAACAGCGATTGCATGGTTTACCTACAGGAATCTTCCCCTATCCACGGGGCGAACCCATATTTCCAACAGCGAGAAACAAGCACATCGTGAACCGGTCGTGCTGTCCAAACGAATAGTATTTCTCGGTCTTGGAATCATGGGGTTATCACTTGCCGAAGGTGGCTCGAATGACTGGTTAGCTTTGTCAGTTGTAGACGACTATGGTCTTGATACAACGACTGCAGGCATCACATTTGCAATCATGACTTTAGCCATGGTTGTTACTCGATTCTCTGGCGGTCGTTTAGTGGATCGATTTGGACGAGTATTCGCATTGCGCGTGTTGGGAACAGCTGGCGTTATCGGAATTTTGCTTGTCATTCTCTCCCCCACAATCTATTTTGCTTGGCTAGGAGCTGCCCTGTGGGGTGCGGGCGTAGCTCTGGGATTCCCTTTGTTTATTTCTGCTGCAGCAGACGGAGAAAATTCATCTCAACGTGTAGCAACCGTTACTGCTTTTGGTTATGCAGCGTTTTTAGTAGGTCCTCCCCTTTTGGGATTTATCGGTCAGGCGTGGGGACTTCTCAACATGTTCTATTTACTCGCTTTATTTGTAGCTTGTGCGGTTTTTTTCGCAGGTGCAGCAAAGCCTTTAGAGCCACAAAAAAATCAGTAATTTACAGTCTTTACTGATAGTTTTCAGCCATGAGTGACTCTTATGTTCTTGCCATTGACAACGGAACGACCAGTACACGAGCAATAGTTTTCGATCGCATGGGTAATAAATGCGGCACGGGACAGTTAGAGACGACTCAAATCTTTCCTCACAGTGGATGGGTGGAGCACGACCCCAAGGAAATTTGGGCAAATACAAAAAAGGTCATTGAGCTTGCTGTAGAAGATGCAGGGGTAAAACCGGAGCAGATCCGCGCGATTGGTATTGCAAACCAGCGTGAAACAACAGTTATTTGGGATAAAGAAACTGGCCACCCGCTCTACAACGCGATTGTCTGGCAAGACACGAGAACTCAACAATTAGTTGATCGTCTAGCCGCAAATGCTGATGGTTCTTTTGATTTCAATAAGCTCAAAGAAAAAACGGGATTGCCTCTAGCTTCCTATTTCTCTGCCACGAAAATTATGTGGATTTTTGAGAATGTGCCTCTTGCTCGTAAATTAGCGGCGCAAAACAAGCTCGCGTTTGGCACTATCGATTCTTGGTTGCTCTGGAATCTCACCGGCGTCCATGCAACTGATGTCACTAATGCTTCTCGGACGCTGTTGATGAACCTTCACACCCTTGAATGGGATGCGGAATTACTAAGTTTCTTTGATATTCCGCAAGAAATATTGCCTGAAATAAGATCCTCCTCAGAAATATATGGGCTTGCACACGAGGTTCTTCCTGGTGTGCCTGTATCGGGAATTCTTGGGGATCAGCAAGCAGCTACTTTTGGCCAAGCAGCGTTTTCCTCTGGAGAAGCTAAGAACACTTACGGAACTGGTAATTTTCTGATTTTTAATACCGGGCACGACATTGTGCATTCACGTAATGGTCTTCTCACCACTGTTGCTTATAAGTTGGGAGAACAACCTGCCAATTACGCTTTAGAGGGCTCAATAGCGGTAACCGGGTCGCTGGTTCAATGGTTGCGTGACAACCTCGGCATAATCTCGAGTGCAAGTGAAATCGAGGAATTGGCTGCAAGCGTTGAAGACAACGGGGGCGCATATTTTGTTCCCGCGTTTAGTGGTTTATTCGCCCCACACTGGAGGCCTGACGCGCGTGGAGTCATTGTCGGACTTACCCGCTACGTCAACAAAGCACATATTGCACGTGCAGCTTTGGAAGAAGTTGCATTCCAGACTCGAGAAGTTCTTGATGCGACCAATGCGGATACAGGTCTTCCACTCAGAGAAGTACGAGTTGATGGCGGAATGATTGCGAACAATTTGTTAATGCAATTCCAAGCAGACATTCTGGGCGTTCCTGTCGTCAGACCGGTCATCGCAGAAACAACCGCACTAGGAGCTGCCTATGCCGCTGGTTTAGCAGTTGGCTATTGGCAGAGCACAGCTGAACTTCGAGCCCTGTGGCAAGAACAGACTAGGTGGGAACCTAGATTCTCGGAGGAAGAGAGATCGCGTCTCCTGCGAGTGTGGAATAAGGCAGTAGAAAAGAGTCTTAATTGGGTAGACATTGACTCTCCCCAGAATTAAATTTGTGTTGCCTGAACCCAGTCGTTGAGTTTGGAAATCGCAGCACCTGAATCAATTGCTTGTGCTGCAATCTCCATTTTTTCGTGAAGTCTTTCAGCGATGGGTCGCAGAACCTGAGACGAATCTTGGGCAAGCTCATAGGAAACTAAGCCAGCTGCCGCGTTCAGCAACACGATGTCTCTCACTGGTCCTGTTTCTCCTGCAAAAGTATTCTTGAGCACCTGTCCGTTGTAACTGGGTTCACCACCTCGAATGTCCTCAAGACGGGCGCGTGGGATACCGAGATCGGACGGGTCGAGGTCGTGCTCAACAATTTGGCCCCGTGATATTTCCCAGATGTGACTGTGACCGGTGGTCGTCAGCTCATCGAGACCATCATCGCCGCGGAAGACAAGAGCTGTTGCATCACGGGTGCGAAAAACTCCAGTAATCAGGGGAACCCTATCCAAATGGGCAACTCCTACAGCAGATGCTTCCGGACGTGCAGGGTTACACAAGGGACCAAGGATATTGAAGATTGTCGGTACACCTAAATCACGTCGCGCTTCTGCAACGTGCCGGAATCCTGGATGGAATGCTGCAGCGTACGCAAAAGTGATTCCGACTTTGTCTAATACCTCAGCCACTTGGGTATTGGAAAGAGCAAGATTAATTCCGAGTTCAGATAGAACATCTGAGGAACCAGAGGCACTACTTGCTGCACGATTTCCATGCTTAACCACTGGAACACCTGCTGCAGAACAGACAATGGCTGCTGAACTAGAAATGTTCACTGTGTTGTGACGATCTCCGCCCGTACCAACGATGTCTAGAGCCATTGCAGGCACAGGTAGTTCCAGGGCATTAGAAAGAACAGCGTCGCGGAATCCAACTAGCTCGTGTACCGCTTCACCTTTGGAGCGCAATGCAATCAAAAATCCAGCAATTTGGGCATTTGTTGCATTTCCAGTGATGATCTGGTTCATTGCCCATTCCGCTTCAGAAATGGTCAAATCAGTGCCATCAAGAAGTGAAGTGAGGATTTGTGGCCACGAGTAGTTTTCGCTCATAGGTAACAGGCTACTTGTACAGCGTGGCGGTCGTCGATTGGGCCCACGCCACTTGTCATTTCCGCCATAATAGAAAGGTGACAGCAGCCACTATGAACTCAGCATCTATTACTCCAACTGTGAGCAGACCCAACCCTGTTGCGGTTGGAACAATCGTTTGGCTTGGTAGCGAAGTTATGTTCTTCGCTGGCTTGTTCGCGATTTACTTCACTTTGCGCACTGCAGCCCCAGAACAGTGGGCTGCAGGGTCTGAAGTTCTCAACTTTCCCTACTCCTTGACGAACACAATCATCCTGGTTCTCTCATCTGTAACCGCACAATTTGGTGTTTTTGCTGCAGAACGTATGCAGCCACGTTCAACTGGATGGAAACTTTCACAATGGGGAATGGTCGAGTGGTTCTTCCTCACGTATGTTCTCGGAGCGATCTTCGTAACCGGTCAGGTTTATGAATACGCCGTGCTTGTGAGCGAAGGAATTACGCTCAACGGAAATGCTTACGGAACAGCCTTTTACCTCACCACAGGTTTCCACGGACTCCACGTAACCGGTGGTCTAATCGCCTTCCTCTTGGTCATTGGTCGCGCATTTGCCGTCAAAAACTTTGGTCACAAAGAAGCCACAAGCGCAATTGTTGTCTCCTACTACTGGCACTTCGTTGACGTTGTTTGGATTGGCCTGTTCCTTGTCATCTACGTACTCAAGTAATTAACGGACGGAAATAGTTCATGTTTAACAAGAAGTCTGCACAATCTGCTCGTCAAGGACGTCGCGGCCCACTTGCTTCCGTTGCCTTGATTCTGATTGGTCTCGTTGCAACCGGTGGCGCTTATGCTGCCTTCAGCACCGGTACTGCAAATGCAAGCACTGACTTAAGTTCTCCCGCTGTCATCGACGAGGGTCAAAAGCTTTTCGCAGCTAACTGCGCAACTTGCCACGGCAAGCAAGCTCAAGGTACTGAAAATGGACCGACTTTGATTGGTGTCGGCTCTGCATCTGTCGATTTCCAGGTTGGTACTGGTCGTATGCCAATGCAGATGTCAGGTCCCCAAGCTGAGCAAAAACCCGTTCAATTTACAGATGAGCAAACCAAAGCGCTTGCAGCTTATGTAGCTTCATTGGCTCCCGGCCCCGCAATTCCAAGCCAGTCAATGCTTGAAGGAGGCAACGTTGCTAACGGTGGCGAGCTATTCCGCATTAACTGTGCAATGTGCCACAACGTCGCAGGTGCTAGTGGTGCACTAACTGAAGGAAAATATGCCCCTGAGCTCAAGGGTGTAGCGGCGGTTCACGTATACGAGGCAATGTTGACTGGTCCCCAAAACATGCCTGTTTTCAATGACCTGAATCTTACCCCTGAAGAGAAGAAAGACATCATCTCTTACTTGACTTACATCCAGGAAAACCCGTCAGCTGGAGGCCTTGAACTGGGAAGTCTTGGTCCAGTATCAGAAGGACTCTTCCTCTGGGTCTTCGGTCTCGGAGCAATCGTTGCATTGACTGTGTGGGTAACTGCTAAGTCGAACTAAGACTTCACCAAAGTTTAGAAAGAATCTAAAGGAGAAACATGGCTAAGAACGAGAACGGCAAAGCCGACATCGTTCCTGCAGACAATGCAGAAGTAACCGGGACTGGTGTAGTAGCACCCGACGCATTCACCAACCCGGGGCTTCCCCCTCACCGCCCACGCATAACTGACCTTGACCCCAAGGCGGCAAAGCGAGCTGAACGTGTTGTCTACGGACTTTTCTACTTCTCCATTGCTGCAAGCGTTTTCGCAGTCTGGGCATACATGTTTGTTCCCATTGAGCCTGAAAATGTGCATTCAGTTCGAATGAACACCCTCTACTTAGGTTTGGGTATTGCATTCTCTCTACTTGCTATCGGTATAGCCGCAGTTCACTGGGGTAAGGCCTTGATGGCAGACAAAGAAGCAATTGATCACCGCCACCCAGTGCGAGGATCTGAGGAAACACGAGCTCGTGCGGTAGAAATTTTCAGAGAGTCTGATGAAGAATCTGGGTTCAGCCGCAGAACTCTTATTCGCAATGGTCTCATTGGCGCCTTGATTGCCTTCCCACTTCCAGCAATTGCTTTGTTCCGCGGTCTAGCTCCTATGGATGTTGACCCAAATAACGAATTGAAGCACACAATGTGGAAAAAGGGTCTTCGTCTTACACGAGATCCCCAAGGTACACCAATTAAGGCTTCTGACCTCACCATCGGTTCAGCATTCCAGGTAATCCCAGAAGGTCTTGTCGATCTTCCCGAGCACGAAATGCTCAACGCAAAGGCTAAAGCCGCTGTTCTTCTAGTTCGCTTAAAGAAAGAAGACTTGAACTGGACAAGCAAAGAACGAGAGTCTTGGTCCTACGACGGAATCGTTGCTTATTCCAAGATTTGTACTCACGTTGGTTGTCCAGTTGCTCTTTATGAACAGCAAACACACCACCTTCTTTGCCCATGCCACCAATCACAGTTCGACATTGCTAACGAATGTGCAGTGATTTTTGGCCCTGCAGCCCGTCCTCTCCCCCAGCTTCCCATCACTGTGGATGACGAAGGCTACCTTATTGCGCAAAGTGACTTTACTGAACCTGTTGGACCTAGCTTCTGGGAGCGCGCTAAATGAGTAATGTAACGGCACCTGCACAAAGTGGCGTTGTAGGAAAGTTCTCCAACTACCTTGATGAACGAACAAGTATTTCCGGAGCTGTAAAAGAATTCGGACGCAAGGTTTTTCCTGACCACTGGTCATTCCTTCTGGGTGAAGTAGCACTATATAGCTTCGTCATCATTCTCCTTTCTGGAAGTTTCCTAACCTTCTTCTTTCAAGCGTCCATGACTCCAGTTCACTACGAGGGTTCGTACGTACCCCTCAAGGGCGTTGAAATGTCTGCTGCAATGGCGTCAACTTTGGATATTTCATTTGATATCCGCGGTGGATTGCTCATGCGCCAAGTCCACCACTGGGCGGCTCTTCTTTTCGTAGCAAGTATCGGTTTGCACATGTTGCGCGTGTTCTTTACTGGTGCTTTCCGCAAGCCACGTGAACTGAACTGGTCCATTGGATTCGTTCTGTTTGTGCTCGCTATGGCAGAGGGATTTACAGGATATTCGCTTCCCGATGATCTGCTTTCTGGAAATGGTCTTCGCATTATCGACGGAATGATCCTTGGTTTACCGGTAGTAGGTACCTGGATCACATTCCTTCTTTTCGGTGGCGAATTCCCCGGCGATGACATCGTGGGTCGCCTCTACTCTTTGCACATCCTCCTGTTGCCCGCTTTCGTGCTGATTTTCATCGTGCTTCACCTGATGTTCGTCATCATTCACAAGCACACTCAGTACCCTGGACCAGGTAAGACCGAAGAGAATGTTGTTGGCTTCCCCATCCTTCCTGTTTACGCAGCGAAGGCAGGCGGATTCTTCTTCCTGGTGTTCGGTGTTGTCATGCTTATGGCTGCAACAGTCACTATCAACCCAATTTGGAACTACGGACCATACGACCCCTCCCCTGTTTCTGCAGGTACACAACCGGACTGGTACATCGGTTTTGCTGATGGTGCACTTCGCCTGATTCCTCCGCACCTGGAAACTTACTGGTTCGGTTACACATGGTCCTGGAACATTATCATTCCGGTATTGATTCTGGTTGTGTTCCTTGCTGCAGCATTTGCTTACCCCTTCGTTGAGGCATGGGTTACTGGTGACAAACGCGAGCACCACCTACTTGATCGTCCTCGAAACGCCCCCGTACGTACGGCTATCGGGGCAGCTGGTGTGACATTCTACGCAGTTCTATGGGCAGCAGCTTCATCGGACATTATTGCGACTCACTTCAAGGTAACTATGGAAGGTGTCATTAACACACTCCAAATTCTCTTGATCGTTGGACCAATTATTGCGTTTGTTGTAACAAAGCGAATTGCTCTGGCATTGCAGAAGAAGGATCGTGAGATTCTGCTTCACGGTTACGAGACTGGTCGCATTGTTCGTCTTCCCGGTGGCGAATTCATTGAAGTTCACCAACAGTTAGACGCTTATGACCGTTGGCAGCTTGTCTCCTATAACGACAACGCACCCATTATGTTGCGACCTAACCCTCAAGGAAAAATCACAACAGGTATGCGCTTACGTGCATCGCTCTCTCGCTTCTTCTTTGAAGACCGTATTGCTCCTGTAACACAGGAAGAGTACAAGCTAGCTCTTGAGCACGCACACCACTAAATTGATACGAAAGAGAACCCCTCTCCGGAGGGGTTCTCTTTTTTATGCTCAAATACGGTAAAAATTTGTGACACAAGTATCAATGAGAGTTCCTGGCGAAAAATCTTATGCTTCGATACACAAGAAGTTTCGTTGAAGAATCGAGCCAAATTTTTCGTCGTGTTGCAAATACAATTCAGATCGATTGTGTGTACGACATCAAGACTGAATATATAACCGATTGAAAGCTATCCAGCGACGTCTCATCTAGCTGTCTACCGATATTTTAGACTCCAGCAGTCACATAGTTCAGAAGCAATCGATGAGATATCACTCACATATATTCAGGGATATAGAGGAACTAAATCTCAGTTGTTTAGAACTCAAAGTCACATATGGAATCGTGGTTATGCTGAGCACATCACGCAGATAGTCTCTAGTGATTGAGACGATCTGGATATATAGTTAGTGCGGTTATTCGCGGTACTTTAGGCACAAATAAAAGGCCCCAGAAATGCATCTGGGGCCTTAATATGTTTGAGGTTAGTGACCGAAGTTTCCTCGGTAATACTCGTATGTCCAACCTGTTACAGCAATCAATACTAATGGAATCGCTAGGAAAATAATCCAGAAGCCGACAGCGAGACCGAGGAATACGAGTCCAATGGCTGCGCCGAGGATGAGTGGCCACCAGCTCCAGGGGCTGAAGTGTCCCAGATCAGGATCCGCATCATCAATGTCTGCGTTTGGGCTGTCTTCTGGAAGCAGGATTCCGCCTTGTGAGCGGTTAACCATGTTCAAGAAGAAAGCAACAAAACCGGCAAGTACTGCTGAAAGTAGAAGACCGACAGATCCAGTTGCTTCAAATTCCTGACCAGCGAGGTGGTTCCAGATGATGTACACAACACCAGAAACGAGGAAGTATGCTCCAAGAACGATGAGCATTACTACATTGCTTTTCATTTGCTGTTATGCCTTTCCAGCTAGTGCAGGGGTGCTGGTGTAGCCGCTAGGTGCGAGTTCTGGGTGATTGAGATCAAACGCAGGAGACTCGCTACGGATACGTGGAATAGAAGTGAAGTTGTGACGTGGGGGTGGGCAAGAAGTAGCCCACTCTAGGGAGCGTCCGTAACCCCAAGGGTCGTTGACCGTCACCTTAGCTCCGTAACGTGCGGTGAGGTAGACATTCAAAACCCACGGAAGGAGAGATACAGCCATCAAGAAAGCGCCAACTGTGGAGAGCTGGTTCATCCAAGTGAATCCATCTTCTGGCAAATATGTGGCGTAACGACGGGGCATACCGATGACTCCGAGCCAGTGCTGAACAAGGAACGTCATGTGGAAGCTGATAAAGAACAGCCAGAAGTGCCACATTCCAAGGCGTTCGTTGAGCATCTTACCTGTCCACTTTGGCCACCAGAAATAGAAGGCACCGAACAATGCAAAGACAAGTGCACCAACGATGACGTAGTGGAAGTGAGCCACAACGAAGTAGGAATCAGACATGTGGAAGTCAAGTACTGGTGAGGCAAGGATGATTCCAGTAAGACCACCGAAAACAAAGTTGAAAACGAATGCCAATGCAAACATCATCGGTGTTTCGAAGGTGACCGATCCACGGAAGATGGTTCCGATCCAGTTGAAGATCTTTACGCCTGTAGGTACCGCTATGAGCATGGTCAACAGAGCAAAGAAGGGAAGAAGAACTGAACCGGTGACGTACATGTGGTGTGCCCAAACCGTCATAGAAAGAGCACCGATAGATATTGTTGCGTAAACCAGTGTCTTATAACCAAAGATTGGCTTGCGACTGAAAACTGGGATGATTTCAGAAACCACACCAAAGAATGGCAACGCAAGGATGTACACCTCTGGGTGACCAAAGAACCAGAACATGTGTTGCCAAAGAATTGCGCCTCCAGTTGCAGCGTCGAAAACGTGTGCGTCAAAAATTCGATCTGCAGCTAGCCCGAACAAGGCAACTGCCAGTACAGGGAAAACGAGGAGAACCAGGATAGATGTGATCAAAATGTTCCAGGAAAAAATTGACATACGGAACATAGTCATGCCTGGAGCGCGCATAGTAATGATTGTCGTGATGAAGTTCACAGCACCAAGGATCGTTCCGAAACCACCCATGGCAAGACCAAGTACCCACATGTTGGAGCCAATTCCTGGCGAGAAGGTAGTGTCGGACAATGGCGCGTAGGCAAACCAACCAAAACTTGCTGCACCTTGTGGAGTAAGGAATCCTCCCACAGCGATGAGAGCACCAAAGAAGTAGAGCCAGAACGAGAGCATGTTTAGACGCGGGAACGCAACGTCAGGTGCTCCAATTTGAAGCGGAAGGATTGCGTTTGCTAGTCCAGCGAACAATGGAGTAGCAACCATCAAAAGCATGATAGTTCCATGCATAGTGAACATTTGGTTGTACTGTTCCTTGGTCTGCAAAACATTAAGTCCTGGAGCAAAGAGCTGAGCACGAATAATCAGCGCCATAACTCCGCCAAGAAGGAAGTAGATGATGGAAGTGATGTTGTACATGTGACCAATGATTTTGTGATCAGTGGACGTTAGCCATTTAACAACGATGTTTCCCTTGGTGACCGGACGAGTCACTCCTACTGTCTGAGGCTTCTCAGAAGTAGTAACGACTGGCGTGGGAGTCAGAGTTGAGCTCATCGTAGTTCCTTACTTCGACTCAGTAGCGGATGCAACAACATTCGCTTGGTTTGTAACACGGTCATATTCGTTGCCAAGTTGGCCTTCAAAGCCCTGTTCACGAAGGCTTTCTATGTAGGCATCATATTCAGCCTGCGACACTACCTTGACTTGGAACAGCATCTGCGAGTGGAATTCTCCACACAACTCTGCACACTTTCCTGCGTAAGTACCTTCACGCTGAGGAATGATGGACATGTAGTTGGTCTTACCTGGAATCATGTCTTTTTTGTATAAGAAGTCAATTACCCAGAAAGAGTGAATAACGTCACGAGCATTAAGTTGAATTTCAACAGTTTTTCCAACCGGTAAGTAAAGAGTTGGTAATGATTCAGGAAGAATCGCCCCTTGAGGGGCATCTGGAGAAAGATCAGGCTGAACCTGGATTCCTGAGTAATAAACATCTTCATTTGTGTAATTGAAGTCCCAAGCCCACTGCTTACCAAAAGCCTGAATAGTGACTTCAGGGTTGTCAAACCGCTTTTCAATGATGGCTTCATCGCGAGCTGTGAATGCAAAGAAACCAAGAATAAGAATGAGAGGTACGACTGTGAAGAAAACTTCGATAGGCATGTTGTAACGCAGCTGAACTGGGAGACCAGTGTCGGTCTTGCGGCGACGGTAAACAACCATCGACCAGAGCATTAAGCCCCATGCAATGAAACCAACTGCGAACAGAACTATCCAACTGTTTACCCAGAAATCGGTAATGAGCTTCGTGTGATTGGTTACTGGCTCTGCACCAGAGACAAAACCAGGCATGTAGCCTGCGAGTTCTTGATCTGTACACGCCGTCATGGCAAGTACCAGCGTTGCTGCTAACGGAATGGCAGCCCATCGGATTCGACGTGTAGAACGCACTTTTGGCCTTTCACAAACACTTTTCAAAGTTCGAATCACACAGAAACGAACATGTTCAACTCTACCCTCAGTAGCGAAGTTGTTTGTGTAATAAACGGACTAATTTTCGCTCTGGTGAAGCAAAAATAAAAAACTTTAGTGGAAAGAATCTCCACAAGCGCAGCTACCCTCTGCGTTCGGGTTGTCAATGGTAAATCCTTGCTTTTGGATAGTGTCTTCAAAGTCGATTGTGGCGCCGTCCAAATAAGGAACGCTCATCTTATCGACGGCGACCTCTACTCCCCCGAAATCAACGACTGCATCGCCCTCGAGGGAACGCTCATCGAAGTAGAGCTGGTAAATCAATCCAGAACAACCGCCGGGCTGAACAGCAATACGCAAACGAAGATCGTCACGACCTTCTTGAGCAAGGAGAGTTTTGACTTTTTGAGCTGCAGCATCGGTCAAACCAACACCGTGTGCACGTGATTGTGTGGATGTCGTTTCAGTCATTTCCGCTCCTTGGAAGGTATGTCTTCACCTAACTAGATTCTAAACTGACAACGTGCCAGGAGGCTGAAGTATTCCTGTGCTTCAAATCGATTTTTGATTACAACGAAGCAAAAACAGTGTTTGAGCGACAATAGCTTTTTGTAATGAGTCAAGATCTAAAGATTCATTGGGGCTATGCGCGCAAGAATCAGGATCTTCCACACCCGTGACGAGTACCTGTGCACCAGGGAAAACATCAACAAAACTTGAAATAAATGGAATTGAACCGCCAACACCCATCTCAACGCACTCATTACCAAACGCCTCAGAGAGACATCTCTGCATAGATTTCGCAGCCCATCCCTGAATATCTGCAACAAATCCTTCACCGGTACTGACATCCGTTATTGAAAAGATCGCCTTTGATTTCAAAAACTCTTCTGCGTGCCCAGAAAACGCGTCGAAAGCATCCTGTGCTTGTTGCCCAGGAGCAACACGAAGACTGATTCGTGCTGAAATTTCGGGGACAAGAGTGTTTGAAGCATTTTCGATGGAAGGGAAATCAACTCCAGTAATAGTGACAGATGGTTGCGTCCAAAGCCTTGACAGAATGTCACCACTTCCAATCAAATCAACTTCTGGAAGCACGCCACTTTCTTCACGAATTCGCTCCTCTGAATATGAAAGTGCTGAAGTTTGTGTCTTTTCAAGCCCTGAAATAACAACCGAACCAGACTTGTCGAAGAAGCTAGAAACTAGTTGGCTGAAAACGGTAAATGAATCGGGAACCACTCCCCCGAACATTCCGGAATGAAGTGCATGGTCTAGTGTTCTGAGACTGAGTTTGAACGTCACATTGCCGCGCAAAGTTGTTGTCAACGCAGGGGTAGAAGTGTCCCAATTACCAGAGTCAGCAACAACGATGACTTCAGATTCAAGTTTCGCCCGGTAGAGAGAAAGAAAGTTTTCAAACGAGGGTGATCCATATTCTTCTTCGCCCTCAATGAAAAGAACAACACCAATATTTGGAGTGTGTTCTATTTCTTTCAAGATTCGAATAGAAGTCAAGTGAACAAGGATTCCAGCTTTGTCGTCTGCACATCCTCTGCCAAACAGCCGACCGTCTTTCTGCGTCGCTACAAAAGGTGGTGTTTCCCACAATGAAATATCTCCGGGTGGCTGAACGTCATGGTGGGCGTACAGAAGGATAGTGGGATATCCAGGTGATGCTTCTCTTCTGGCAACAACCGCTGGTTGTCCAAGTTTTTGTGTCTGACCAATTGGAGCATTAAGGAGCTCGACGCTGTCAAAAAAATTAAGCTCGTTAACAAGTGAAACAATTTTCTCTGCGCTTCGCTCAACTTCTGTTTGGTCAAAAGCCGGCCAAGATACAGAAGGAATTGCCACCAGTTCCGTCAAAGTATCAATTACCTCAGAAAAATACGACGAAACTTTGAGCTCAACGTCAGGAAGTGAATCGGTCATGCCGGTAATCTTATGTTCGAACGTAACGATTGAAGGAATACCGTGGCGAAAAAGTCTGAAGAGACTCCTGAAACTACTTCACAAGAAGTTGTAGGAAAAGGACACCCAACCCCTAGCCGTAAAGAGCGTGAGGCAGCGAACAAGCGCCCTTTGGTCCCTGACGACCGCAAAGAAGCTCGTCGATTAGAACGTGCACGTATGAACGAGGAACGTAACCGTGCTCGAATCGGATTAGCCTCTGGCGATGAACGGTACCTTCCACTTCGCGACCGCGGACCTCAGAAGAAATATGCACGTGACTACGTAGATGCTCGCTACAACGTCGGCGAATTGATGGTTCCTTTCATGTTCTTGGTTATCATCATGACCTTCATCCCGAGCCTGCCGGTCCAAGAAAGTTCATTCTTAGTGCTGTGGACCTTCTTTTTCATCGCGTTGACTGATGTCATGATTTTGAGCATTCGCCTGCGCAAGAAAATGACTGAAAAGTTCGGCTCTATTGACAAGGGCGTTCGTTGGTATGCAGGTATGCGAAGCTTGCAAATGCGTCCCCTGCGCCTGCCCAAGCCACAAGTAGGACGACGTCAGTTCCCCAGCTAAAGCTCTTCTTTGCGTATCTTTCGCAAGCCTCTATTTATCGACAACGCCCAAGCAGGGCCGTTATAGATGAATCCTGTATATCCCTGAACTAGGGTTGCACCTGCATCGAGACGTTCCTGGATTTGTTGAGCAGTTTCAATACCCCCGACCGAAATTAAACACATTTCGGCAGGAACAACATTACGAAGTTCTTTAAGCACCTCAAGAGATCTGTGATGAAGTGGTGCACCAGATAACCCACCTGCACCGATTGCGTCCACTATCTCTTGTGCTGTTTTCAGTTCACTTCGGCTGATGGTGGTGTTCGTCGCAATGATTCCATCCAGTTTGAGCTTGGTGGCTAATTGTGCGATTGCACGGATTTCTTGAGTACTCAAGTCGGGAGCAATCTTCACCAATAATGGAGTATCTGCGGCGGCATCCTTCACAGCCGTCAATAACGGCGACAATGAGGATAGTTCCTGTAAACCCCTCAAGCCTGGAGTGTTAGGGGAACTGACGTTGACTACGAGATAGTCAGCAAGGGGTGCAAGAAGTCGTGTACTGGTCAGATAGTCATCAATCGCGTTCTCTACATCCACGATGCGGGATTTGCCGATGTTTACTCCGATGACGGGGCGGTGTTTGAGTTTACGAAGTTTGATGAGCCGGGAAACAGCCGCTGCTGCACCTCGATTGTTGAAACCCATTCGGTTGACCAGTGCGCGATCAGGAATCAGGCGGAATAGACGAGGTTTCGGATTTCCTGGCTGTGCATGTGCTGTCAGAGTACCGACTTCAACGTGACCAAAACCCAGCGCATAAAGGCCAGAAACCATGGTTACATCCTTGTCAAAACCTGCGGCCATGCCGAAAGGCGAATCAAAATTCAGACCTAAAGCTTGGACATGGAGTTCTGGAGCAGGACGTGTAAATCCATGTTTTACGTGGCGAATTCCTGGAAGTCCAATCAGCCGAATGACAAAGGCACCAAGATGATGTGCCTTTTCAGCATCGAGGTGTTTGAAAAAAGAATGAAAAATGAAATTGTAGAAACTGTGGCTACCGTTGTGCGTCGTCATTATTCTGAGGCAGGACCATTCGCTCGTTCTGCACGGAGTGTTTGAACTGCGGCCTCAAAATCTTCTAGAGATTCAAAAGCTTGATAAACACTGGCAAAACGCAGGTATGCAACTTCATCTAATTCACGAAGAGACGGCAAGATTGCTAAACCAATTTCATTTGCCTCAATTTGTGAAGCGCCAGTAGCGCGGATTGTTTCTTCAACTTTCTGAGCTAAGACAGCTAAATCAGCATCTGTAACAGGTCGTCCTTGACACGCTTTACGGACCCCGAGAACGACTTTTTCCCGTGAGAAAGCTTCAACAACACCTGAACGTTTGATTACTGAAAGTGATGCAGTTTCCAGGGTGGAGAATCTGCCGTTGCATTCAGGACACTGTCTGCGACGTCTAATCGACAGACCATCATCGCTTGTTCGAGAATCAATCACTCGAGAATCAGAATGGCGGCAAAATGGGCAATACATTCGGCTAATTGTCCTCTTGTTCGAAACGAATATCTACAGCATCACCGTGTGCTGGTAAGTCCTCATCATCAGAGAGTGCTCTGATTCCTTCAGCTACTGTCAACAAGGCGTCCTTGGTGTATTCGACGATTTGCTGAGGTCTCAAAAATGTATAAGCTCCGAGACCAGATGAAAAAAGAGCCTGTCCGGCTGTAGGTAACACGTGATTAGACCCCGCTGAATAATCTCCAAGACTTACCGGTGTGAAATCACCGACAAAAATAGCTCCTGCATTAGTGATCGAAGAAACAAGCTGATGTGAATGAGCAGTTTGAATTTCTAAATGTTCTGGACCATATGCATTACTAAAGTCAACAGCTATATCAAGGTTGTCGACAATGACAATCGCTGATTGAGTACCAGTGAGTGAGTTCTCCACGCGCTTTGCATGTTTGATCAAACGCACTTGCCGGGAAATCTCATGTGATGTTGCTTCAGCTAATTCGTCAGAATCTGTTACAAGGACTGCAGAAGCCATTTCATCATGTTCTGCTTGAGAAATGAGATCAGCTGCAACAAAAGCTGGATTGGCAGAAGAGTCTGCGATGATCAATATTTCCGTTGGTCCAGCTTCAGAATCGATACCAACAGTTCCCCGGACCAGTCGTTTAGCTGCCGCAACATAAATGTTTCCTGGACCGGTAACGACGTTGACAGGACTTAGCGCCAAATCTGAAACACCAAATGCAAAAGCTCCTACTGCTCCCGCACCACCCATTGCATAAACCTCAGAAATTCCAAGGAGTCCAGCAGCAGCCAAGATGGTCGGATGAACCCTTCCGTCATATTGGGCTTGGGGTGGTGAGGCTAATGCGATGGAGGCCACTCCTGCTACCTGCGCAGGCACAACATTCATGATCACGCTGGATGGATAAACTGCCTTTCCACCAGGTACGTATAAGCCGACACGTTCAACTGGCTGCCAACGTTGAATGATGGTCGCTCCGGGAGCAATCTTTGTGGATGTTTGAGCAGGAACCTGAGCTTGAGATCCACGTCGAACTCGAGTAATTGTTTCTTCAAGTGAAGAGCGAAGTTGTGGGCTGAGTTGAGAAAGGGCTTGATCAATATGTTCTTGCGGGACACGGATACTGTGTCCTGAGACTCCATCTAAATTCAGCGCTTGTTCCTCTAATGCGAGAACACCACGTTCGCGAACGTCATGAATTAACTCCGAAGCGATGCTTGATGCGACCAGAACATCAAGAGTATTACGAGGAATGAGGGCTAGTAATTCTTCTCGATTAGGTCGTGTTCCGCGAAGGTCTATAGTTCGAATCATTGCCAGTCCAGTCTATTTCGCTACCCGAGACAACCTGGACCGAGAAGAGATTTGAGCTCACCGAATAAATCAGAATTTACGTTAACTCGTGTTGGCAATTCGAAAACACGAGCAACATCTCCTCGTGTGAGCTTGAGTCGCACTTCTGAATCTCCAGGGTGTCTCTTAAGCACATCAGATAGTTCTGAAACAGTCGAAGAAGTTGCTCTGATTTCAGGAAGCACAAGATTTAGCGGTGCATTGTTGGATATGTTTGACCCAAGATCTGGTACAAACATACTCATAGCTTGAATATTGACACCATCATCACGAACATTAACTCGACCCTTTACTGCTAGCACCATGTCAGTTTCGAGCATGGGGCCAAACTCCTGATATGTGCGGCCCAGCAGCATAATGTCTAGCTCTCCCCCGAAATCTTCGAGTTTGATAATTCCGTAAGCGTTTCCTGACTTTTTAGCGATACGTCGTTGCACCTCAGTCACCAAGCCAGCCAAGACAACGATGTCTCCATCATTTGTTTGATCACTCGTAGTGAGCTCATTGATGGAAATAGTGGCGTGTTTTGCCAATTGGAGTTCTAGCCCAGCCAAAGGGTGATCAGAAACGTAAAGACCCAACATTTCCCGTTCAAAAGCGAGTTTGTCTCGTTTTGTAAATTCAGGACGGTCAGGAACCTGAGTGTGATCCTGCTCAAATTCAAACATGTCGCCGAAAAGGTCAACTTGCCCGTTTGCCTCGTTACGCTTCAGGCTGACTGCTGATTCGACCGCGTCTTCATGAATTTCGACCAGTGCTCTTCGGGTATTACCCATAGCGTCAAAAGCACCTGCTTTGATAAGTGATTCCAACGTCTTTTTATTGGCTACGGGAAGTGGGACTTTCTTCAAAAAGTCGTGGAAAGATTCGAATCTTCCCTTTTCTGAACGGGCAGCTTTGATATGTTCTACAACGCCAAATCCAACGTTTCGTATAGCACCCATGCCGAAACGGATATCTGATCCCACTGCCGAAAAGACACCATCAGATTCGTTAACGTCGGGAGCAAGGACATTCAAACCCATACGTCGACATTCAGACAGATAAATACCAAGTTTGTCTTTGGAATCACCAACAGACGTCAACAGAGCGGCCATGTACTCTGCCGGGTAATTTGCTTTGAGATACGCTGTCCAATAACTCAAAACGCCATACCCTGCTGAATGAGCCTTATTGAAGGCGTAGTCAGCGAATGGCATGAGGGTATCCCAGAGAATCTTGACGGCACTAGGCGAGTACCCGTTGGAAATCATTCCTGCTTCGAAATCAGCAAATTGCTTATCGAGTTCAGATTTTTTCTTCTTACCCATAGCGCGACGCAACACATCGGCTTGCCCTAGTGTGAAGCCTGCCACTTTTTGCGCAACAGCCATCACTTGCTCTTGGTACACAATGAGACCGTATGTTGTACCCAGAATCTCAGAAAGTGGCTCTTCAAGCTCAGGATGAATTGGCTCAATTTCTTGCTGACCATTTTTGCGAAGCGCATAGTTCGTATGCGAATTCATTCCCATAGGGCCTGGTCGGTAAAGAGCAATAACCGCGGAGATATCTTCAAAGTTTGTTGGTTTCAATTGTCTCAACAGTGCACGCATGGGACCACCATCGAGTTGGAAAACTCCTAGAGTATCCCCTCGAGAGAGCAGCTCATAAGTTGCGGGGTCAGCATCTAAGTCAAGCTTTTCTGGCTCAACGGTAATTCCACGGTTGTTCTTGATGTTGACCAAAGCATCCTGAATAACTGTGAGGTTGCGAAGTCCCAAGAAGTCCATTTTGAGCAGCCCCAAAGACTCACAAGGGGGCTGGTCAAACTGGGTAATGATTGCCCCATCATCCTCGCGTTTCATAATGGGAATAACATCCATCAGCGGTTCAGCCGACATGATTACACCAGCAGCGTGAACACCCCATTGGCGTTTGAGATTTTCGATTCCCTGAGCAGTGTTGAACACTGTTTGCGCATCAACATCAGACTCCAAGACTGAGCGGAAATCATTTGCTTCTTTATATCTCGCTGACTGGGGATCCATGATCTCTGTGAGGGAGATGTCTTTACCCATAATCGAAGGTGGCATTGCCTTTGTCAGTTTTTCACCGACCGAATAAGGCATACCAAGTACACGGGCAGAGTCTTTCAGCGCTTGTTTTGCCTTGATAGTTCCATAGGTCACGATTTGTGCAACACGATCATCACCATATTTTTCGGTGACGTATTTGATGACCTCACCACGACGACGATCATCAAAGTCAACATCAACATCCGGCATTGAAACACGCTCAGGGTTGAGGAAACGCTCAAAAATGAGACCGTGATGTAGCGGGTCTAGTTCTGTAATTCCCATTGCATAGGAAGCAAGTGAACCTGCCGCCGAACCACGACCTGGTCCAACACGAATGCCTTGCTTGCGAGCCCATGCAATAAAGTCCGCAACGACAAGGAAGTAGCCGGGAAAACCCATTTGAATGATGACATCTACTTCATATTTTGCTTGTGCTTGATGTGCGTCAGGAACACCCTGAGGGAACCTTTTTTTCAACCCGGCAGATACTTCTTTTTCAAACCAGCTGGCCTCAGTTTCTCCCTCAGGCACAGGAAAACGCGGCATGAGATCACGCTTTTCGAAACTGGTTTCGCAACGTTCAGCGATAAGTAGAGTGTTGTCGCATGCCTCGGGGTAGTCGGCAAAGAGTCGCCGCATTTCTGCAGCGGATTTGAGATAGAACTCATTTGAATCGAATTTGAATCTGTTGGGGTCATCTAGAGTAGAACCCGACTGAACACATAACAGCGCTGCATGCGCATCGGCATCGTGAGCATGCGTGTAGTGGAGATCATTCGTTGCTACAAGAGGCAATCCCAGGTCTTTTGAGAGTTTTATCAGGTCGGTAACTACTCGTCGTTCAATGTCGAGTCCATGATCCATAATTTCAACAAAGAAATTCTCTGCACCGAAAATGTCCCGGAACTCGGCAGCAGCTTCACGAGCTTCGGCATATTGGCCTATACGCAATCGAGTTTGTATTTCGCCACCTGGACAACCTGTTGTCGCAATCAAACCTTTGCCAAAGGTATTGAGAAGTTCTCTATCCATACGAGGCTTGAAGTAATAACCCTCTAACGATGCGAGAGAGGACATCTTGAAGAGGTTATGCATGCCTTCCCTCGATGCAGAAAGAAGTGTCATGTGAGTGTAAGCACCACCTCCAGAAACATCATCGTCTCCCCCGTTATTCCAACGAACTCGAGTTTTGTCCGTACGGTGTGTTCCCGGTGTGAGGTATGCCTCAGTACCAATGATGGGCTTAATTCCGGCATCGGTCGCGGTATTCCAAAAGTCATAGGCGCCGAACATGTTTCCATGGTCGGTGATCGCAATTGCCGGCATCCCAGCATCAACTGCTGCCTGAATAAGTGGTTTCACTCGAGCAGCGCCATCCAGCATCGAGTATTCAGAATGTACGTGGAGATGAACGAACGAGTCGTTGTTCTTCGCCATCTTCACTCCAGTTATATACAGACTCAGCTAGCCCATTCTATGGCTTACGCCGAATGAGAATGAGGAGCACGCCGGCTATGGCGACAGCACCAATAGACCATTCAATAACACGGCCAAATGACATCGCAGGAGTGATAGTTGTACTTAAGGGGACGGTAGTTAACATTTCAGCAGGCTGGTAAGCAGGAATGCTGTCTAAAGTTGCACCATCAGGGCTGATTACTGCAGATGTACCCACTGTAGAAATGTTCACAACAGATCGAGCTGTTTCAATAGCCCGAAGTCGAGCAATAGAAAGCTGTTGAAGATTCTCAGATGTTTTTCCAAAATCAGCATTGTTTGTCTGGGCAAGGATAATTTCTGCGCCATCATCAATCATCAAATAGGCCTGATTGTCATCCGTAATGTCGAAGCAGATAGATATACCGGCAAGAACACCGTTGATGTCAACAACATTTGGTCGCGTTCCAAAACTGTAATCTCGGGTGACAAGGTCTACCAGATCAGGTTGAAAGAGCCGCCAAAACTCTCGGTTAGGCATGTATTCGGCAAAAGGAACTGGATGGATTTTGTCGTATTGAGCTAGGGCTTTATCAGTCCATACCAAGGAAGAGTTAAAGACTCTGTCCTGTTCATCAACAGTAATTGTTCCGGTAACAATGGGTGCATCTAACTTTGCAGACACCTCAGTAAGGACTTGTGCCGCCAAAACAGATTGCAGCGGGTTGAGATCACTTGCGTTCTCAGGCCACACAATCATGTCAATGTCTTGGCCTTCATAGGGCAAAGTACCGGATACATGATCTTGCAATATTGATCCGGGTGCGCCTCTGTCGAATAATCCAGCGCGCGAATTGCCTTGAACAGAAAGGACGTTGGTGTATCCAGAAATTTCATGTGGAAATGCGGGTACAGCAAGTATTGACACAAAAAACAAAACTGGAATTGACAACAACTTCATTTGTCGTTCTCTAAGTGTTTGGAAAAGTAACGCAGAGCTCACGACAACGAGGAAAGTTAACCCAGCAGTGCCAACCCACGCGACATTTTGTGACAAAGGGCTCTCAGCTTGCGATTGAGCCATCCGACCCCAAGAAAACCCCCCGTAGGGCCAAATACTCGTGATTGACTCGCGAAGAGTCCACACAGAAGCTAGAACAATGCTGACAACCGCAATTCGGCCTGGACGTGATGGCCAGTGTTGTGGGCCGCGGTTAATGACAATTCCTGAGACAGCAGCTCCGACGCCAAAGAAGAGAGCCTGAAGAATTCCCAAAGCAAGCCAAGGAACTGGGCCTAGATAGAGAGTGAGCCAATTGATGAGAGTGAGCCAAAATGTGGCACCTGTGATTGTTCCAACAATAAACCCAGTCCAGAAACTGCGGCCAATGAGACTCCAGTACAAAATGAACACCCCGACGAAAGCCAACGGCCAGAAGGCAGTTGCCGGGAAGGCAGCAGATAGCGCAAAACCTGCTATGACCGCAAGTGCTACAGATATCCAAAAATTCAGTCTCTTCATTTACACCACCGCAGAATAGGCAACGATGCCTCGACGAACCTGGTCGAGTGAATCGCGTGCAGTTTTCTGGAGTTCTCCGTCAGTAACCTGTGCAAGTTGATCAAGTAGATCGATGGTTTGTTTAGCCCAGCGAACAAAGTCACCAGCCGGCATATCAGCATCGAAGAGGACATTATCAAGGCGGTCACCTTTGGCCCATTTATACATTGCTAAACACAGCCCTGTAGCTAGCGGAGATGTTCCAGGAAGCTTGTGATAATTCTCTAACTCATCCAAGTCCGCCCAGAGACTTTGAGTTTCATGAAGTGCATCCAGAAATTTACCTCGAGGAAGATGCCTTTCGTTGATCAGACCCTCTTCACGACGTGGTTCAAAAACTATTGCACAAGCCATTGCGGCCAATGAGGGCGCATCAAGTTCATTCCATAGCTGTAAACGAATGCTCTCGGCAATCAGGAGATCACGCTCTCCGTAAATCTTTCCGAGATACTCTCCTTTAGGCGTCAGAGAGAACTCACTACCCTGAGGATCTTTCATCAAATAGTCAATATCAACCAATACATCACAAACTCGATCAAAAATACGAGCAACAGCGCCGGTACGCGTGTTGATCTGTTGAACAATTTTGTCGGTCTCCCGTTTGAGTCTCCACCATCTCTCTGCCCAGCGCGCATGCTGTTCGCGATCTGGGCAATGATGGCAGGCATGAGACTTCAATTGCTTTCGAAGGGAATTTAGTTCCGCGCTTCGTTTTTCTTTAGCTGCTCGAGAACCTGACTCAGATTGCCTTTCGATATCTGTCAGTTTTCGGCGAAGCGCTGCATATTCAACAAAATCACCCAGATGGCAGGTCATTGGTTCTGCGTAACCAGCTAACGTTTCTTCTTGTTGCTTTACTTTTCTTGCTAAATCAACGACTGCGCGGTCCGCCTGAAACTGGGCAAAGCTGCTTTCGAGAATGTCCCTAGTTCGTGCACGACCAAATTGTTCGATCAGGTTAATGGCCATGTTGTAGGTTGGGCGAAAGCTTGAGTTCAGCGGATATGTTCTCCTACTAGCCAAACTTGCGACAGTTTGTGGGTCCAAATTATTTGACCACTGAATCAGTGAGTGACCTTCGACATCAATTCCCCGACGGCCTGCCCTGCCTGTCAGTTGTGTGTATTCACCCGGGGTCAGAGGAAGTCGTGCTTCGCCGTTGAATTTCTCAAGTTTTTCAAGAACAACAGTCCTAGCAGGCATATTGATACCTAATGCAAGAGTTTCGGTTGCAAAAACTACTTTGACCAATTTCTTTTGAAATAACTCTTCAACAACTTCTTTGAATGCGGGCAAAAGACCTGCATGGTGAGCCGCTACTCCGCGCTCCAAACCGTCAATCCAGTCCCAATACCCCAATACACCCAAGTCTTCGTCAGGAATAGGTGAACATCGTTGTTCAACAATTTCTCGAATTTCTTCTCTTTCTTCTGCTGTCGTCAGACGAATTCCTGACCGCAAAACCTGGGAGACTGCTTGATCACAACCAGCTCGGCTGAAAATAAATGAAATCGCGGGGAGGAGATTCTTCTCGGCAAGTAGTTCAATAATTTGTGCACGATCCATACGGCCTTGAAGAGGTGCGTTCATCGCATAATTGGGTTTATTTCTTCCGCCGCGGTGTGAATTCCGACCTGCTGAACGAATATGAGGCGCTCGTTGATGGGAATGAGCCAACCTCAGAAGTTCTGGGTTAACTCGAGTGTTTGCACCTGACCGAGCTGTGTCAAAGAGGTCAATAAATTTGTTTCCAACCAACACATGTTGGTCTAACGGCACGGGACGATCTTCAGAAACAATGATTTCTGTGTTGCCGCGGACAGCTTGGAGCCAATCTCCGAACTCCTCTGCGTTTGAAACTGTTGCACTCAAACCAACAAGACGCACATGTTGAGGCAAATGGATAATGACTTCTTCCCACACGGCACCACGGAATCTATCCGCAAGGTAGTGAATTTCATCCATCACCACGAATTTGAGGTTTCTCAGTAAGTCACTGTCTGCATAGAGCATATTTCTCAAGACCTCAGTGGTCATCACCATGATGCGTGCAGTGGGATTGATGTTGGTGTCGCCAGTGAGCAAGCCAACGTTACTTGCGCCCCACTCGTCAACGAACTCGTTGTATTTCTGGTTCGACAAGGCTTTCATAGGCGTTGTGTAAAACAATTTGTCAGTCTCAGTAGACATTGCTAGAAAGACAGCAAATTCAGCAACAACTGTTTTGCCTGCACCAGTTGGAGCAGCAACTAGTACTGAGCTACCCGCTTCAAGAACGTTTGCCGCAGCGATTTGGAATGGGTCTAGGTCAAAAGTTCTGCGTTCCCGGAATTCATTGACTAGAGGTGTCTTTTTGCGTGCCTGTGCAAGTGCGTAACGTTCAGCAGCTGTGAGCTCGACCATTGTTATGCAGACAATGGTTCTGTGGGCGGTAGGGCACTTGCTTCATCTGGGTTCACGGAATCAATCTTTTTTTCAACTCTTTTATCGTGAAGCCACGCAATGCCGGCGGCTAGGAAGAACAACATAATCATCGGAATTGCTAGTAAGAACATTGAGAGAACATCTGCGGCAGGTGTTGCAATTGCGGTGAACAACGTAATCATCAAAATAGCGATTCGCCATGACTTGAGGATGCTCTGAGCAGAGATGAGACCTGCGAAGTTAAACAACACGAGGAAGACCGGCAACACGAAAGCGACACCAACCACAATTACTAGTTTGAGCACAAAATCAAAATATGTCTTTGCTTCAATAATTGACGTATCTTCGCTAGGAGCAAAGCTTGTCATGAGAGCAACAATATGCGGATAGACATACCAACCTGCTGCGCTGCCCAAAAAGAACAGAGGAATCGCACTGAACATAAAGCCCAGCGTGTATTTCTTTTCTTTTTTTGTCAGGCCTGGAACAAAAAAAGCCCAAATTTGATAGAGCCAAAACGGACTAGAAATAACAATGCCCACTGTAAAAGCGATTTGTAGCTTGAGGTCGAAGGCACTCGTTATTGAGTTGTAGTTAATAGTGGCGACACGATCTTGTGTTTCTGCTACTGCGTAAATGGGATCACGCAACAAAGCCAGCAAATAATCAGAGGCAAACCACCCTACTACTGCGCCCAGAACAATGAATAGCGCAGCTAAATAGAGTCTTTTCCGCAACTCAACAAGATGCCCGCTTAAGGGCATTCTAGCTTCGCGTGCCGAGCTTCGGCGAGGACGTATCGCCATGACCAATTTAGGAGGTCTTGGGTGAATCGTTATTTTCGTTGCTGGGCTGGTCAGCAGACTTGTCATCGTCCTTCATTTGCTTTACCTCACTCTTGAAGATTCGCATGGACTGACCAAGTGAGCGTGCGAGACCAGGAAGTTTTGGTGCCCCGAACAACAGCAGGACAACAGCGATAATGATAAGCAGGTGCCAACCAGAGAGATTTCCAAGCATCATTTTGTCCTTAGTACACGAGGGATAGTTCTAGTTTAGGCGGTATAACTGGCAAGTGCCTGATTGGCCCATTCCTGGACGGCCGATACTGCTTCTGATGGTGAAATCACACGAATGAGTCCGGGCACTTGAGCGACAAATATGGGGACAGATTCCAAGTTTGCGAAGGACACCTCTACGGCGACCGATTCTTCACCTAAGTGAGAAACAATCTGCGGGTTATACGCAGAGATGAGGGACAACGCCGCAGTGTCCACATGGAATTGCACACGGAGATCTGTTGCAGAAACATGGAAAAGTTCATCAGTTAGCTCATTTGCTGATACCGGAGAAGAAAACTTTTGCTCTGAAAGTTCAAGTTCAGAAATTCGATCTAACCGAAAAGTTCGAAGAGCCTGCCGGTCATGGCACCATGACCTTAAGTACCAGGTCGGCCCAACAAGATCTAGTCTCAATGGATCAACTGTGCGAACCTGCTCAATTCCTTGACCGTTCCTGTAACGAAAACTTATAGAGCGCTCTGACGTAACTGCAGAAGTAAGGACATCAACATCAACTGGCATCTCTGCAGCGCTGATCAGAAGATTCTCTGGCGCTACAGAGGCTCCTGCGGATATTTTGTTCAGCAACGTCGAAATAATCTCTTTGTCGGAATCTGGAACAATCCCGGAAATATACTGAAGACCCGCAACGAGTGCCGCAGCTTCTCTTGCAGAAAACTTAGGGGTAGCTTCGACCCCGACATGAGACCACAGTTCTACCTGAGCTTGATTATCAAACAACTCCCAATTGATATCAAACAAATCAGAATGCTGATAAAAACCGTTGTCTCCAGGAATTCCTGACACTGCCAAGAGTTGGACTAATTCCTCAACCTGAGTAGTCGTGATGTCAAAATGTTGTGCTAGGTCATCAACAGAAACAGGTCCATGTTCTAGAAGATATGGAACAAAAGACATTAGTAATGTGACTCGATCAGAGGCTTCAAGTCGTGATGTGTTGACCATTATTTCCCCTGAATATTAACTATTGACTCAAATCGTGAGATCACTGCGGAGATTAGTTCTGGAGGAGAAACAACTCTGAGTTGGTGTCCAAATTTCACAAGATCGTCAGCAAGAATCTCTAGATCTGAGAAACCAAAAGTCAGCGTTGTGAGATCGGAACTTATCCCCTGCTCTGATGCGATACGAAGTTGCGCATCAGAACCAGGTACAACCTCGATGACAGCTGTGTTCTTTTGTGTGAGTTCTAAGAGTTCTAACTCGAGTTGTTTCGCATAAGAAGCTTCAACTCGTGGGAATGTTTTTTGTGGAACTCGAACGGGATTAGTGACAATTCGCTTGAGCAGAAAGGTACGTTGAGCATCCACCTCCAAGTCGTGAGCAAGTACGTACCATAGACCCCTCCACTGAAGCATTGCCAAAGGTGCAACAGTTCTTAGCTGCGGTTTGGCTATTCCAGGTTTGAGGTAGTTGAAAGTCACTATGAGTTCGGCATCTAGTGCTTCCTCAATTGCTGTAAATGCTTTGTCATTTGTTCGAATATGAGGCGCTACGCCAATGAGCGGATCATTGGCAGAAATCCCCATAGATTTAATTTTGGTCAGAGCATGGCGTGATTCATTTGACAGAGAAGCTTCTCGCCATGCAGTAGCAGCAAGGTTGATGAGAGTCATTTCTTCTGAGGTGAAAGTTACATCGTCGGGGAAGTCATAATTCTTGCGAGAAATTGAATATCTAATGTTGTGCGTTTGGCCTTCCTCTTCAGGAAGCTCAAGAGTGTCAATAACAACACCCATCGCGCGAATTTCTTCTTTGTCTCGTTCGAACATTTTGTCGAGTGCAGTGTTTGCTTTGAAATCGTAAATCTCTGCATAGCCTCGAACCGAGCGCAGGATCTCCGTTTTTGTCAGACCTTCTCTCGAAGAAACAAGGGCAAGAATCAGACTAAAAAGACGGTCTTCTTTCTTGACGCGAGTCCCAGCTTTTCCTGACATACCTGACTACTTTGTTGTGCCCAATATGTCGATAACGAATACAAGTGTCGAACCTGGAGGAATGGTTCCGTTGTCCTGGTCACCGTATGCAAGCTCAGGTGGAATGACAGCAAGAATTTGTGACCCGACAGTCTGGCCTTCAATTGCTTGAGCAAAACCTGGAACGACCCCGTCGAGGCTAAATGTTGCTGGAGTACTTCGAGACCAACTCGAATCAAAGACAGTGCCATCACTCCATAAAACTCCGGTGTAGTGGACAGTTACGGAAGCTCCAGAAGAAACTACCGGACCATCACCTTTGATGAGGACAGCAGTTTCAAGCTTGGCCGGCGGAGCAGTTTTGGGCACTGTGATACCAGGAACACCATTAGCGTCGAGGACAACTGTAGGCATCCCATCAGGAGATGGCTGTGACTTACCGGTTGCTCGAGCAAGGCTCGTTGAAACCAGATCGGCAATGACAACGATTGAAGTATTTTCTCCTAAGTCGCCAATGTTATTTCCGTTAGGGTCTAGCAGATCACTTGGTGCGATGACAGAAACGATTTGGCTTCCAGCATTTGCACACTGAAGAGTTGCAATTAAGCCACTGACGAGAGTGTTTTCAGAAAGAGTTGTGGTTTGAAGATCAGAGCCGTCATAAGAGGTTTGACCGATAAGTTCCCCGGTTTCACCGTTATACAGTGTGAAGTCGACTGCTACTGCTCCTCCTGGAAGAGCAGGGGCACCATCGCCTTCAACAAGAATTTTGCGTTCAGTCTTTGTGGCCTTGAGTGGGGTTGGGAAGGTCGCTGACGGAATTTCTCCAAAACTTCCATCTACCTTGACCGAGTCAACAACCGAACCGCTAGAAGCTAACGGGGTGCACTCCGTTGTATTGGAATTCGAACCCGAGCATCCGGCAAGACCAGTGACAAGAGCAAGACTAGCTACAGCTGCAACAATTCGACGCATAATTCCTCAGAGTCCATTAGAAGAGTTGTCTCCCCTACAGTTCAAGCTTAGAGCGGAGTGTGCGTTCTAGACTTCAGGCTGGCTGTCCGAAGACTGTGAAAGTTCTGCGCTTTCTGTTGCGTTTCGAACTCGTTTACGAAGACTCTTTGGACTTATTTCACGTCCACCCAAAATACCTGGTGTCCAGGCTTCCATATCTTCATCGGTGAAGTCTGATTTAGACGCACGACGTTTAAGATCAGGTAAGTATGCACCTGGGGCGAGTTTTCGTGCTGTGACCAAAAATGCAGTGTGCCCGATCATTCGATGTTCAGGACGCACTGCGAGTCCTTCAACATGCCAACCGCGAACAATAGTTTCGCTGGATTGGGGGTGCGTGAATTGACCAGTGGCACGTAAGGCTTCAACTACACGTGAAAGTTGGGTCACTGTAGCCACATACATCAGCACTACACCGCCAGGAACAAGAGCTTCAGCAACCATGTCTACACACTCCCAAGGCGCGAGCATGTCAAGAACCACACGATCGGCTTCGCCGGGTCGCACAGTTTTTGGCAAAGCATCTTGCAAATCACCAACAGTAACAGTCCAATTTTCAGGAGTGAACCCATGAAAAGTAGCTGCGTTGAGTTCAGCTATTTCAGCAAACTCTTCTCGACGTTCAAAGGAAAACAAGTGGCCATGTGGTCCAATTGCGCGAAGTAACCACAGTGAAAGAGCACCGGAACCCACCCCCGCTTCGACAACACGTGCACCTGGGAAGATGTCTGCCTGACCCAAAATCGCTTGAGCTTCCTTGGGATAGATTATTGCAGCACCGCGGGGCATCGACATGACAAAATCAACCAACAAAGGTCGCATCACCAAATATTCAATGCCTGAACTATTCAGCACAACTGAAGCATCAGGTAACCCAATGATGTCGTCATGTTTGATCACGCCACGATGCGTATGGAATTCATCTCCAGGTTTGAGAGAAACAGTATTGATTTTTCCTTTGGGGTCTGTCAGCTGGCAGCGATCACCTGCTCGCAGGGGGCCTGGTAAAAAACGTGGAGCGATGTCGTGGTTCATAAAGTTGCCTGTGATCGTTGTGCGAATAAGTTGAAAATCTGTTCTGCATCGACGCCAGCGAGGGTATCTAAAATCACGTCTGCTGGCTGATTCACGAGTGAAACAATATTTGTAATTCCAATTGTGAATGCACCAGAAGCGGTGGCTGAACGAACGCCCGAGGGTGAATCTTCAAAAGCAACGCACTGGCGTGGGTCTACTGAAAGTTTTTCTGCACCAAGAAGATATGCCTCAGGATGTGGCTTGGATTCGACCACATTGTCACCGGCGACAACATCGTGAAGTGGGATACCCGGAATACGTGCGACAACTGCTCGGGCCATTCGTTCGATGGACATTGTCACAAGTAGCTGAGGCAAACCTGCAGCTTGAAACTGATGGATGAGCTCTACAGCGCCTGGGCGCCAAGGAACTGCAATCTCCAATTGCTCAAGTACGCGATTGGTAAGCGTTTGAACAATTTCATCCACCGATAGTGTGACGCCGCGTTCTTGGAGTTTCACAGCAGTGGTTGGCAAACCATTACCAACAAGTGCTAATCCGTCTTCGTGAGACCAGGTTCCGCCGAATAATTCAACAAGTTCTTGTTCAGCAATAATCCAATACTCTTCTGAATCGACAATTGTGCCGTCCATGTCCCAAAGAATTGCTGCTGGGCGAATCTGCGTGTTGGGTTTGTCGGTACTCACTCGACTAGCCTACTTGTCGGTGGTGGGCCGGTATTCTTATCTAGTAACAGATCGGGGCAATACAGGTGAACAAAGACCGTCATCCTTTTCGCGGCAGACTTCTCGTCGTTGCTTTTGAAGGATGGAATGACGCAGGTGAAGCTGCCAGCTCCGCTGTACGAACTTTGCAGGAACAGCTTGATGTAGTTCCACTTCACACAGTTGATCCAGAAACCTATTACGACTTCCAGTTCAATCGTCCAGTCATCGGTTTTGATGACGACGGAAATCGTTCTCTAACGTGGCCGACCTCGATTCTCTATGCCCCCATGGTTCCTAGTGATGTTATTGAGGAGGTTCTCGAAGATGATCTGCTCGAAGTTACTGGAACTAATTCAGGAAATATCTATCTACTGCAGGGTGTAGAGCCGAGTCGAAACTGGCTTACTTTCACCAATGAAATTTTGGATATTGCGCTCGCTGCAGACATTTCCGCAATAGTTCTTCTCGGGGCCATGCTGGCTGATGTGCCACACACCCGACCCATTTCAACATTTGTCAGTAGTGAAAACGCAGCAGTTAGACACGAATTTGATGTTGAACGAAGCAGCTACGAAGGCCCTGTGGGTATCTTGAGTGTGATTGCTGCCGCTGCAGAAGAAGCAGATATCCCCACGGTTGCTATCTGGGCTTCAGTCCCCCACTACGTTCACCAAAGTCCAAGCCCGAAGGCAACATTGGCCCTCATCGACAAGCTCGAAGAAATTGTTGATGTCGTGATTCCCCGAGGAGAGCTGGTCGAAGAGGCAGCAGCATGGGAAGAAAACATCAACAAACTTGCCGCCGAAGACGAAGATATGTCGGCTTATATTGCTCAACTTGAACAGGCACGAGACATGGTTGACTCCCCCGAAGCTACAGGAGAATCTTTGGCTCAGGAGTTTGAACGTTTTCTGCGTTCAACGGACAAGCCTGGCCCCGAAGGAAATGAGCCACCAAAGGGCGTTTAGCCCTGAAGCACACCTGTCGCTAAGAGAACCAATATTGTTCCGCCGAGAATAACCCTATAGACGACAAATGGCCAGAAGCTGTGTTTGCTGAGCCAGTTCATCAAGAAGGCAATCACGCCTATGCCAACAACAAATGCAACAACGGTTGCAGATAACGTTTCCAGAGGCCCAAAAACTTGCGGGCCTGAAAAACTTTTGGCTAGCTGATAGAACCCACTTCCAAAAACTGCTGGAAGGGCCAAAAGAAATGAATATCTAGCAGCAGCAGTTCTGCTGAAGCCCATAAACAAACCAGCAGTAATTGTTCCGCCAGAACGAGAAACTCCCGGTATCAAAGCTAATGCTTGCGCGAAGCCAAAGATAACACCCCGACCAACGCTCAGTTGCTGGAGACTGCGAGTCTTCCTCCCAACGACATCGGCAACACCCATCAGAATGCCGAAAATAATTAACATGCTTGCGACAAGCCACAATGATCTGAAAGTAGTCTCAATTTCGTCCTGAAAAACAAGGCCCAAAAAGATGATGGGCAGCGAGCCCACAATAATAAGCCAGCCCATTCGTGCATCTGGGTCGTTTCTTGGTGCTTTTCCGACTAATGCTCGTGACCATTGTTCAACAATACGAACTATGTCTCTCCAAAAGTAGACAACAACGGCTGCCTCTGTTCCGAGTTGAGTAATAGCAGTAAATGTTGCCCCAGGATCAGCTCCATTGGGCAAGAATTCGCCGATAATCCTCAGGTGTGCCGAGCTGGAAACGGGAATGAACTCTGTCAGACCTTGAATAAACCCGAGGAAAAGTGCGTCAAAAAAACCCATAACTTCGACAGTAGTTGTGTTGCACCTCAGCATGAGGAGGCACAGTGCACTTTGAAGATAATTCTTCGTGCTAATGTTGTTTCTCGGTAGTTATCTACCATCACCTGCGCGGGTGGCGGAATGGCAGACGCGCTAGCTTGAGGTGCTAGTGTCCGTAAGGACGTGGGGGTTCAAGTCCCCCTTCGCGCACAATAAGAAATCCCCGAGAATCTCGGGGATTTCTTCGTTTAGCTTGCAGCTTGAAGTTCTTCTTCTGCAAGTGAGGCTTTCCATGCAACAAGCTTGCGAACGGATGCGCTCTTGTCGGATGCCAGAGTTTCCATGACGTCCTGCGGAACAAAAAAGTTCACAGCAACCCAACTGCGCACTTGTTCACTCTTGTCTGAAGCAAGGAAACGAAGAATGTCACAGGGTGTGGTTTCGTTTCGTGCAACACAAATACGAACACCTTCGTTCTTATCCTTTGCAAGCTTCCACATAACCTCTTCAGGTACGTGATAACTCAGAGCAACACTTTCACGAATTTTGGGATTCTTATCAACCGCCATGATCCGGAGGCGGTTAATCTTGGTTTCACCAAATTCTGGACCTAGAAACTGAGCAACAGCTGTTTCGTTGAGTTTCTTGTCGTTACGCAACATATCAAGCTGTGCACGCTGTGCTGGGGTATTGAATCGTATGCAAGACATGAAGAAATAGTACTTCGAAAAAACCTTCAACTTATGATTGAAACACCTCATGTTGCGTGTATTTCAAAATTTAGGACTATATCTAGTTATTTCACGGGTGAAGAGATACGTCGCCTCATCAAATCAATACGTGCTTGAAGTTGAGCAACTGTTGCTTGTGCAACAGGCGGACCACCGCATGTTTGACGAAGTTCAGTATGAATAATGCCGTGTGGCGTATTTGTCTGTTTACTCCATAACGCAACTAAGGAGTTCAACAAAGCCCGCTGCTCTTTCAAGCTTCTGTGCAGAGGGATGCTGCGGTTCTCGGCAACATCGCGAGAGCGACCACTTCCACGCTGAGCTTGGCGTCGCTGTCGAAAACGCAGAAGGTCAGCAATTTGTTCTGGTTCTAATAAACCAGGAATACCGATGAAGTCATGTTCTTCGAGAGAACCTGGCTCTGCGTAACCACCAAACTCCTCCCCTTGAAACATGACCATGTCGAAGTTTGCATCTGAACCTAAGATCGCGAACTCATTGAATTCTTCGTCTATTTGTGAAGAAGCTTGTTCTTCCCTCTGCGCAAGTTCAAATTCAATCATTTCGGGATTATCGCTCTCTGCAGCAGAGGACCTGCGTTCGAGAGCATGATCACGTTGAAGTTCGAGCTCTTGAGCTAAAGCTAGGAGTGAAGGAACATTGGGCAAAAAGATCGACGCAGTTTCACCTCGGCGTCGAGCACGAACAAAGCGCCCGACAGCTTGTGCAAAATATAAGGGTGTAGATGCACTTGTTGCATACACACCAACTGCAAGACGAGGAACATCTACACCCTCAGAAACCATCCGAACAGCAACCATCCACCGGTTGTTGGATAAAGAAAACTCTTCAATCTTCTGGCTTCCACCGACCTCGTCACTGAGCACAACAGTTGGTTGTTCGCCAGTAATTGTGTGAAGAATGCGTGCATAGGCTCTGGCATCATCCTGATCTGTTGCAATAACAAGACCAGCTGCATCTGGAATCGAATGTCGGACTTCACTCAAGCGAGAATTCGCCGCAGTTAATACTTGGGGAATCCAGTCACCACTTGGGTCAAGAGCTGCTCGCCAGGCTTGAGAAGTCACATCCTTGGTATTGTCCTGCCCAAGACGCGCTTCCATTTCGTCCCCAGCTCTGGTCCTCCAGCGCATTGAACCGGCATAAACCATAAACATGACAGGACGGACAACACCGTCCTGCAATGCACGTCCATATCCGTAGTCATAATCTGTTTGAGAAACTAATACACCGTCGCGATTGGGGAGATAACTCACGAACGGAATTGGCGCTGTATCACTACGAAAAGGTGTTCCAGTAAGAGAAAGACGCCTCTCAGCTCGTGAAAAAGCCTCCCTGATACCGTCACCCCAACTGAGGGTATCCCCACCATGATGAACCTCATCAAGAATGACTAGTGTCCGAGCCGACTCCGTCAAGTCTTTGTGAACATGTGCCTTCATCGCAATTTGTGCATAAGTCACAGCAACACCATGGAACTGTTTACCGTGGCGTTTGTGCGCATTGGTGAAATGCGGATCTAGCCGAATGCCAACTTTATGCGCAGCATCAGCCCATTGTGTTTTCAAGTGTTCTGTTGGAGTGACAACTGTAATGCGATCAATCACACGGCGGCGAAACAGCTCTGTGGCGAGACGCAATGCGAAGGTCGTCTTTCCTGCACCTGGTGTTGCTGCGGCAAGAAAATCTTTTGGCTCATGCCTGAAATATGCATCTAATGCCTCGGTTTGCCACGCACGTAAGTTATCAGCAGTTCCCCATGGAGCGCGAGCGGGATATGCAGGAGAAAGATGTTCGGCGGCAAACGAACCAATGTGTGTCGTTTCCCCTGTCATAGTTTGTTTAGTCTATGAAATCGAACAGTAATGCGTGTGGAGTTCACTCGGTGAGTGCGTATAAAACAACAGCACTGGCTGATGCGACATTGAGCGAATCAACGCCGTGTTTCATCGGAATGGTCACGACCGAATCACATACCCCTAAGGCCTGTCGCGAAAGCCCATCGCCCTCAGAACCAAAAACTAGTGCAACCTTTTCAGGCGGATGAGTTGCGAAGTCCTTTAGTGAAATGGCCTGGTCAGAAAGCGCAAGAGCTGAAATATGAAAACCATATTTGTGGAGTATCTCTCTTGCTTGTGCCCACTCTGGAAGTCTTGTCCACGGAATCTGGAGAACTGCGCCCATCGAGACACGGACAGACCGACGATAGAGAGGGTCAGCACAGCGAGGAGAGATGAGAACGGCATCAGCACCGAGGCCGGCTACCGCCCTGAATATCGCCCCGACATTCGTATGGTCAACGATATCCTCCAAGACAACGACACGCTTTGCGCCTGAGAGAAGAGCACTCAAATCGGGCAATCGGGGACGATTCATCGAAGCCATTGCCCCCCTGTGCATGTCGTATCCAGTCAACTCTTCAATAAGGTCAGCCGGTGCAACAAAGACCGGGCAGTCATACTTGGCAACTAACGGCTCAATGTCATTGAGCCACTGTTCTTGAATCAAAAAAGCCCGAGGGACGTGGCCTGCTGAAAGTGAGCGTTGAATGACTTTAAGAGATTCAGCTAAATACAACCCACCTTCAGGTTCGAGAACCTTTCTCAATGCAACGTCGGTAAGCTGAGTGAAATCTACGAGCCGCGGATCAGATAGATCAGAGATTCTCAACACCGTGGACATACGTTCAGTTTGCCAGTTTTCTGAAACATGAACGAAATGCAAATGACCTAGGCTTGCGGCCATGGCCGCAATTGTCCAAGAAACCACCCACATTCAGGGGCTGGAATCTTTAGTTCAATTAGTAACAGGTCGACGTGTTGCCGTTCTTACCGGCGCAGGTGTCTCTACCGATTCAGGAATCCCTGATTACCGTGGACAAGGTGCCTCTAAACGAACACCAATGAACATTTCTGACTTTCTCAATAGTGAACTTGCCAGAAAACGTTATTGGGCCGGAGCACACGTTGGATGGAAAAGTTTTTCTCAAGCTGAACCCAACCAGGGTCACCTGGCTATCGCCGCCATGGAACAAAGCGGAATCATCGAGGGAGTCATCAGCCAAAACGTAGATGGACTGCATCGTCGTGCAGGAAATTCTCACGTAGTGGATCTGCATGGCTCACTCGATCGAGTGATTTGTTTGGAGTGTAGCCAACAATTTGATCGAATCAGCATTGAACAGCAACTAAGTGAAAAGAATCCTTGGCTTGAAGAGCTGAGCAACATTGTCCTTGCACCTGACGGTGATGTCGATGTTTCAAATTTCAACGAAGTATCTATTCCTGCGTGTACTGTTTGCGGTGGAATTTTGAAACCTGATGTTGTATTTTTTGGGGAATTCGTTCCTGCCAAAATCTTTGCGGCTGCTCAAAGCCTGATTAAACGCGCAGACGCTCTCATTGTGGCAGGGTCATCTTTGGCAGTGAATTCTGCTGTGCGATTAGTAGATCAGGCTAGGCGTGAGAAAAAGCCGATAGCCATTATCAACAAAGGTATGACAAAGGGTGACCGTAGGGCAGCTATAAAACTTGACGGTGGTACGAGCCCAATATTGACAGCTCTTGCCCATGAATTAGGGTCAGGATACCTTTACGAGGACATCGAATAATTCTTGTGCCGAACTTTCCCAGCTGAAATTGCTTGCTTGTCGGCGAGCTGCTTTAGATGCTCTGTTCCAAGTATCTTGGTTTGTGAGCGATCTCACAGCTTTCGCAAAAGATTCTGGGTCATCAGGGTCAGCAAATAGAGCAGCGTTTCCGCCAATTTCATGAAAAATGCCAATGTCTGAAATGACCACAGGAGTTCCGAGGCTCATTGCTTCTACAACAGGAATACCAAAGCCCTCATCTTTAGAAGCAGAAACTAAAGCTGTGGCGTGGGAGAGTAAATCAAAGTAATCCACATCAGAAATACCATTGTGGAAATGAATTTGAGCATTTGGAGCTATTTTTTGGAGTCGTGTGCGATCGGCATCACTGATTTTGCTCAACAAATGAAGGGTGAAATCAGGAAGTAAAGCGGTTGCTTTGACGAGTGTTTCAACATTTTTATAGGGCATGAAAGAACCCATGTACACAAGGGATTGTGTTCTTTCGCCTGCTACTGCAACGTCAATGTCTTCAGAAATACTGTCTGCAGCATTGTGGACAACATATACAGGCTTAGAAGTGAGTTTGTTCTCGAGGATGAGTTCTTTAGTCGTCTCTGAAACTGCCACAACTGTATCGCTGTGTGAAAGAAGCAAACGTTGCGGCCACCATGCAGTGTGATAAAGCCGCCACAATATGCGAATAGGCCACGACAGATTTCGTGGCGGGGTGGGGTGCGCATAATAGATCAAGTCATGAACGGTCAAAACAAGTCGATACTTGCGTCCCCGGGAACCAATTGTCTGCATTGGGCTAAACACAATATCCGGAGAGATTGAGTTGATCTGCTTTGCGATACCGCGTTCTTTGATACTGGTGGGAGAACTAACTAGGTGGTGTGGAAGTTCTGGCAACATAGCAAGTTGCCGAAAATCACTGATGAGCATGATGAGCTCATCGCCGTTACGCCTCACAAGTGGAATGAGGTGCTCAACAAGTCGAGCACTAAAGCGCGAAATTCCATCATGATGATCCACGCGCACATATCGACAGTCAAAAGCAATGCGCATTATTTCTTGACCTTATCTAAGAAAGCCTGAATATGCTTGGCTGCGAAATCTGGAGCCTCATAATGAACAAGGTGTCCAACACCTTCGACTACTTCAATCTGCGCTCCTGGAATTCGTGACGCGAGAAGTTTCTGTTCTGGCAGTGCAGTGATGTCGTCTTTATCAGCAACGAGCATGAGCAATTCCTGATGAATTTTAGGAGCAAACATGCTGACGTCATTAGAAACGGAAGTTTCGAATGCTTCCAAAACTGAGTCCCGGGAGTCAAACAGGCTGAAATATTGATCGTGCTGTTCGTGAATCCACTGACGTAAGTTTTTGTCATCCGTCTTAGCCATGGTTTCACTCATGACCCGAACAATCAGTTTGTTTTTGAGTAACGCATAACCAGCACGTGCTGGCAGCGCAGCCGCTGCTTTGTAATAAAGAACTGCCAGACGAGTCATGATGCCGCGGGGACCTTTGAGTGCATTCGCCGCTATGGGATTAATCATTATTATTCTGCGCTGTGTAAGGCCCTGAGCGGCAGCACCACCAACAACAATTGAGCCAAAAGAATGCCCCAATACAACAACATCCTTGTCGGCACCGATTACCTCAAGAAACTGTATGAGCCATGTGCTGAATGAGTCAATATTTGCTGGTGAAGGTAGCGCTTCTGAAAGACCAAAACCAGGTAAATCAGGTATGACGGCATGAACTCCAGGCCCCAATTCGGCAACGATGGGCTCTAAGCCGTGATGATCTCCACGAAATCCATGTATCAAAACCAATTGAAGTGGAGATGATGAGTCACCATATTCCCAATAATCAGTTCTGAGGCCAGAGACGTCGACAGAAGCATGAACGGTTGGAATTTGTTCAAGCTTGGAAGCATAAGGAGAAACAGCAGGCATTGCCTCAAGTGTAGGCGCACCGAGCCGCTAAAGCCTGCTTGTCCGTCGGAGAACCTAAAGTGAATGACGTGACCAACACTGGATTGCCCGAATGGGCTAACGTAATTGCTGTTTTTGATACTGAAACGACGGGAATTGCCCCTGAGACGACACGTATCGTCTCAGCGAACGTCAGCGTCCTCAATCCCTACGGCGAGGTGGAAGACGAACATAATTGGCTCATCGATTGTGGAATAGAAATTCCAGAGCAAGCAACGGCAGTGCATGGCATTACGACAGAACGCATGCGTTCACAAGGCGCACCAGCTCCCGACAGCATCTATGAGCTACTGAGTATCATTTCAAGCTTTATGGATCAAGGAATTGGCGTCGTCGCATACAACGCTTCTTATGACTTCACAATTCTTGACCGGGAAGCAAAAAGATACGGGTTTGATCCCATTGAACTACCTAGACCAGTAATTGATCCACTCATCATTGACAAGCAGGTCGATAAGTACCGCAAGGGCAAAAGAACGTTAGAAGCTGCCGCTGCTCATTATGGTGTTGCGCTCACTGACGCACATGATGCTGCGGCAGATGCAATTGCAGCGGGACGCGTTGCCCAAGCTATTGGGAAAAAGTATGCAGCGGATCTGGCTTTTCCCGCTGAAGAGTTACATGACCTCCAGGTGACCTGGGCCAAGGAACAAGCTGAAAGTTACGCTAACTGGCGTCGGAGTCAGAACCTGCCGGTTTACCCTGGAGATGGAATCTGGCCTGTGAGATAGCCATCAAACACAAAAAGCCCGGTCCAATGACCGGGCTTTTTTAATGAAACTAGAGAATTACTGGCCAAATCCAGCAAAACGCTTGTTGAACTTCTCAACACGTCCTGCGGAGTCCATGATGCGCTGCTTTCCTGTGTAGAAGGGGTGTGATGCGCTAGAGATTTCAACGTCGATGACGGGGTATTCGTTGCCATCGGTCCACTTAACAGTCTTTGAGCTGGTAGCGGTGGAACGTGTCAGGAACGACTCTCCCGAAGCCAGGTCGTGAAATACGACTGGTGCGTACTCGGGGTGGATGTCAGACTTCATCGATATTTCCTTAATTTGACGTTGTTCGTCAGACGACGAACAAGAAGCTTTTAGTCAGCGCTTTTCAGCGGGCCGACTCATCATATTATCAGAAACTAGAGGGTTGCTTGCGCCGAGTAGCGACCATCATTGGAGAACAGAGAAATTTTGACACCGAACACGTCTGAAAGGTTCGCTTCTGTCAGTGTGGATTCAATAGGTCCAGCGTAAGCTGCGGTTCCATCCTTCATCAGAAGAACATGGGTAAACCCGCGTGGAATTTCTTCAACATGGTGAGTAACCATGACGATTGCAGGAGCTGACGGGTTTCCGGCAAAAAAACCCAACATCTGCAAAATTTCTTCACGCGAGCCCATATCCAGTCCAGCTGTTGGCTCATCGAGTAAGAGCAATTCCGGGTCGGTCATGATCGAGCGCGCAATTTGCATACGCTTTGCTTCACCCTCAGAGAGTGAAACAAGAGTGCGATCGCTGAAACCTTCGAGACGCCACTCAGCAAGAACGCGTCGGGCACGCCTTATATCAATGTCTTCAAACTGTTCACCACGACGTTCAGCAGCGGCATATGCCGCGGTGATAACAGCGTCCGAAACAGTTTCTGTTGGAGGAATACGCTTGGCCATGCTTGAGGAGGCATAGCCCACTCGAGGACGCAACCATTCAGGGTCTGCCGTGGCAAGATCTTCATCGAGAACGGTCACCTGTCCGCTGGTTGGGATGTCCCATCCAGCAGCCATATCTAACAGTGACGTTTTCCCAGCACCGTTAGCGCCAAGAATGATCCAGCGTTGGTCACTTGTCACATCCCAATCAAGGTCAGAAACAACGGAATGCCCGTCGCGAACAAGAGACGCGTGAGAAAACTTAAGAACCTGGACCATGTCTCAATGCTAACGACTAGTTATGCGCGAACTAAGTTGTAAATAGACCGTGTTTGCTCTGCAATTGCCGCCCAGTAGAAGTGTGTGCGTGCTCGTTCGCGAGCAGCAACACCCATACGACGAGCCCGTTCTATATCCGAGACTGCATTAATCATTGCCTGAGCTAAATCAGCGACATATTGTTCAGGATTTAGAGGCGTCCCAGTGCCATCTTGAAGTTGTTCAATAGGGACTAACCAACCCGTTTCTCCGTCTGCAATAACTTCCGGAATTCCTCCAGTGGCTGTTCCCACCACCGGTATTCCACAGGCCATGGCTTCTAAATTGACGATTCCAAGAGGTTCATAAATGGAGGGACATACGAAAGCAGTGGCTGATGTCAAAATGGCAGCAAGCTCGTGTCGCGGCAGATGATCAGGAATCCAGATAACTCCAGAACGTTCCTTCTGCAGTTGAGAAACCCTGAGTTCTACTTCTTGCTTGATTTCCTCAGTGTCTGGAGCACCAGCACACAAAATCAGCTGTACATCCTCAGGTAGGGCTTGAGCTGCCTTGAGTAAATATGGCAAACCCTTTTGCCGTGTAATTCTGCCGACAAAAACAATTGAAGGGCGTGACGAATCTACCCCCCACCGCTCCAAAAGTTCAGGATTAGATGTTGGAGCCCAAGCCTGAACATCAATTCCGTTGTGAATGACGTGCACTTTGCTGGGATCGATATCGGGGTAACTTCGCAGAATATCCGAACGCATGCCGGCGGAAACAGCAATTACTGCATCTGCACTCTCATATGCGTTGAGTTCTATGGAGCTGGAAACTTTGTATCCGCCGCCGAGCTGTTCTGCTTTCCATGGCCTCAAAGGCTCCAGACTGTGAGCTGTAATGACGTGAGGAATTCCATGCAACTGTTGAGAAAGCCGTCCAGCTTCATTGGCATACCAGGTGTGCGAATGAACGATGTCAGCCCCAACAGTGTCGTTTGCCATCAGGAGATTCACACCAATGGTCTGCAACGCGGCATTTGCTGAATGTAGTTCTTGAGGAACCAGGTAGTTTGTCACATCGCGTTCATCACGAACTCCGCCAAAGCAGCGAACGTGAATCTCATCACTTGCGCGCAAAGCCTTTACCAATTCAGCAACGTGAACACCGGCACCGCCATAAATCTCAGGCGGATATTCCTTGGTGAGTAAATCAACGCGCATGACAATGACGTTATCTCACCTTCAAATAGTTATCGAACGTAACCTAAAAAAATTATGTTGCTAAACCGTTACCTTGTTGCCCTACTGTTGAGAAATGGCCACGAAGGTTTTTGGAATTGTTCTCGCTGGCGGCGAGGGCAAAAGACTAATGCCCCTGACCGAGGACAGGGCAAAGCCTGCAGTCCCTTTTGGTGGGCAATACCGTCTCGTTGATTTTGCGATTTCGAATCTGATTAATTCAGGGCTTCGCCAAATTGTGGTCCTTACTCAATACAAATCACATTCACTGGACCGTCACGTCTCCCAAACGTGGAGAATGTCTGGTCTTCTTGGCTCTTATGTTGCCTCCGTTCCAGCACAACAACGCTTGGGAAAGAGATGGTTTTCGGGTAGCGCAGATGCCATCTTGCAAAGTTTGAACCTCATCCGTGACGAAAAACCTGACATTGTCGTTGTTGTTGGCGCCGATCACGTTTACCGTATGGATTTTGATCAGATGATCCAAGCCCACATTGAATCAGGACGCAAAGCCACTGTTGCCGCTATTCGCCAACCGATTCGTCTAGCTGATCAGTTCGGTGTCATCGAAGTCGATGACAAGGACGTGACAAAGATTTCCAGATTCCGTGAAAAGCCAACCGATGCAGTGGGACTGCCAGACAATCCTGGTGAAGTTCTTGTATCCATGGGTAACTATGTGTTTGACGCAGATGCCCTAATTGACGCCGTTGAACGTGATGGTGAACTCACAGATTCAAACCACGATATGGGAGGAGACATCATTCCCTATTTCGTGAGTGAAGATCAAGCGGGTGTTTATGATTTCCAACGGAATGATGTTCCAGGGTCAACTGATCGCGACAAATATTACTGGCGCGACGTGGGAAGCATCGAAAGTTTTTTTGACGCCCACATGGATTTGATTTCTACATTGCCCGTCTTCAACCTGTACAACACTGAGTGGCCTATTTACTCTATGCAGGTCAACTCTCCCCCAGCCAAATTTGTTCGTGATGCACGAGGACGCGTTGGAGCAACAATTGATTCTGTCGTCTCTCTGGGTTCTTTGTTGTCTGGTGCTCACATAGAAAGAAGTGTTCTAGGACCATGGTGTCAAGTTGATTCAGGTGCAAGCATCCATGACTCCATCGTTTTTGACCATGTCAATGTTGGACAAGATGTTGAAATTCGCCGAGCTATTCTTGATAAGGAAGTCGTTGTTGAACCCGGTTCAAAAATCGGTGTAGATCACGAACGCGATAAAGCACGAGGGTTCACAGTTACTGAATCCGGAATCACCGTCGTCGGCAAGGGAGTACGAGTAACACCATGATTGAAGACCGTAACGATTTCACCGCTACGGACTCATCTCGGTACCTCGTAGTTCTAGACGTTGACTCAACGTTGATAGAAAACGAAGCTATTGAACTGTTAGCTGAGGAAGCAGGTTCACTAGAGCTCGTCGCTGCTGTAACGGAGCGTGCAATGCGTGGCGAGCTTGATTTTGCTGAGAGTTTGCGAGAAAGAGTTGCCACTCTTGCAGGATTACCCTCCTCGGTTTTTGAGACTGTTCGATCACGAATTACAGTCACCGCAGGTGCAGAGATACTCATTAAACGAATACAGGAACTCGGCGGCACAGTAGGAGTGGTAAGTGGAGGTTTTCACGAACTCCTCGATCCGCTCGCACAGCAACTTGGCTTAGATAAGTGGAAAGCTAATCGTCTTGAAGTTGTTGAGGGAGTACTCACCGGAAACCTTGTAGGAGAGATTATTGACGCAGATGCTAAAGCAGATGCACTACGCCAGTGGGCTCAAGAAACCTCTATTCCCCTATCGCAGACGGTAGCTATCGGGGATGGGGCAAACGACCTCAAAATGATGGAGGTAGCCGCTCTGGGAATAGCTTTCTGCGCAAAGCCAATAGTTCAAGAAAGTGCTGATGTGGCCTTGAACGAACGAGACCTCAGCAAAGCCTTGGGGCTAATTGGGCTTTAGTGCCCCATACCTAATCCACCATCAACAGGAATCACAGCTCCCGAGATATAACCTGAGTCATCAGAAGCAAGCCACGCACACACCTTGGCGACCTCCGAGGGCTGAGCAAAGCGTCCTGCAGGAATGTTCTTTTTGTATTGCTCCTGCTGCTCCTCAGGCAGCGCTGCAGTCATATCGGTCTCAATAAAGCCAGGTGCGACAACATTTGCAGTAATTCCACGTGCGCCTAATTCACGAGTAAGTGAGCGAGCCATACCCACCAACGCACTCTTTGAAGAGGAGTAGTTAACTTGGCCGGCGGAGCCATAGAGTCCGACAACAGAGGAAATCAATATGATTCGACCGAATCGCGCCTTTAACATGCCCTTGATCGCACGCTTGACTACTTTGAAGGTTCCACCGAGATTGGTATCAACAACAGAGTCAAACTCATCGTCGGTCATTCGCATCACGAGGGTATCTTTGGTAATACCTGCATTGGCAACGAGAACTTCTACTGGACCAAGTTTTTCTTCAACTTCTGCGTATGCAGAGTCGAGTGAAGAACCATCTGTGACATCTGCTCGAACAGTAAGCGAGCCGGCAGGACCTTCACCAGAGCGTGCTGTGACAGCAACTCGATGGCCTTGGGAGATGAATTCCTCTGCAAGGGCATACCCAATGCCTCTGTTTCCACCAGTAATGAGTACTGTACGAACGGTCACATTTCCTCCTATTGGATGCATCGAATGCCAGCTTAGTCGTAGGCTAGTAGCACCACATCAACCTTGGAGTAGTGCTGGCAATGAAGAAGAAACTTCAGTCCGCAACAACCCTTCCACCATCCCCCGCGGACGAGCGGCGAATTCGTATGGTCAAATACACCATCGCAATGAGTATTCGTATGGTTTGCATCATTGGGATGCTCTTTGTTTCTGGCTGGTGGCTTGTTGTCTTTGCCGCTGGCGCAATTGTGCTTCCCTACTTTGCCATGATTGCTGCAAACGTCAAGATGGCACCAAAAACCTCGTATGTTGAGCGCCCAAGCACCATCGTGCTCTATCAAGAAAAGCAGTCTTGAACACAGTTCTCACCCCTCGCGAAGCACCTGAACGTGTTCCTTGGTATGCAGTCGCACTCACAAAAAGGTGGTTGACGTACCTCTTGTTGACAGCAATATTTGCAGGTACCTGTATAGCACTTTCAACGTGGCAGTTTAATCGGCGGGAAGAAGCCCAGCGAGAGATTAGCAGGGTCTTAGCAAATTACGAGGCATCCCCCATAACCCTCAATGAAGCCCTGCCGAACCTGGATACTTTCGATCCTGACGATAAGTGGATTCCAGTTACCGTAACTGGAACATATTTATCTGAAGAACAATTCATTGTTCGAAGTCGTCCACGCGAACAGCAGGCTGGGGTTGAAGTTCTTACTCCCCTGCTGACTGATCAGGGCAATGTCTTTGTTATCAACCGCGGCTGGCTTCCTGTTTTGCCTGATGGCACAGAAACATACACCCTGCCGGCACCACCATCTGGTGAGGTAACGGTAGTTGCCCGCCTGAAAGCAGGAGAACCTGCCATTCCAGGTCGCGAAGCAGCAGGAAACCAACTAGCAACGATTGAATTACCCCTCATCGCAGACATTATTGGTTACCCCACGTATACCGGTGCATACGGTGTGTTGGATTCAGAGACGCCTCCACCGAGTGAAAACCCACCATTGGCAGCCAAAAAGCCCTCATTAGATGAAGGCGCTCATCTGAGTTATGCCTACCAATGGATTATGTTCGGTGTTCTGGCATTTATCGCCTTAGTTTGGGCAATACGCAACGAACTTCGTCTACGAAATGCTGAGACAGATGAAGGTAAAGCTCGCGAACTCAAACGACAGCAAAAACGCGCGTCACAACCTACTGAAGAGGACATCGAGGATGCTCTCCTGGATCAGGCCTCTCGCTAGCGAACTGCTCGGTTAATTGCAGAAACTACTGCTTTCAACGATGCTGTTGAAATATCAGAATCGATACCAACACCCCAAAGTCGTGTTCCGTTGACATTGAGTTCAACATAAGCTGCTGCCAGGGCATCGCCACCGGCGGAAAGCGTGTGTTCCACATAATCAAAGAGCTCTACGTTGATTCCTTCTTCGAGCATGAGCTTCAGGAAGGCATCTATGGGGCCGTTTCCGACGGCATCTTTGCGAGTAACACTATCGCCATCTCGCAAGTCAACCGAGAGCTTCAGAGTGCCATTGAAATCGCTTTCGGTACGGCTTCCAGTGAGTTCAAATCGACCCCACTTGTTGACGGCGTCCTTAGCAGGCAAGTATTCATCTTGGAAAATCGCCCACAAATCATCACTGGAGACTTCGCCACCTTCAGCATCGGTTTTGTGTTGAACGACTCCAGAGAACTCAATCTGTAATCTTCGTGGAAGCTCGAGATTGTGATCCTTCTTGAGCAGGTAGGCCACTCCCCCCTTACCTGACTGAGAATTTACGCGAATGACAGCCTCATAGCTACGTCCAAGATCTTTGGGGTCTACTGGAAGATAAGGGACTGCCCACACAAGATTGTCTACATGTGTGCCTTGTGCTTGGGCATCTGCCGCCATGCGCTCAAAACCCTTTTTAATGGCATCTTGATGCGAGCCAGAGAATGCAGTGTAGACAAGGTCTCCAGCCCAGGGACTGCGTTCGTGAACCTTGAGTTGGTTGCAGTACTCAGCAGTTCGCTTAATCTCATCGAGGTTACTGAAATCGATTTGAGGGTCAATTCCTTGGGTAAACATATTGATACCAAGAGCAACTAGGTCGACGTTCCCAGTGCGCTCACCATTACCAAACAAGCATCCCTCGATGCGGTCTGCACCTGCCATGTAACCCAATTCAGCTGCAGCTACCGCTGTTCCTCGGTCATTGTGAGGATGTAAAGAGATGATGACGTTCTCGCGATGAGCAAGATGGCGTCCCATCCACTCAATTGAGTCTGCGTACACATTAGGTGACGCCATTTCAACAGTGGCAGGAAGGTTAATGATGACCTTGCGCTCGGGAGTTGGCTCTAGTACTTCAAGTACTGCATTGCACACCTCAACGGCGTATTCCAGTTCTGTACCTGTGAAACTTTCTGGAGAGTATTCGTAAAAGACCCTCGTCTCCGGAATCTTCTTCTCCATTTCACGACAGAATCGCGCGCCATGAAGAGCAATTTCCATGATCCCTTGACGGTCTTCACGGAAGACAACATCTCGCTGCAAAATACTGGTCGAGTTATAAAAGTGAACGATGGCCTGCTTGGCGCCCGCGATGGATTCGTAGGTGCGTTCAATGAGGTGGTCACGCGCTTGAGTAAGCACCTGAATAGTGACATCGTCTGGAATGGCTTTTTCTTCAATCAGAGATCGCACGAAATCAAAATCAGTCTGGCTCGCAGAAGGGAAACCCACTTCGATTTCTTTGTATCCCATCTTGACCAAAAGGTCGAACATGATGCGCTTGCGCTCAGGACTCATGGGGTCGATGAGTGCTTGATTACCATCTCGCAAGTCAACTGCGCACCAAATAGGTGCTTTTTCGATGCGCTTTGATGGCCACGTTCGATCTGGAAGATCTATGCCCAAGCTCTCGTGATACGGACGATATTTGTGCACTGGCATTGTGCTAGGGGTCTGGTTGTTCTTCATCTGTCTTCTCCTCGCGAATGGTGGTCAGCCAAAGGGCATCTCCGCGACGAGTGAGGCCTAATAAATGGACTCGTCGCGGCAACTAAGAAGAAGCAGACCAGTGGACATATTTCTAGGCTAGCACTTGCGCTTTAGAAGCCCAATCGCTGGAGTAATTTGGGGTCCCGCTGCCAATCTTTGGCCACCTTGACTCGCAGAGATAAAAATACTTTCTGACCGACAACAGGCTCGATCGCTGCACGGGAGCGTTGACCGATGTCTTTGAGGCGCTCTCCGCCAGAACCGATGATGATTCCTTTTTGACTGTCGCGCTCAACGAAAACATTGGCGTAAATTTCGAGAATATCTTTATCCTCACGTTCAATCATGTCATCAATAGTGACGGCCAAGGAATGTGGCAGTTCTTCATGAACTCCCTCAAGAATGGTCTCTCGAATGAGCTCAGAAATACGCTTTTCAATGTCCTCATCAGTGTTTGTTTCTTCGGGATAAAGAGGATGACCTAGCGGCAGGAGTTGAATGAGCTCATCTGCAAGGAGGTCTATCTGCTCGTTTCCAACAGCCGAAACAGGAATGATTGATGCCCAATCTCGTAATTCTTGAACTTGCATGAGCCTTTCGGCGGTCTGTGCTTTAGTTGCAACATCTGTCTTTGTGATGACAGCTATTTTGATAGCACGGGGATACTTGTGCAATTGTTCATTGATGAATCGATCACCCGGGCCGATGGGTTCATCTGCAGGAAAACACATACCGATCACGTCAACATCGCCGAGTGTTGCCTGAACGAGGGCATTTAATCGCTCACCAAGTAGTGTTCTGGGGCGATGAATTCCTGGTGTGTCAACCAGAATGAGTTGTCCAGTTGGACGGTTGGATATTCCTCTAATTGTGTGACGTGTAGTTTGTGGCTTGGAAGAGGTGATGGCAACCTTTTCTCCAACTAGGGCGTTTGTCAAGGTGGATTTGCCAACATTTGGCCGTCCTACTAGCGAGACGAAACCTGAACGAAATTCACCTGTGTTTTCATCACGCTTTGATGATTTTGGAGGTCTCGCCATTATTCATCCTGTTCTGAAAAAGCAGTAAGAGCATCAATGAGGTCTTGATCGCGTTCTACAACCACTCTGGTTACACGCTTGCGGTGTGAACCGCTCACATCTGCTGTGATGATCAATCCGCTCACGGTAACGCTATCCCCTACAACAGGGAGTCTGCCAAGCTCTTTTGCCAGTAATCCTCCAACAGAGTCCACATCTTCATCATCGAGTTCAAGCCCAAAGAGTTCGCCTAATTCATCAAGTGGTAGACGCGTGGCCACACGGTAGGTGTTTTCGCGAATCAGCTCGACATCTGGGGCACCACGATCATGTTCATCCGAAATATCGCCAACGAGTTCCTCAATAAGATCCTCGAGAGTCACCAGGCCTGCAATGCCACCGTGTTCGTCTACTACTAATGCCATGTGGATAGATTCGGCTTGCATCTGTTTGAGAGTGTCATCGACTTTCTTCGACTCAGGAACAAACATTGCAGGTCGTGCCAAGTCAATGAGTTTGCCTTCAGAAAATTTTTCAGGGTGTTCAAACATTCGACGAGAGACATCACGAAGGTTGAGCACACCAACGATGTCATCAATCTCTTCACCAATGATTGGCACTCGAGAGTAACCAGATTCATGGAACAACTTTGCAGCATCACTCAATGATGCATGAGAGTTGATTGTGACCATATCTGTTCGAGGAATCATAATCTCACGTGCAACGGTCTCACCCCATTCGAAGATGGAGTGAATGAGCTCACGTTCATCACTCTCCAACACGTCATGCTTCACGGCTTCATCAACCATGCTCAGAAGCTGCTCTTCTGAGGCAAAGGACGTTGTGCCTGGACGGCCTGGAGTGACTTTATCTCCCATGGTGACAAGAAAGTTCGCCAAAGGCCCTAAAATCACGCGAAAGAAATGAATAAGTGGCGCAGAAACACTCAAAACTTTTTCAGGATGAACTCGGCCCACAGACCGTGGACTTGAACCGGCCAAAACAAAGCTGGCGATAGACATCACCAAAATTGCTAAGAGTAGGGCGGCCCAATAAGGCAGACCCAAGGAAACTAGAGCCAGCGTGACAATAACGGCGGCAGCTGTTTCCGCAAGAATTCTCACAAATGTAGTGACTGTGCGGTGTGGACCAACATCACGTGAAATTGCTAGAAGTGATCGCTCTGCTCGACGTCCTTGAGCTGCTTGACGAAAATCTTCCGAAGACATCACGCCCATTGCAGATTCACTGGCCGCCATCAACCCGCCGAATCCAATGAGCGCAACCATGCCGAGAATGGTGAGGAAAATTATCACGAAGTCTCTCGTTTTTTCTCTGCCATGCTGAACCCAATTATGAGGTCGCGTTGGAGGGCAAACATTTCTTTTTCTTCATCAGGTTCGGCATGGTCAAACCCGAGAAGATGCAATATTCCGTGAGCGGTGAGATAGAGCAGCTCATCCATCGTGGAATGGCCGGCACCCTCGGCTTGAACCTCTGCAACTTGCGGGCACAGAACAACATCTCCGAGAACACCAGGTGGTGTCACCACATCGTCATTACCTGGACGTAACTCATCCATGGGGAAACTCAATACATCTGTAGGGCCCGGTTCGCCCATCCACTGAACGTGTAGTTGCTCCATCGCTCCCTCGTCTACAAGGACGAGGGCAAGATCTGCATCGGGATGAACGCGCATAGCGTCCAGACAATATGTAGCTAAGCGCTGAAGCGCTGATTCATCAATGGCGAAGCTAGATTCATTGTTTACTTCGATACTCATTCACGAGCCTCCAGGGCTTGTTCTCGCTTATGCCGAGCAGCTAAAGACTTTTCGTCATATTCGCTATAGGCGTCAACGATGCGTCCGACAAGTGAATGGCGAACAACGTCTGCGCTTGTCAGGCGAGCAAAATGGATGTCGTCAATATCTTGAAGGATTCCTGTGACTAGTCTCAATCCGCTAGCGGAACTTGGTAGGTCCACCTGAGTGATGTCACCAGTAATCACCATCTTGGAGTCAAAACCAAGTCGTGTGAGGAACATTTTCATCTGCTCTGGAGTGGTGTTTTGAGCCTCATCCAAAATAATGAAGGAATTGTTAAGTGTTCGACCTCGCATATACGCCAGTGGTGCGACCTCAATTGTGCCAACAGCCATCAGCTTGGGAACTAGCTCAGGATCGAGCATTTCGTTAAGCGCGTCAAAAAGTGGACGTAGATAGGGATCTATCTTGTCAGTAAGAGTTCCGGGTAAAAATCCCAACCGCTCCCCCGCTTCAACAGCAGGGCGAGTCAAGATAATGCGCTCCACTTCTTTGCGTTGTAATGCTTGAACAGCTTTTGCCATCGCAAGATAAGTTTTCCCCGTTCCAGCTGGGCCAATGCCGAAAGTGATTGTGTGATCTTCTATTGCGCGAACATATTCCTGCTGACCAACTGTTTTTGGCCGCAGAGTTTTTCCCCGCGTGGAGAGAATATCTTCTCCCAAAACTGCCGATGGAGAAGTGTGTGGGTGCGCTTCCTGAATGTGTTTCCCACTTTCAACATCAGTTGGGGCGAGATCATGTCCTTGTCGAACCATGGACAATAACTCGCGGACAAGATTTTGGGCTGCGAGAAGTTCTTTGTAAGCATCCTCGCCAGCGATTTTGGGGCTGAAACGAATCTCATTACCACGAACGTGAACCTCAACCAGTGGGTACTGTTTCTCAACACTGGTGAGTAACCGGTCTTGTGGACCCAGCAATCGAACCATTTCAATACCATCCACAGTGATGACTTCTGAATGTGGTGCGGCAAATTCAGGCAAGTGTGTGCTCCTGAAGACCGCCTGAGAGTACATGGGCATGAACGTGAAATACTGTCTGGCCTGCGCTCTCACCTGTGTTGAAGACCAAGCGATACTCACCGTTAGAGTGCAAGGTTGCCAGATTATGTGCGGTAGAGACCATTTCTGCCAGCAGTTGTGGATCACCTGCAGCTAATTCTGTGACATTTAGGAAGTTTTCAGACTTAGGAATCACGAGTAAATGCATAGGAGCTTGTGGAGCAATGTCTCTGATGGCGATAAGACGATCATTCTCAAAGAGAATTTCTGCTGGTATTTCGCGATTAATTATTTTTGTAAAAATCGAAGAAGTCGGCTCGGACATAGTTCTAGCTTAACAGCGCCCTAGTTTGGCATTCATGATGGCCAATGCTGCAGGTCCTGCAGTCGAGGTTCGAAGAATATTGTTTCCCATCGTGGCGATGGTGGCACCTGCATTTCGGAACATATCTAATTCAGAATCTGTGATGCCGCCCTCTGGCCCAACAATGATCGCTATTTGATGCGATGTGGGATTGAAAGAACTCAACGGAACATCTCCTGTCGGATCTAACACGACCAGGTCAGCACCTGATAACAACTGGACAAGTTCGGACGTACTGGCTGGAGGGTGAACCTGTGGAATAAAGGCGCGAATGGATTGTTTGCTTGCTTCACGAACAATTGCTGACCACCTCGCAATACCTTTTCCAACCTTGGGCCCGTCCCATTTGGAGATGCTTCGTGAGGCAGACCACGGGATGACGGTGTCAACACCCAGCTCTGTTGCCGCTTCAATTGCTCGTTCATCTCGGTCTGTTTTGGCCAGTGCTTGAACAAGGATAAATTCTGGATGAAGACGTTTCTCGTTTTCTGCATGAAGTACACGAAGTTGGACACAGTCTTTGGATACTGATTCAGCTTCGACTTTAAGAACGAGACCGCGCCCATTGCCTACAGTGAACTTCTCCCCTGGTCTCACTCGGGAGACAGTGGCAGCGTGTTTTCCCTCCGAGCCATCTAAAACTACTTCTGATCCGACAGAAGAGGATTCAAGGCTTTCCAGAATGTAAAAGTGTGCCATTGCTTTATGCGTTGAAGAATCGATCGCGCAACTTTGAGAACATTCCCTGTTGGAAATGTGTCAGTGCTGGAGTGGATTGCTTTCGTCCCTGAGCGAATGTTGAAATGAGTTCTTTTTCCTTAGAACTCAACTTGGTGGGAGTAATCACATGGATTCCCACTTTAAGATCACCGCGGCCATTTCCGCGTAGGCGTGTTATGCCTCGATCTTTTACAGTCAGAACTTCTGAGCCTTGCGTTCCGGGCTTAATCTCTAGCGTGACCTCACCATCAAGCCCTGGAACCGTAACTGTGGTTCCTAGGATGGCATCGGTCATCTGAACTTCTAGAGTGCACAGCAAGTCATCGTTGTCACGACTGAACACATCGTGGTGATTGACTTTGATTTCAAAATAGAGGTCGCCGGGGACGCCGCCTGCTTGACCAGCTTCTCCTGCTTGAGCCATGTGAAGTCGAACACCTGTATCGACACCGGCAGGAATGTCCACCGGTATTCTTTTTGACGCCCTGACACGGCCTTGCCCTTGGCATGTTGTGCAGGGTGCGGGAATGGTGGTTCCATAACCTCTGCAGCTTCCACAAGGGTTGGAAGTCATGACGTTTCCCAGTAGGGAGCGAACTGCACGTTGAATAGAGCCTGAACCGCCACAAATGTCACATGTTATTGGCGATGTCCCTGGTTGACAGCAGTTTCCATTACAGGTTTCGCACACCACTGCGGTATCAATTTCAATATCTTTGTGAACGCCAAAAATGACGTCGGCAAGGTCAACCTCTACGCGTAGCAAAGCATCTTGACCGCGTTCCATTCGTGAACGTGGACCGCGTTGCTGGCCTCCACCGAAGAAGGTGTTGAAGATGTCTCCAAAGTCACTAAAACCTTGCCCGCCGAAGTTCCCGCCAAAGCCGGCTTGTGGACCTAAATCATATTGTTGACGTTGCACGGGGTCACTGAGAACTTCATAGGCGTGGGTGACGAGTTTGAATTTTTCCTGTGCTGCCTCGTCTGGATTCACATCAGGGTGAAGTTCACGTGCAAGTCTGCGATATGCCTTTTTGATGTCTTCAGCACTGGCATCACGTGAGATACCTAAAACGTCGTAATGATCAGCCACGAAGGCCATCTCCTTTGAATGAGGGTTTAGCGTGCATCAAGCACACGAGTGAGATATCGGGCAACAGCACGGATTGATGCGATGTTGGAGGAATAGTCCATTCGGGTTGGTCCGACAAGCCCCAGGGTGGCTTTTTCACCAGCCGAGCTGTATCCAGTGGAAAGCAGGCTCGCTTGTTCTAAGCCTGAATTACTGTGCTCTCGACCGATACTCACTGCCACTTCGTCGGCATCCGCCTTCATTTCGGTCAGTAGTTTCAACAGAACTACTTGTTCTTCAATGGCTTCGAGAACTGGGTAGATACTGTCGGAGAAATCTTCGCCTGTTCGGACTAGGTTAGCTGTGCCCGCCATCACTAACTTGTTTTGCCGGTTAGCTTGAATGCTGTCGCTCAGTGCTGAGGCTATGTGAGTTACTGCTGGAATCAGGGCGTTATGCACCCGAGACGTGAGCGAAGTTATGGATTCAGAAAGCTCACTGTGAAGTTTCCCTGCCACTTGCTCATTAATTCCAGAACATAACTGGGCAAGGTCGGTTTCGTTGAGCTCAACTTCAAGATCAATCAATTTCTGTTCGACCTGACCGTTGTCGCTAATCACAACGCATAAAGCTCGATTATTGCCGAGAGAAACGAGTTCGATGTGACGAATTCGTGTCGAACCTAATGTGGGGTATTGGACGATAGCGACCTGGTTAGTTAATTGAGAAAGCAAACGAACAGTTCGTCCAAGAAGTTCATCAAAATCTGCAGAATCATCTAGAAATTGATCTATGGCTTGCTTTTGTGTCGGCGTGATGTGCTTGACTTCGGCTAAGTGGTCAACGAAAAGACGATATCCCTTGTCTGTGGGAACTCGACCGCTGGATGTATGAGGGGCAACAATGAGCTCTTCTTCCTCGAGCAGTGCCATATCGTTGCGAATTGTCGCCGCGGATACGCCAAATTGATGGCGGTCAACAATAGCTTTTGAACCGACGGGCTCACGTGAAGAAACATAATCCTGAACGATGACGCGAAGAACTTCAAGCCCACGTTGTGAAACCATCGAATCCTCCTTTACATCACTAGCACTCGATGCATCTGAGTGCTAATGATACCGGATATTTAGCAGTCAATCCTGAGAACGAAAGAGTAATACTCGAACAACTTCATCAGCACGAAGACGACCAGAAAGTGTTAACACGATTCGTCCACCAGTAGCATGCTTGCCGTCAATGAGACCACGAGCTATCAGTGAAGAAATGGCTTGAGGGTCGTGCCCTTGAGCAGGTATACCTGCTGCTAATCGTGACCCCAGTAACACGTGTTCCAACATGGCTGCTTCCTGGTTAGGTGTCTCATAAGACAAGGCTGGGCTTTGATTTTCGGCCAGGCGTCCTGCATAGGCAGCTGGGTGTTTGACATTCCAGAAACGTGTGCCACCTATTGCGGAGTGTGCACCAGGACCATAGCCCCACCAATTTTGGTTAGTCCAATAGGCAAGATTGTGTTGAGACTGTTGCTGTTGTGACTTTGCCCAATTGCTAATTTCGTACCATTGAAATCCCGCTTTGCTCAATAGTTCGTCAGCTAGTTCATACATTTCAGCCTGTAAATCATCATCAGGAGCATCCATAACTCCTGAACTAATTTTGCGCGCCAAAGCAGTACCGTCTTCAACGATGAGTGCATAGGCGGAAATATGCCCTGTATTCAAAGAAATTGCTTTTTCTAGAGACCTGCGCCAATCAGACAGGCTCTCTCCCGGAGCTCCATAGATCAAATCAATACTGGCTTCTAGCCCAGCAGACTGAATTATTGTTACTGCGCGGTCTACGGCAGCAGGATTGTGTGTCCTATCCAATGCTGAAAGTACATGGGGAACTGCAGATTGCATTCCTACACTCACACGTGTGAAACCTGCCTGAACTAAACCTTCGACATATTCTTCAGTGAGGGTATCTGGATTGGCTTCAACTGTGACTTCTGCTCCTGTTTCTATTCCATGGCTGTCACGTAGTGCTTGTACTGCATGGGCAAGATCAGAAACGGGAAGTAACGTCGGAGTACCACCACCGAAAAACACTGTGTGTAGAGGTCGTATTGAAACATCTGCACAGTGAAGAACCTCAATCGAAAGTTCTATCTCTTTCTTCAATTCATCGACATAAGTGGCTTGTGATGCGCCTCTGAGCTCAGTGGCTGTGTAGGTGTTGAAATCGCAATAGCCACAACGAACCCGGCAAAAAGGAATGTGCACATAGGCACTCATCGTTTTATGTAGGGAGCCAACGCTCACAGTGCTCGGCAATGCCCCGTTCAGCGGCATTGCCAGACCATCTGGCAATTGGCTAGCCATTGTTTACACCGAACGGGCAGGAAGTAAAGACCGAACGTAATGACGACGAAGCAACCACTGGCGCGCACGAATGACCGGGGCACTCCAAGCGTACTTTCTACCTTCAGCAATTGAGGTGACTGAGCGAACTACAGCCCACACTGAGTCGTCATCGCGCCACTCCACACCAAAGTATTCTTCGCCAATGACTGGCGCAGAATCGAGAGTTCCGAGTGCGTAACCCATACGACGGTCTTCGCGGACGACATAAATAACTCGATATGAGGAAGAAATTTTCGAAGGTGCCCACACACCAGCGAGTTCAATCGTGGTACCCGCAGAAAGGAACGGGGTGCCATCTGAGGAATAGAGCTGATCTAAAACGTCAGAAGTTGGTGCAATTGGCGCACCGAATTCATTGAATAACAAGCCTGCATAACCTTCAGCATCTGCTTGGTCAATCTTCACGACCTCGAGCCGTGAACCTCGTGGCACCCCCCATGTCATGAGCGCGGCAGAAGCCGCGTCAAAACGTTCTTGGCCGCTGCCGAGGCGAAACTCTGACTGCGATGAGGAGAATCCGTGGGGTGGGAAAACCAAAACATCGGCTGCTTGAGTTGCCCCGACGCTTCCGTAACTTACTGAGCGATCGGCGGAGTAATTACTTCTGCGTGCTGATTCGGTCACTTCTTTTTCACCTCATCATCACCTTGCAATGCCGCAATAAAGGCTTCTTGTGGAACTTCGACACGGCCGACCATTTTCATACGCTTTTTACCCTCTTTTTGCTTTTCGAGGAGTTTGCGCTTGCGTGTAATGTCACCGCCGTAGCATTTGGCAAGGACGTCCTTACGGATTGCAGAAATCGTTTCTCGAGCAATGATACGTGCCCCGATAGCAGCCTGAATGGGTACCTCGAACTGTTGGCGCGGAATGAGTTTTTTGAGACGCTCTGTCATCATTAGGCCATAGGCATAAGCCTTATCCTTGTGGACAATCGCGCTGAACGCATCGACCTGTTCACCCTGCAACAGAATGTCTACTTTCACAAGATCAGAATCTTGTTCACCGGCTTCTTCATAATCCAAGGATGCGTAACCTTGTGTCCTGCTCTTGAGGTGATCAAAGAAGTCAAAGACGATTTCTCCAAGAGGGATTTCGTATTTCATTTCGACGCGATCTTCACCGAAGTACTCCATGCCCAAAAGATTTCCACGACGGCTTTGGCACAATTCCATGATTGTTCCGACGTAGTCCTTAGGTGTGAGAATTCCAGCACGAACCAGGGGTTCGGATACTTTGATGATCTTTCCTGAAGGGTATTCACTGGGGTTTGTCACAGTGACTGTCTTTTTATCTTCAGTTGTGACCTCATAGGGAACAGAAGGCGCTGTGGCGATGAGGTCAAGACCAAATTCACGTTCGAGACGTTCGGTAATTATTTCTAGGTGCAATAGACCTAAGAAACCGCATCGAAAACCAAACCCGAGGGCAACTGAGGTTTCTGGTTCATAATTCAAGGAAGCATCGGAGAGTTTGAGCTTGTCGAGAGCTTCACGAAGGACGGGATAGTCCGAGCCATCAATGGGGTATAGACCTGAGAACACCATTGCTTTCGGGTCGGTATATCCCGGGAGAGGCTCAGTAGCTGGTTTGACGAAATCAGTGACAGTGTCACCAACTTTGGACTGGCGGACATCTTTCACACCAGTGATGAGATATCCAACTTCACCGACCCCCAATCCCTCAGAAGGAATGGGCTCTGGTGAGCTAACACCAATCTCGATCAGCTCATGTGAAGCTTTGGTACTCATCATTTGGATTCGCTGACGGGGTTTAAGCATGCCGTCAATGACGCGCACGTAGGTAATTACTCCTCGATAGGCGTCGTACACCGAGTCAAAAATCATTGCTCGAGCAGGAGCATCTGCCTGACCGACGGGAGCAGGAATCTTCTCGACCACAAGATCTAGCAACTCAGGAACGCCCATTCCTGTTTTACCAGATACGCGAAGAACATCCTCGGGCTTGCCACCGATCAAATCTGAAAGCTCTTTGGCATATTTTTCTGGGTCTGCAGCAGGCAAATCTATCTTGTTGAGCACAGGAATGATTGTGAGGTCATTTTCCATTGCCAGATACAAGTTCGCCAGAGTCTGAGCCTCAATACCCTGGGCAGCATCAACCAGAAGGATCGCTCCTTCACACGCAGCAAGTGAACGTGAAACCTCGTACGTGAAGTCAACGTGACCAGGAGTGTCAATCATATTCAAGGCATACGTTTGGCCGTCAACATCCCACGGCATGCGCACTGCCTGACTCTTAATGGTGATGCCACGTTCACGTTCAATATCCATCCGGTCCAAATACTGAGCCCGCATAGAACGGTCATCAACAATGCCAGTAATTTGAAGCATGCGATCGGCAAGAGTCGACTTACCGTGGTCAATATGAGCGATGATGCAAAAATTGCGAATCTTCGCAGGGTCAGTTGACGCAGGCTGCAATGGTTTAGAGGAACGAGGAGACATAGAACCTCTAGTCTCCCACGAACTCAGGCACAGTTTTAGCAACGACAACTATTACTGGTAGTGTTGTCTATTGGCTTACGTGTAGTCCCACCTGCACGATTCGTCGCCGTGAGCCCTCTACCTCTGGTGCGACACAATCCAAACGTACGAATAACGAGTGAAAGACACGGTAAACGTGGCAAACATTAAGTCGCAAATCAAGCGAATTGGCACCAACGAGAAGGCTCACGAGCGCAACAAAGCTGTGAAGTCCGAAGTGAAGACCGCCGTTCGCGCAACAAAGACCGCTATCAGCGCTGGCGACAAGGCAGCAGCTGAAGCAGCACTGAAAAACGCGAGCAAAAAGCTTGACAAGGCAGTGAGCAAGGGTGTTCTTCACAAGAACAACGCCGCAAACCGCAAGTCATCAATTGCTAAGCAGGTTGCTGCTCTCTAAGCATCCCACTCAAATAAGGCCCCCTCATTGGGGGCCTTATTTTGTTAACGTCTCCCGTAACATGCAACAACATTAACCATGCGTTCAAGTGAATAGAGAGGGTCGCGCGAGGCTCCTTTAACATTGGCATCTGTTTCTGCAATGACCTCTATGGCATTACCTAAACCGGTTTCTGTCCATCCTTGAAGATCCCTGCGTGCTCGATCTATCTGCCAGGGTGCCACTCCCAGTGCTCCGGCTAGCTCCCCTGCGCTTCTGCGCTCTCCAAAGAGCTTGGCCATCAAACGAAGTTTTGCCGCAAACGTCGCAACAATAGGCACAGGGTCAGCTCCTGTTTGTAAGGCATGGCGAAGAATAACAAGAGAGTCTCCAAGCCGACCTGCAACAGCATTATCAACGACTTTGAATGCCGTAGCTTCAACTCGCCCACCGTAATAATCTTCGACGGTACGGTCAGTTATTTCACCTTCAGCATCGGCGATAAGTTGTTGACAGGCATTTGCAAGCTCGGAACCTGAACCTGAAAAGGCTTGGACGAGTGAACGCAACGCACTTGGTGAAATATTTCGACCTGCCTGTCGAAATTCTTGGGCTGCAAAGTCATATTTATCGGTATCGCTTTTGAGCTCAGCACATACGACCTCTACGGCTCTTTCAGTGCCAGCTCGGAGAGTATCGAGAAGTTTTTTCCCGCGTACTCCCCCGTTATGACGAAGAACTACAGTCGTGTCTGGATCTGGAGATGCGACATAGTCGAGCATTTCAATGAGAAATTCGTCGTTACATTTTTCAACGTCACTGACTCGAATTAATCGGGGCTCCCCGAACAAAGAAGGACTGGCAAGGGTGAGGAGTTGGCCAGGGGTATAAGAACTTGCATCAATATCGCTGACTTCCAGGGAAGCATCTGCTGCACGAAGTGAATCGCGTATGCGCTGTGTAGCACGATCTGCTAAAAAACTTTCGGCTCCCGTGACGAGTACAAGGGGTGCGGGTTCGGCAGTTAACCACGTGAACTGTGGAATTGAAATCTTTGCCTTAGCTGCCATGATGCAAGCTTAATGCTCAGTCCAGACAGAGATCCCTGTCTGATTCGGTATGACAAGAATCATTCCATCTTCATCGGTACGCGGGGTAAGTGTGTTAAGGCTATTGAGTTCATTCAAGATTTCTTTTCTTGGGTGACCATACTCATTGCCTTTCCCAACAGAAAACAAGCCCACTGCAGGCTGGATGCGTTGATACAAAGTCATGCTTTGATCTGCTGATCCATGATGAGCTACTTTCACAACATCGATGTGAGGAAGTGAAACAGTTTTCATCAATGCCAATTGTGATTCTTTTCCTAAATCACCCAAAAAAAGGCTCTGAAATTCCGGAAAGTTCACCAACAGTGTCACAGATCCCGGGTTCCCCACACTCATTGCTGGATGAAGTCCATCTGGCCACAAGATCTGCCACTTTGCAGCACCAAGATTTCCCGACAATCCGCTGATTCCGCGAGAAAGTTGTGCTCCTGAGCGTGAGAGATCTAACAATAGGGATTCATCTTCTATATTTTCGGGTTGTCCCACAACGGCTTTGTCGACTTTCCCAATAACGGCTTGTAGACCACCCACATGGTCTTTATCGAAATGTGTGAGAACAAGGAGATCAAGTCGAGAAATCCCTAATCTCATCAGACAATGATCTACTAACTCCGGTTCTCGTCCGGTATCGATGAGGGCGTATGACCCTTCTGAAGCAAGGACAATTGCGTCTCCTTGCCCCACATCACAAACTGCGATGCTCCATCCTGTAGGGATACTAGAAACGCTTCGAAAGTTGATGACAAACAAAATAAGTAACCAGAACAACAGAGAAACGGTAAGCAGTGTTGCGAAAATCGCCCTCACACGCGGCGACCGAGCGAGTAAAGAAAAAAGTACGCACGTACTGACAAATGCCGCCAAGAATGCACCCGCTACCCCTGGAACCCATCCAAGAGACGCAAAAGGGAATTTGGAAACAGACATCGCAGTAGAACCAATCCACTGTGCAGGCAGCCAGCCGATCCACATCATTACCTGACCAAGCCAAGGTGCTGGCAGGGCAACAACACACGTAAGAAGACCAAATACGGTGGCCAATGATGCTGCTGGACCAGCAACAATATTTGCAAGAACACCATAGGTAGGCATCTGTGGTGAAAGCAGGATGATAAAGGGCTGGCAAAGCAACTGTGCAGAAAGTGGAACAGCAATTGCTAACGCACACCAATAGGGCATCCATTGCGCAAGCCTGTGGGATAGCGGAAGTGAAAAAAGTAACAATCCGGCAGTGGCAGACACAGAAAGTACAAAGCCCAATTCGATCGCCCACCAAGGATTCCACATCAGCAAACCCACAACCGCAGCAGAAAGTAGAGGGATGCCGGCAGCGGGGCGACCTAAGAACAAAGCGATCATCACAATAGTTGCCATCACCGCAGCTCTAACCACGCTTGGTTGAGCAGTCACAATAATCACAAACGAAACTAGTGCGGTAATTCCAGCAATCAATCGAAGTTTTCGTCCAGCTCCACATAGGGCAGCGAACATCATGACACCGGCCGTAACTATTGCACAGTTCGCACCTGAAACAGCAGTGATGTGGGTCAAAGAAACTGTTTTCATGGCGTGATCAAGTGACTCAGTTAAGCGTGAAGTATCTCCAATTGCTAAACCAGGCAACAGTTCCCCGCCAGGGCCCGGAAGTTCGGAAGTCACTTGAAGAAAACTTTGCCTGAGATAGACCGCCCACTCAGGTGACGCCTGTTGTTGAGTAACGATCGTTTCCCACGGCTGCAAGTCTCGATGTGTTGGAAGACGAATAAGGTAAATCAAGAACAATCCCGTGGTAATCCATCCGCTCAGGAATAGAAGCGAATGCAGCCGGGATCCAAAAATCGCAGCACTCAAACCAACACAGCAACCGATCAATGCCCACAACAAAGTGTTGCCAAATATTTGACCAAGTAGTAACGCCGTCGATAGCAGAATCCAGCTCGCAAGAACAGGAATAGCCAGACGGAGGTCTACGGTTCGTGAACTATGATTCACAAGCTGACAAGCTCATGCAAAGACTCATACAACTTGTCCCCAATTCCGGGTACGTCATTGAGCTGATGTATGTCAACAAAACTACCGTTGGCCTCGCGCCACTCAAGGATCCGTTGAGCCAAAGTTAGACCAATACCCGGTAATCCATCAAGTTCTTCAGCAGTTGCGTTATTCAGGGAAAGCAAAGCTCCGCCAGCGTTTGCTTGACCATTTTCGGCACTACAGGCGGTGTCTACGCTGATTACAATCTGCTCTCCATCAGATACCTGACGTGCAAGATTTATTCCACAATCACTGGCACCAGGAGCTAGTCCACCAGCGGCCATGACTGCATCGATAACTCGTGAGCCTGGGGAAATTTGGTAAATTCCTGGGTGATGTACTCCACCGACAACATGGACCAGAACCCCAATGTCCTGCGGGGAGATTGTGGGTAAATCTTGTGTAGTTGATCTGAGCTCTACAGGTACCGAGTTACTGCTGGTAACTGAGCCCATGAATGACCAGCCCACGGCAACAAGAACGACCGCTAACCCAGCAATAAAAGCAGCAGCTATAGTTATCCTCCGTCTGAAGACGGCGGGCTGTTGGAGCGAGATTTGGTCATTTCTCTCCAATCCGAAGGTTTTCCTAAACAGCATTTCCAGAATTTTCATCCACACAACATAAAAAAAATCGCATAGTAGGAGAGAACACTTCTCGCACACTGTGGATGAATTGCCAGAAACCTGAGTGTGCATGTCTAGCAGTGTGTCTACGCGTGGCACTGAAGCCGAAAGCGGCTTAACCCATACGGTGAGAAGGTGAGTATTGTCTCCAACGTCCAAACGAAGAAACGCATACCTTTTTTACAACTTGCCAAAACGATTATTGCCACTCTTCTCGCGTGGTTTGTCGCGTTACTTGTATATCCCGATGAGCAACCCATCTTCGCTGCTATTGCAGCGATTATCGTTGTGCAACCAAGCATCAATCAATCTTTGGGGAAAGCAATTGAACGAAGCACCGGGGTAGTTCTCGGGGTTGCAGTGGCGTTAGGCGCAAGCTTGATTTTTGGATCTCACAGCTGGCTTGTTCTTGTCGCGGTTATTGCCGCATTCATCGCTGGATGGTTATTCAAATTCACTCCGGGAACGTCGAATCAAATTGCCATTAGCGCCATGCTGGTCATCGCTATCGGTTCTGCAACACCGGAATATGCACTCGGCCGGATCATTGAAACTATCATTGGTGCAACAATCGCATTCATTGTGAATGCGGTTATTGTTCCCCCAGTTGCCCTAGAACCATCCCAAAAAGCAGTTTCTGAACTTGGTGCAAATATTGCAGAGGTCCTCGAAGATATTGGAAGCGTTCTGCGACGCTCCACAAGCTACGAAGTGCTCTCCAACATCAACATTCGAGCACGGGAGCTTCGGAATCAACTCAACGTTGCTCAGACAACAATTCAAACTGCTCAAGAAAGCCTTCGTTTTAACGTCATCAAAGGAAAACACGAGAAAGAACTTGATGCAGAGCAACAATTACTTTCTCAATTAGCCGTTCTCGTGACCAGAACTATCGGTGTCGCTCGTGGAGTTCGCGATAACTATGACGAATCGGTGATAGCCGAGCCTGGTATTGCTCAGATTGCGGAAGAATTTATGCGTTCCGCACATGATCTACGCATGCTGGTTCGTGATGCTGGTCTTCCTGCATATAACCAATCACACCCAGCAACCAATGAATTACCTGCCTTAACCGAACCGATCAGACTCACTCCGCCGTCTGGTGCTAACTGGATACTTATTGGTTTCCTGATGGAAAACCTTCGTCGTATCCGCGAGGAGATAACCGGGGTTTCCGACTAACTAATAGGTCACCCAGATGAGACATCGCTCATCACAGGGCGGAATCCACGTTTTCGCTTCAGAGTAGAGCTCTCTGCGGAGAGTAAGAACACGAGCTACAGATTCATCAAGTAGTTCGGCTGATACTGTTCCCGCAGTTACAGCATTGGTTACAGCAGAAACAATTGCTCCAACGTCAAAATTGACACTCGGAACATACAACAGCAGATCGTTTCCTGCACGCAACGCTTCAACTGCGTTTGAAGCAGGGTCTGAATATTCTGGAATACCCGAGCTTTCCAACATGGTCATATCATCAGTGATGATGACACCGTCGAACCCCATCTCTTCCCGCAGAATCTGATGCCAACGTTGTGACAGCGATGACGGCACCGGATCAATAGCTGGGAAGGATAAATGCCCAAACATCACAAGAGGGTTTCCGGCAACAATCCCCATGGCAAAGGGAATTCCCTCGCTTTGTTTCCAGTACTCATAGTCAAGCGGAGACGTTGGAATGCCAACGTGTGAGTCTCCTGGCGCACTCCCATGACCGGGAAAATGTTTGAGAGTACTGAGTAAATAAGGATTCTCGGCAGTAACTGCAGCTTCTACACGAATACCAGCGCTCATGCCATCAGAGCCAAATGATCGTCCATAAATGAAAGAAGCAGTGTCACCAGAAACATCAGCAACAACGCCAAAGTTGAGATTGATACCAACCGACTTCAACAGCTGGGCTCGAGAGGTAAATGCCTGAGCTGTTGCCTCAATTGGTTCATTGCGAAGGACATCCGCTCCTGCAAAAGAGTCATAGGGAAGTCGCTTGACCTCTCCTCCTTCTTCATCAATACCGATGAGACGTGGGAGTTCTGGATTACCTCTTAACGCTGCTGTGATGCCCGAAAGTTCCTCAGGTGTAGATGGGATGTTGCTTCCCATGAGAATGAAACCACCTAATTGTTGAGAATCCACAAATCCCTGCAGAGAAGCCACGTCCATTCCTGGCTGGTTAATGATGAGCAGAGATCTGATTTTTTGCTCAAGAGACATTTCTGCCATGGTTTCGTGAACATAAAATTCAACAGGTTGTTTGCCCCACAGAGGTGCGACCGCTACAGGGGTGACTCGATAAAACGTAGACAGGTCAGCTTCGACAGCTTTTGGCTGGGGCCACGTCACATTGATCCACACAAGGATGACAGCCACAACAAATACGCAAAGAATCGTCCACCGACGGCGTACTTGTTTGAGTGTTCCCACCCTGCGAGTTTAGCTAGGAGAGTGAAAGAAAGAGCTTTTCTAATTCAGCGACTGTTGGAGCATCTTTTTCTAATTTGTCACTATTTGTGATGCAGTCCTGCATCGCCTTGGCGATGATGGCGAAGCCCGCTTTGTCTATAGCTCCGGAAACAGCCGAAAGCTGGGTAACAACCGCGCGACAGTCACCACCCGATTCGACTGATGCAATAACTGAGGCAAGTTGTCCCTGAGCACGCTTTAACCTGTTTGCGATTGCACGGATTTCTTTTTCATCTGAATTTGTCAATTCGACTCTCCCATCGATGCCATGCCAGCTTTCCAAGTCAGAAATCCACCATCTAGATTTACCACGTCGAAACCTTCCTGAGCCAAAATTCGAGTAGCTGTGTGGCCACGTTGACCGACTTGGCAATGAACAACGAGCTTTTTGCCATCTATAAGCTTGAGATTCTCACGAAGAGTATCCAGCGGGATATTTATACTGCCAGGAATTGAACTGAATTGGTGCTCACCTCTCGTTCTGACGTCCAAAATCTCCCAACCCTGATTCTGGTAAGTCTCGAGTTCATGCCATTCAATTGTCTTGGTATATCCCTCGGCAATATTTCTATTGATGTAACCCAGCATATTGATAGGGTCTTTTGCAGATCCGTGTTGTGGATCGTAGGCAAGTTCAAGTTGAGCAAGTTGACTTGCTGAAATACCTGCAAACATTGCTGTGGCAATTACATCAATTCTTTTATCGACACCGGCGCCACCAACACCTTGAGCGCCAAGAATTTGATCGTTTTGTGCATCAACAATTAACTTAAGTCTCATTGTTTCTGCTCCAGGGTAATATGCAGCGTGATTTGCTGGATGAGCATGAATCACTCTGATATCACGACCATTGGCTCTGAGACCAGCTTCAGTCCATCCCACAGAAGCTGCAGCAAGTCCTTCAAAAGTAACTATTGAAGTAGCTAAAGCTGGAGTGGCAGGCGCGACAGGGGCATGAGCGATTGCATTTGCGACAGAATGTCCGTGTCTGTTCGCAAGTCCTGCAAGGGTGGCTAGTCGCGACTCTCCAGTGATGGCATCCGTTTTCTCGGCAGCATCACCCACAGCAAAAATTGAATGGTCGGAAGTGCGTTGCTCAGCATCGACCCAAATGCCACTGTTTTCTCCTATACGAAGACCAGCCAATTCTGCGAGTCCAATTTCTGGCCTTACACCCATGGCCGAAAAAATCACATCTGCACTTATTTCTTCACCGCTGGATAAGGTAACGGTTTTCTTAGTGAACTCAGTTGCAGTGGTGTTGAATCGTATATTTACACCAGCTGCACGCATTCGGGTACTGAGCATTACAGCCATTTCAGGGTCAAGATTTTTCATGAGCTGGGTGCCTCGCTGCAGCAAAGTTACGTGCAAGCCCCTCTTTACGAGATTTTCTGCAACTTCGATGCCAATAAATCCACCGCCTAAAATAACTGCAGTTGTTGGCTTGGACTCCAGCCACGCCATAGCGCGATCAAGGTCTTCAATATCTCTCATAGACATCGCACGCTCAGCACCGTGCTGGCTTGGCATGACCGGTGCTGCGCCAGGCGAAAGAATCAAATAGTCGTAGTGTTCGACATATTCAGATTTGTCAAGAAGATTGCGAACCAGTGCAGTCTTTGCTTCTCTGTTGATTTCAACAACCTCAGACTTGACTCGAACATCTAGTGCAAAACGTGCCGCTAATGAAGCGGGAGTCTGAAGCATCAAGGAAGAACGTTGCTCGATTGTCCCGCTAAGGTGATAGGGAAGTCCACAATTAGCGAATGAAACGTATCCACTGCGTTCAAGAACGACTATTTCAGCGGACTCTACCAATCGACGCAATCGTGTTGCTGCTGACATGCCACCAGCTACACCACCAACGACAACGACTTTTAATTCCTTAGACATAAGTTCATCATATACCCCTGGGGGTATTTATATGTTTTGCGCTAACTCATAAAGCTGTTCCCTGACACGTGGAACAACCACCTCGCCATAGAGACGAATGCTTTCCATCAAATGTTCATGTGGAAGTGTTCCCAAACTGTATTTGAGGTCAAATCGAGAGATGCCCAATCCATGGATACTCCGCGTAAGTTTGTTAGCCACAGTTTCGGGTGATCCGACGAAAAGTGCGCCTTCAGGTCCGGCTTCATGTTCGAACTGAGCTCGAGACAGTGGAGGCCAACCACGTGTACGCCCAATACGCTCATGCATTGTTGCGTAGTGAGGGAACATGAGATTTTTAGCTTCTTCGTCAGTAGCGGCAATAAATCCAGGTGAATGCTGACCGATTGGCAAAGCGGGCAATTCCAGCTGTGACAATGCTTGGTGATAAAGATCAACATATGGCCTAAACCGCAGCGGGTCTCCCCCAATGATGGCAAGCATCAATGGAAGGCCATATTGGGCCGCACGAACAACAGATTGTGGACTACCCCCGACACCTATCCAGGTCTTGAGCTTGCCAGAAGCAGTCGGTGGAAAAACTTCTTGCTCGACTAGTGCAGGGCGTATTGTCCCTTCCCATGAAACTGGCCCACCATTGATCAAATGAGCAAAAAGATCGAGCTTCTCTTCAAAGAGCTTTTCGTAATCCTGAAGGTTGTATCCAAATAACGGGAAAGACTCAGTAAATGAACCGCGGCCAACGATGACTTCGGCTCTGCCGTGAGAAACAGCATCTAATGTAGAAAACTTTTGAAAAACACGAATGGGATCCTCTGAACTCAACACTGTTACAGCAGAACCCAAATGAATGTTTTTGGTTTGAGCAGCTATTGCCCCGAGCAGAACTTCAGGTGATGAAACAGCGAAGTCAGATCGGTGATGCTCCCCTATACCGAAAAAGTTCAAACCAATGCGATCAGCAAGTACTGCCTCGGCCGCAACATTTCGAAGAACTTGATCATGTGGTACAGGATTCCCTTGTAAATCAACAGTGACATCACCAAAAGTATCTAAACCAAATTCCACGTTTTGTGCCACGATAATCCTCATTCTCAAAACTTCTACCACTGGTAATAAGTCAGAGAACCCGGGTTCTATTCCCCAACCTGTATGTATGACAGACTAGATAATGTGATATCCAAAGACGGGTATCACTTTCCATTCACAACGGATCGTCCGGCACGTACCTGCCGGTGAAGGAGCAGTACTCATCATGGCTACAGTTACATTTGACAACGCCACTCGCCTCTACCCCGGGACGAACAAGCCCGCAGTAGACAAAATCAACCTCGAGGTTGCTGACGGCGAATTTCTCGTTCTCGTAGGCCCTTCCGGCTGCGGTAAGTCGACAACTTTGCGAATGCTCGCAGGCCTCGAAGAGGTTAACAGCGGTCGCATTCTCATTGGAGATCGTGACGTTACGGATATGCCTCCCAAAGACCGCGACATCGCTATGGTCTTTCAGAACTATGCCCTTTACCCTCACATGACAGTGGCAGAAAACATGGGTTTCGCACTCAAGATTGCTGGTGTTGGTAAGGAAGAACGAGCAGAACGCGTGCTCGAAGCTGCAAAACTTCTCGACCTCGAACAGTACCTCGACCGCAAGCCCAAGGCACTCTCCGGTGGACAGCGTCAGCGTGTTGCCATGGGCCGAGCAATCGTTCGGAAGCCTCAGGTTTTCCTCATGGACGAGCCTTTGTCCAACTTGGACGCGAAACTGCGTGTACAAACTCGTACTCAGATTTCCTCATTGCAGCGCCGCCTGGGCGTCACAACTGTGTACGTTACCCACGACCAAATTGAAGCGCTCACCATGGGTGACCGCATTGCTGTTCTCAAAGACGGTGTGCTTCAGCAGGTTGGTACCCCACGTGACCTTTACGAACGCCCGGCAAACAAGTTCGTTGCCGGCTTCATTGGATCCCCTGCAATGAACCTTCTGCCATCAACTATCGTCAGCGGCGGACTCGAGTTCGGAAACGCTACTGCAAAGGTAGATTCAGAAGTAACCAAGAAGGCTACCGGACCTGTCACCATTGGTATTCGCCCAGAAGACCTTATTGTTACTAAAGACAAAGGCCTCAAGGTCAGTGTGGACGTTGTTGAAGAACTTGGTGCAGATGGATATCTATATGGCCGTTCAACAATCAATGGTGAAGAACTCATGGTTACCGTCCGTGTAGACGGACGAGACCACCCTCTTCGCGGTGATGAAATCTTCGTTATGCCCGAAGAGAAGCACATTCACGTATTTGACGCTTCTTCTGGTGAGCGTCTCTCAGGTGCTGTAAAGCTATAAAACACATCACATTGTGATCCACTGTTGCCCGCGATCCGGATTTCGATCGCGGGCAACAATATTTCACCTGAGTAACAACAAGGACATTCAATGAGTGGGTCCCTCAACATCACGGCGTCAACGGTAGAGCCTAGTTTGCTCACCTTGCCGTGGAGTATTCCTTTAGAGATGTGGCCAGATGACACGATCACAGCTCTTCCCAAGGGTATTTCTCGGCATATCGTGCGCTTTGCTCAACTTGACGGTTACGTCATTGCCATCAAAGAAACCACTGACGAGATGGCCCAAAGCGAATATGAGATGTTACGGAATCTTCAGAAAATCGATGTTCCCTGCGTTGAACCGGTTGCTGTTGTTCAGGGGCGTAAAGATGATGAGGGCAATCCGCTAGCCGCCGCATTGGTCACGAGGCATCTCAAATTCTCAATGCCTTTTAGGGCTTTGTATTCAACTACGTTGCGCCCAGAAACGACCCAGCGTCTCGTTGACTCTCTTGCACTGCTTTTGGTTCGACTCCACAACGTTGGGTTTTTCTGGGGAGATGTTTCCTTGTCAAACACCCTATTTAGGCGCGATGCTGGATCGTTTGCAGCCTATCTAGTCGATGCGGAAACAGGTCGTTTGTATGACAACCTCACCCCGGGGCAAAGAAAACATGATCTCGAGATTGCTCGTGTAAATATTGCTGGCGAGTTGATGGACATTCAGGCTGGTGGGAAGCTAGATGCGTCAATTGATCCTGTCGCGACGAGCGAATCCATCATGGCCTCTTATGACACCTTGTGGCATGAGCTCAACGATCCTGAGTTATTGAAACAAAATGAACTGTGGCGAATTAACAAACGAGTTCAGAGACTCAATGAGCTCGGGTTCGATATTGAAGAGCTTTCTATCAAGACAGATGAAGATGGCACACACGTCAAGATTCAACCCAAGGTTGTTGACTCAGGCCACCATGCCAGACGCCTGCTCCGGTTGACGGGATTAGACACTGAAGAAAACCAAGCCCGAAGGTTACTCAACGATCTAGACGCGTACGCTGCAACAGTGAGCTTGCTTAATCTTGATGAAGAAGTAGTGGCACATTTATGGCTTACACGCGTTTTCGAACCTGTAATTAGAGCGGTACCAGAAAATTTAGACAGCAAACTAGAACCAGCCGAAGTTTTCCATCAGGTTCTCGAGCATCGGTGGTTCATGTCCCAAAAACAAGGACGAGATGTTCCACTCAACGAAGCTGTCCGTGACTACATCGATAATGTGTTGCAGTATCGCCGCGATGAGGAAGTCGTCATTAATCCGCCAACTGGGGCATTTACTGCGTCAATTGGCATCCACACCGACAGCATCGGTTTTGGGGCTGAGGATGGCCCTCCCCCGCCACGAGGAGCAGATGAGCCAGAAGTGGATTGGAGAGACCTCGTTTAGAGAACTTTCTTTACTACGGAGGATTTGAGATGCATTTGGCCAAAACCATCAACCTTGCAGTCGATGTCGTGGCCGTTCGCAGAGTCAGGAACTAATCGAATATTGCGTACCTTAGTTCCTACCTTGATGTCTTGGGGAAAGCCCTTAACCTTCAAACCCTTAATCACAGTGACTGTATCGCCATCTGAGAGAACATTTCCAACAGCGTCTTTGATTACTGCGGTATCTAAACTTTGATCCTCATCAGGGTTCCATTCGTGCGCACACTCAGGGCACACCAACAAAGCCCCCATTTCATAGGTGTATTCAGATGAACATGCAGGGCATGCAGGTAAAGCTTCAGACATGATTCTCCATCAGTATTAGAACAAGAAATCCCCGCCTGGGCGGGGATTCTGGTGGATCTGAGGGGACTCGAACCCCTGACCCCCTGCATGCCATGCAGGTGCGCTACCAGCTGCGCCACAGACCCTTGGTCTCTGAGCTACTGCTCAGTGACAACTTGTTTAGATTACTACACCTCAGAGGGGCGTGCTAATTTGAGCGGAATTGTCGGGCAGTCTTTCCACAAACGCTCGAGCCCGTAGTACATACGTTCTTCTTCATGGAAAACGTGAACCACAAGATCACCAAAGTCCAAAAGAATCCAACGTCCTTCTGCGCGGCCTTCGCGCCGGATGGTTTTGACGCCTGCTTCAATCATTTTGTCTTCAATCTCATTAGAGATTGCGATGACATTACGTTCGTTACGACCAGTAACGAGTAAGAAAATATCAACTAAAGGTAGAGGTTCGGAAATATCTAGTGCAACGAGATCTTCTCCGCCCTTGTCATCTGCAGCAGAAGCCGCAATTGCGAGCAGACGAAGAGCGTTTTCAGTAGCAGCCAATTAGAACAGTCCTAAGAAATAACCGGCAACGAATAAAGCCACCACTCCCACAGCCAAACCGGCAGCTGTTACAGAGAGGATGAAAGGAAGTCGTTCGTTCATACCCCGGGGCGTTGTGACGACTGTGTTGGAGATGTTGTAGGCGCTGACAGCAGATGCGGCACTAACTGGTGCCATTCCTTGCGTAGGTGCGGGTTGATCCTCTTCAGCAATGATGTCGACCTCAGAGGTGTCAATTGCTTCTAATGCACCTGTTTGAGACACAGAAGAGGGAATCAAAATTGATCCGGTGATGACAATTTCACCTGTAGGAACAATTGGCGCAATACTTCCAGTTGTTTCTGGAAGATTGGGCAAGATGAGCGTGTTGGGAATGACAGATATAGAACCAGTAGTTGCAGGAACGGCGCTGGCAAGATTGCCATTGTCGACACTAACTTCACCTGCTTCCACAACAGCTTCTGCCGCAGCAACTGCTTCTGCGATGGCAATAGCAGCAGTAGCCTCCGAGATTGTTTGAGGCTCCAGTTCAAATTCCAGATCATCATCGGCATCAACTGACTCATCCTCGAGTTCTTCGATTGGAAGATTCTCAACTCGTGATGCAGTTTCCGCAGGTTCAGTAAATGTAACTGCTGCTGCAGCTGCAGCAGCGGCCGCCGTCTCCGTCTGCTCTTCACGTTTCTTTTCATCAGTTCGCGCTTGTTCAGCACGGCGCTCAGCCTCGGCAGCCTCTTCAGCACGACGTTGAGCATCAGCATTCTCTGCTGCGACACGCTCAGCTTCGAGACGCTCTGCTTCTGCTCGGTCTGCAGCGAGATGTGCTTCAGTAACTCGCGCCTCTTCCTGTTCTAAAGCAATTAATGCCGCCGCAGTTGTAGCTGCAGCTTCTTCCGCTTCACGTTGCGCAGCTTCCTTAGCAGCGAGTTTTTCTGCCTTAACGGCAGCAGATTGGGCTTTCTTTTCTTTCCGAGCTAGTTTGCGTAGTTGACTCTTTGTAGGTCCTGATGCAACATTGTCCGTGTTTGTGGTGAGTAGAGAATCAAAGCCTGTAACAACTTCACCAGTGTGTTCTGAAACGGTTGCCAGAGTTTCTTCAACCGCAGTGAGGGAACCAGAATCTAGAGCCGGGGAAACCACGAGAGGTTCGATGGGACCGGTCTCTGCAGCTGTGACTGGAACTGAGATGGGCGGAACCGAAGATTGAGGTTGGACATCAACTTTTTCAACGGGAGGAATAATTGGTTCAGCAGGCCTACTTTGAATTGGATGTGCAACCGGAGGTGTGGAGACTACTTCCTCAGCACGTGATATCTCTGCTTCTACCTGCGCTTGAGCCTTGGCAGCTGCTGCTTCTTCGGGGGTAATGACGGGCATTTGGCCTGTTGCGGCGATGTATTCAACAACAGCAGTGTCCGGGTCAATCCCGCGTGCTTCTAGTTCTCGTCGGGCTTTACGAGAGAGGTCGCCGAATTCGTTAAGGACGATCTCGGGGGTGTCACCACTCACGTTGTTCTCCGATACAAATTCTTCATCTCGATGTAAGCAGCTACCCCTGCTGGAACAAGTCCCTCGAGCGAGTGACCTGCCATGATTCGTTCACGGCATTGCGTGGACGAGATGGGTAAAGCTGACATTTCTAGCAAGTTTACGCTGGGTGAAAGCTTTGTGGGGACTTCTACAGGTGTTCCGTGCCGTGACACGACAACTATTGTGGCCAACTGGGCTAATTGTTCGTAATTTTTCCAAGAAGTAATTCCAGAAAAGGCATCATCCCCGAGGATGAAAAAGAGTTCTGCGCCGGGGTATAACTTGGCAAGATCCGTAAGGGTATCGATGGTGTAGGTCGGACCTTCACGTTCAATGTCGACTCTACTGACGGACATGTGTTCCTGCCCAATGAGAGCGATTTCAACCATCTCAAAACGTTCCGCCGCGGGTGTCTGGACATTCTTTTGCCAAGGATCTCCTGCTGGAACAAACAGGACATGATCGAGCTGAAGTCGCACTAGAGCGTCCTGGGCAACGGCTAAATGGCCGTTTTGGGGCGGATCAAACGTTCCGCCAAAGACGCCAATTCGAGTGGTGTGACCGAGGACGGTCATGAAAACTTCTTTAGTGGTGGGCGCCGTGATCGGATGCCTCAGACCACTTTTGACGGTGACGCGCTGCCACGTTCTTGTAGCTGTAGGTAACTAAGCCAAGGAAAGTGAAGAAACCAGCTGCAATGATTCCAAAAGCGATTGCTGGAAGCACGAGCGGAAAGGTTTCGTGACCTTCGGTGTTGGCAAGAATCTCTACTGCATTCATCGTTTCTCCGTATAAGTGGTGATAAATAAAGTCTAGTGCCGAATTTGCCCTGAACCGCGGACAATCCACTTTGTTGAAGTAAGTTCGGGAAGACCCATAGGGCCACGGGCATGAAGTTTCTGAGTCGAAATACCCACCTCTGCACCAAAGCCAAATTCTCCGCCGTCCGTGAATCGTGTTGAAGCGTTCACCATTACTACAGCGGCATCTACCTCGGCTAAAAATCGTTCTGCTTGAGCAATATTGTTAGTGAGAATGGACTCTGTGTGTTTGGTTGAGTACTTTCTGATGTGCTCGAGCGCTTCACTTAGGCCAGTGACGACTTTAACTGACATCTCGAGGGACATGTGTTCAGTAGCAAAGTCTTCATCAGTAGCAGGCCCCAGACTGGAACAGAGAGATTGCGCTGAAGTATCGCCCTTGAGCGTTACACCAGCGGCTTCAAGCCGAGAAACAATGCGTGGAAGCAATTCAGGAGCAATATGTTCATCGATGAGAAGTGTTTCCAAAGAGTTGCACACACTTGGACGTTGCACTTTGGCGTTATGCACGATCTCCACAGCCTGATCGAAATCTGCTGACTCTTCGACATAGATATGCACCACCCCAGCTCCTGTTTCAATTACAGGAACCTTGGATTCTTGAACCACAGCATTGATGAGGTTGGCGCTTCCGCGAGGAATAAGCACATCCACGAAACCGCGGGCAGCCATGAGTTGCGTCGCACCCTCACGACCGAGCTCGTCAATTGTTTGTATTGATGCTTGTGGTATCCCAGCAGACTTCAGTGCCGACTGCATGAGCGCGACGGTAACTGTATTTGTTCCTTCTGCCGCAGTGCCACCTCGTAACACGGCAGCATTGCCACTTTTGAGGCATAACGCGGCAATATCGACCGTGACATTGGGTCGTGCTTCATAGATTGCACCAATGACGCCAAAGGGCACCCTCACCTGAGAAAGATGAATACCGTTAGGCATATCATTTCCGCGAACAACTACCCCGACTGGGTCAGGAAGCGAAATGACGTCACGAACAGCTTGCGCTAGGGAAGTTAACCGCTCTGGGGTGAAACGAAGTCGATCGAGCATGCCTGTGGACATACCGCTTGCCTCCGCCTTGTCCATGTCCATGGTATTCGCCTCAAGAATAAGTCCATGGTTAGCATCGATGGCGTCTGCGATTGCCTCGAGCGCGGTGTTCTTCTGCGCAGTGCTCAGTGTTCCTAGGACGCGTGACGCTTTTTGAGCAGCCTCAAGCTTGATGAGGAGTTCACGACTGAGATGCGTATTCAAAGCGGACATATCCCCATGTTATCGAGCTCAGCAATGAACAATTCAGCTTGCAGCTTCGAACCAAGTTCCTACGTTCTCTCCACGCAATGCAGAAGAAACGAGTGCAGCATCCGTGATGAGCACAGACGTTCCAGATTGAGCAGCTAATTGTGCAGCAGCAGCCTTCGTTCCTGCGCCCACTACCAACGCCAGCGGAGCCAACAGTTCCAAACACAACATGGTCAAGAAGATGACCAAAAAGGTACGATTTCGATACGTTCTGCACCGGGCTCATGAGGAGGTTTGGTGTAAATGCCATCAACGTCAGATAACAAAACAAGCACATCTGCCTGGACAAGCTGTGCAACAAGAGATGCAAGGTGGTCGTTGTCACCGAAACGAATTTCTTGGGTGGCAACAGTGTCATTCTCATTCACGATGGGAAGCACACGCAGTTCGAGCAATTTCTCCATCGCCAAAGCAGCGTTGGAAACGTGTTGAGTCGTTTTCGAAATCGCCTGATGTGAGCAATACCTGTCCTGCAACAATGTTGAAATTGTCCAAAAGCTCTTGGTATCGAACCATAAGCCTGCTTTGACCAACAGCAGCTGCAGCCTGCAGAGTTGGAAGATCTGTAGGTCGTGAAGTCAGATTAATGTATGGAAAACCGGTTGCCATCGCACCTGAGGAAACAAGAACAACCTCGGTTCCTCGACTGTGCATTTCTGCCAGTGCGTCCACAACAATCTTGATTTGATGTACATTTGCACCACTAATCGAGGATGAACCGACCTTGACCACTACACGATGTGCACGAGCAATGTCTTCGCGTGTACTAACTCTCATCTGCGATCTCTTCATCTACTTGCCAAATACCTGCATCACGTTCCCGGACGAGCTCGTCACGGGCTTCTTGTTTCGCATCCATCAGGTCGTAATAAGAATCACGGCGTTCTTTATTGGTTCGGCGATTGTTTTGGTTCAATCTCTCGTCTGTTTCCACGAGGTCCTGTCATGAGTTCTGCCGCAGAAGTCATTGTGGGCTCCCAGTCAAAGACCAATCCGTTGCCTTCACCAATAATGACTGTTGAACCGGCAACAGCACCTTTCTTGAACAACATCTCTTCAACACCAAGCTTCGCTAAACGGTCTGCTAGGTAACCGACTGCCTCTTCGTTATTGAAGTCGGTTTGTTCGACCCAGCGCTCAGGTTTAGCTCCCAGGACGCGGTAAATATTCCCGTTAGACCCACCTTCGACGCGGATGTCGAAACCTTGATCATCTACTGCACGAGGTCGAAGCATAATCACAGGAACAACCTCATTATCAGCAGCTTGCTTACGTCCTTCTTCAACTACCTCGGCAAGAGCGAATGACAACTGGCGAAGTCCCTCATGCGAAACCGCAGAAATCTCAAATACTCGATATCCCCGTTCTTCTAGGAACGGCCTGACCAAATCAGCAAGATCTTTAGCGTCAGGAACATCAACCTTATTCAGAGCAATCAACTGAGGTCGTTCCAGTAATGGAATTTGGTCAGCAGGAACAGGATAAGCGGCAAGTTCCGCCAGAATCACATCAAGGTCAGTGAGCGGGTCCCGACCTGGTTCAAGAGTTGCACAGTCGATCACATGAAGAAGAGCAGTACACCGCTCGACGTGTCGAAGAAACTCCAATCCAAGACCTTTACCCTCTGATGCACCTTCAATCAGACCAGGAACATCAGCGATGGTATAGCGGACGTCTCCAGCTTGAACTACACCCAAATTGGGGTGCAGTGTGGTGAAAGGATAATCAGCAATCTTGGGTCGTGCAGCTGATAGAGCAGCAATAAGAGAGGATTTCCCTGCAGAGGGATACCCCACGAGAGCAACATCAGCCAAGGTCTTGAGTTCAAGGATGATGTCGCCTTCAAATCCCATGGTTCCGAGCAGTGCGAAACCAGGAGCCTTGCGTTTGGTTGATGCTAAAGCAGCGTTGCCTAGACCTCCCTGACCTCCAGGGGCAATCACCACTTTCATACCCGGAACATTCATATCAGTAATGAGAGTTCCCTCTGCGTCCTTGACCACAGTTCCTACAGGAACAGATAAAACAAGATCTTCACCTTTAAAACCTTGACGGTGGTCGCCCATACCGGGCCACCGTGTTGACTTTTGATGTGGGGTGAACGATGGAAGCTCAGCAGTGTTGTTACCTGAGGATCGGAGTAAAGGACAATATCTCCCCCATCTCCACCATTTCCGCCGTCAGGACCAGCAAGAGGTTTGAACTTTTCCCGCTTAACCGAGACCACAACCATTTCCACCGTGACCAGCTTTGAGGTGCAAGGTGACGTTGTCAACGAATGTTGCCATCAGCTGCTCCTCATCTGTTGAAGTGAAAATATGTGAAATAAGAAAAGGCGAGCTAAAAGCTCGCCCTTCCTCTAAAGCTGTATGTGCTGGTGTTAGACAGTCACAATGTTGACGACCTTGCGGCCACCCTTGTTCCCGAACTCAACAGCACCTGCTGCGAGGGCGAAGAGAGTGTCATCGCCACCACGTCCGACGTTCACACCGGGGTGGAAGTGAGTACCGCGCTGGCGAACGATGATTTCGCCGGCAAGGACCTTCTGACCACCGAAGCGCTTCACACCGAGGCGCTGTGCGTTGGAGTCACGACCGTTGCGAGTGGAGCTCGCACCCTTTTTATGTGCCATCTGAGTCTCTCCTAGCCTTACTTGATGCCGGTGATCTGAACGCGAGTGAGCTCCTGACGGTGGCCCTGACGCTTCTTATAACCGGTCTTGTTCTTGTACTTCTGGATGATAATTTTGGGACCACGAAGGTCGTGAGGACTGTAGCTGTGACCTTAACCTTGGCGAGTGAAGCCTGGTCTGCGGTGATCTTGTCGCCGTCAACGAGGAGAACTGCGGGCAGTTCGATGGTACCGGACTTATCTGCCTGCACGCGGTCCATTGTGACGATGGTGCCGACTTCAAACCTTTTCCTGGCGACCGCCGGAGCGCACTACTGCGTAAACCACTTTGCTACCTAATTTCTAAAGCTAACGAATTATTTCTGCGAAGGTTTCGGGCAAACTGACAACTATTCACAGAAGACTGGGGCACAAAGTTCTGAGTGGAACTGGCACCAAGGTTCAAGAATAGCCATTTATGGCACGTGGGTCAAACCAACAAGGCCGCACGCGCCATAGGAATTACTCCCCTCCAGCCTCACTGTTGTCGACAGCTGGGAAATACTGCTCTGTGGTTGAGATTGTTGCTGTGGAAACTCGACGTGAACGACCTCGTCCATGTCCAGCCGCACTGGGTTCCGGCAAGGCTTCGAGGACGTTTTCGAGGATGTTTTCAACCTTTTCAGCTGAGACTCGGGGCTTGCGGCCGCGATCTGATTTCACAACAGGAATGTCAAGAATTTCGACAACCTCACTTGTTGTGTCTTCGTCAACGTGGTCGTCAGTGTTGTGCCCGAGCCGTACTAGCCGCAATTTGAGCAAGTGCGTTCTTGGCACCTTCGGGAATGGGGTGTGCCACAACAGCTGTAGATGCGGGCTTGTCGCTGTTACGACCCTTACTTCGCTTGCGAGGTTCAGCCGCGTTAGATTCACCATTGTTTCCCGGACGTGTAACAGGTTCATGGTGAACAATGACACCTCGGCCAGCACATACTTGGCAGGCTTCTGAGAATGTTTCAAGCAGACCTAAACCAAGCTTTTTACGAGTCATTTGAACAAGACCGAGTGAGGTCACTTCAGCAACTTGGTGCTTTGTACGGTCTCGAGACAAGCATTCAATCAAAACGACGGTGAACAAGATCTCTGTTGGATTCCAGAACCATGTCAATAAAGTCGACAACAATAATTCCGCCGATATCACGTAAGCGAAGTTGGCGAACTATTTCTTCGGCTGCCTCAAGGTTGTTTTTCGTGACTGTTTCTTCCAGGTTTCCGCCAGAACCAACAAACTTTCCTGTGTTGACGTCGACGACTGTCATCGCTTCAGTTCTGTCAATGACTAGCGAACCACCAGAAGGAAGCCAGACTTTACGATCGAGTGCCTTCTCAATTTGTTCAGTGATTCGATATTCATCGAATGCATCACGATCACCTTCATAGGCTGAAATTCGCTCGAGAAGCTCAGGAGCTACCTGGTTGAGATAGCTCTCAATTGTGGCCTTAGCCATATCTCCTTGAATAATCATGCGCTGGAAGTCTTCGTTGAAGACATCACGGACAATTTTGATCAGGAGGTCTGATTCACTGTGCAAAATTGCAGGAGCGTTGTCTGTTTCAGCCTTACGAGAAATCTCTTCCCACTGCTGAGTTAATCGCTGTACATCAACAGTGAGCTGCTCTTCAGTGGCACCTTCAGCTGCGGTACGGACAATGACACCCACATTTTCAGGAAGAACCTCTTTGAGGATGCGCTTGAGGCGTGTGCGTTCAGTGTCAGGAAGTTTGCGACTGATTCCATTCATTGATCCGTTAGGAACGTACACAAGGTAACGACCTGGGAGAGAAACCTGAGAGGTCAGGCGTGCACCCTTTTGGCCAACTGGATCCTTGGTTACTTGAACGAGAACTTTATCTCCAGGCTTAAGTGCATTCTCGATCTTGCGAGGTTGATTGCCGGTTTCAACCGAATCCCAGTCAACTTCGCCCGAGTAAAGAACAGCGTTTCGTCCACGGCCGATATCAACGAATGCTGCTTCCATGGATGGTAATACGTTTTGCACCTTACCGAGGTAGACATTGCCAATCAGGCTAGCCTCAGAGGCTCGAGCAACGTAGTGCTCAACAAGAACATTGTCTTCAAGTACACCAATCTGTACGCGATCTTCGCGCTCGCGAACAATCATGGAGCGGTCTACTGCCTCACGGCGTGCAAGAAATTCACTTTCAGTTACAACCGTTCGGCGACGCCCAGCATCGCGACATCACGGCGACGCTGCTTTTTTGCTTCTAAACGTGTTGAACCTTTGATTCGCTGTGGCTCAGTAATGACCTCTGGTGCGCGGGGAGTACGAATGCGAACAATCGTGTTTGCGGGGTCGTCTTGTCCCACGCGGTCTTCACCTTGACGGCGACGCGCTCGTCGACGCAGGGTTGAACTTCCTTCTTCAGCTTCATTGTCCTGGTTTTGGCCGAAAGCACCACGCTCGTTGCGTCCTTGACGGTTGCGTCGATCCTCGAAACGCTCACGACCGTCACGGCTGGGAATGCGGTTTTCTGAACCTGGAAGATTCGGCGCAAAGAAGAAAATATCTGTGACGTCCTGAGCAACGAATGTAGGGTAATCGACTGGTGTTGGCGCTACTGCTTCCACCGAAGTCTCCACTATTGCTTCCGAGATCACGTCAGAGGCAACCTCAATGTCGGCTGCGTCGATTTGTGCCTGAGCAACAATTTCAGCCGCTGTTTCTTCAGCTTGATCGACTATCTTTTCAGCAATTTGAACGGCATCAGAAATGATGAGGTTTTCCGCTTCTACAGCTTCAGCAAGAACCTCAGTGACAACCTCTAAGGTCACGTTCTCTTCGTTGTCGGTGTTTTTCACCATCAGCGGTGTACTTCCCATTACCCCCTGCTGTCACCGCGCCAGCTGGAGCAACTATTCCCTTGTGACAGAAACTCAAGGCTTCTGTTCTATAAATCTTTTTTAGTCTTCCCACAACTTCCGGCCCGTGTGGCTCTGGAACTATGGCGGGTGATCGCGGTGATCTCCCTACGCACAATCACATTGTGCAAAGTCTGTTTGTCACGTCGCGCGAGACCACATGTCTTCGCACTAATTCAATTATGGCAGGTTTCCACACATAAGTGTGGCTCTCAGCTGAATCCCGGACGATTCTCGAGATAATGAACGAGTGAGTATTACAAGTGAACCGGGCACCCGCTTGAGAGGTTTGCCCATTTTTCTTATTCTTTCTGGGCTTGTTGGCCTTACGGCTGCTTTTGCACTGACCTTAGAAAAAATTCATAAGCTCACTAACCCTGATGAAGCAGCGTCATGTGACTTCAGTGTCATCGTGCAATGTGGCAAAAATCTTGGTTCCTGGCAGGGGTCTCTCTTTGGTTTCCCCAACCCCCTCATAGGATTAATGGCCTGGTCAGTTGTGATCACTATTGGGGTAGGGATACTTGCCGGTGCTCGTTATTCAAATTGGTTCTGGCGTGCGTTCGTAATTGGAACTGCAGGAGCTTTTGCTTTTGTAATTTGGCTGTTCAGTCAATCTGTTTTTGTACTCGGCACTTTGTGCCCCTGGTGCATGGTGACGTGGTTTGCCACAATTCCACTTTTTTGGGTTGCAACGTTCTGGACGATGAAAAACGGTGTGTGGGGTTCCAAAGCAATCAACCTTGGTGAAAAACTCCTGAGTTGGGTTGCCATCATTACACTTGCGTCCTACCTCATCGAAGCTGTTGTTGCGCAACTCGTTCTGAATTGGGTCGGTACGCTATAGAAATGCCTGCTGCGGAATCTGTCTCTGTTTCCGACAAGCTCGATCCACGCCACAAGGTCATCCTTGGAGTGTTGATGGTGTCGACCTTTGTCGTGTTTTTGAATGAGACGGCACTGGGTGTAGCTCTACCCCAGATAATGGAGCAGCTACAGATTCAACCAAGCACTGGGCAATGGCTCAACACTGCTTACATGCTCACTATGGCTGTGATTATTCCCACCACAGGGTTCTTATTACAGCGATTTAGCACGCGGAACATGTACATGTCGGCCATGCTGTTCTTCACCACCGGGACTCTTGTTGCCGCGTTGTCTCAAAGTTTCTTGCAGCTATTGTGCGGACGTATCCTGCAAGCAAGCGGAACAGCCATCATGTTGCCACTGCTGATGACTACGGTTATGCAACTTGTTCCTGAACACCTTCGAGGACGTATCAATGGAAATATTTCTTTGGTTCTCTCTGCGGCACCTGCTTTAGGTCCAGCCTTTTCTGGGATTGTCTTGAACTTTCTCGACTGGCGTTGGTTGTTTTGGATCATGCTGCCCATCGGCATTACCACACTCGTCATTGGCTCTTTACGAATTACCAACTCTCAAGAAACACGGAAGATCCCCATTGACACTCTCTCCGTTGTCCTGAGTGCATTTGCGTTCTCTGGCTTGATTTATGGTTTGAGCTCATTCGCCGACTCGGCCCGCGGAACAGCAGTTGTTTCACCCTGGTTGCCTCTCGGCGTAGGTGCGATTCTGTTCTCACTGTTCCTCATTCGCCAGACCAGATTGCAGAAGACGGATTCAGCTTTGCTCGATTTGAGGACTTTTCGTTCTCGTTCATTTTCTGAAGCCATGATTCTGATGGCAATCGGCATGCTTATTTTGTTCGGAGCAGGAATCCTAATTCCGATTTATATGCAAAATGTTCTCGGTGTTGAACCCTTGATCACTGGGTTGATGATGCTTCCTGGTGGGTTGATTATGGGTTTGTTAGGACCAACCGTTGGACGCATCTATGACAAGCATGGCCCCAGAAAACTTCTCTTACCGGGAGCAATGACAGTCAGTGTTGCCTTCTGGTCAATGGTGACATTCACAACATCCACCACCGTGTGGATGGTGTTTATCAGCTACACCGTGCTGAGCATCGGACTTGCATTCTTGTTCACACCACTCTTTGCATTGTCTTTAAGCTCTGTACCACCGAAGCTCTACAGTTATGCAAGCGCCACTATTGGCACACTTCAGCAATTAGCAGGAGCTGCTGGAACCGCACTATTCATCACCGTCATGACGCTGATTTCAGTTAATCTTGCTCAGACAGGAAGTTCAGAAGTTGAGGCGCTCAGCGCAGGAATCACTACAGCATTCCTTATCGGCGCAATCTCATCACTAGGACTCATTGCTGTTGCAGCAATTTTGAAGCGGCCTGCAACCGCTGAAGAAATCGCTGTAGAACTCAAGCCTTAACAACTGTGACCCCCGCACTGGCGAGGGTCACGAGGTCTGATTTAGCTAAACCAGAGAGCTAATTCACGTGCTGCAGACTCTGGTGAGTCCGAACCGTGAACAAGGTTCTGTTGAACGGCAAGACCCCAGTCACGGCCAAGGTCCCCGCGAATAGTGCCCGGGGCAGCAGTCGTAGGATCTGTCGTTCCTGCGAGAGAACGGAAGCCTTCGATAACTCGGTTACCTGCAAGTCGAATGGCAACGACTGGGCCAGACTCCATAAAGCTCACCAGAGGTTCATAAAATGGCTTACCCACATGCTCTTCGTAGTGTTTGCCGAGTAATTCGCGGTCAGCTTGAACCATCCGAATATCAACAAGCGCATAGCCCTTGGCTTCAATCCGGCGCAAGATTTCCCCGGTTAATCCACGCGCGACTCCATCTGGCTTAATCAGGACGAGTGTTTCTTCAATTGCGGTCATGAGTTTCCTTTACTTTGAGAATCAAGTTTTGCACCTGTCGTCATGGCGAAGGTCCAGATACCGGCGAAGACAGCACCGATCAAAAACAACATCGTGACAAGGAATCCTGAAGCAACAAGAATCACTTGAACAATCCAGCCGAGGAAGAATGCCCACTTGTACCTCATCATCAGGGCGATGGTGATGACCATCAGCAGACATAGAGCTGCTCCCCCACCCAAAGCCAATACAGGAGGTAAAGCGCCTAAGCCAAAAATGGTCAATGCTGCCAGTGCCACAACAATCAATTCAAAGCCAAGAACTACTTGTCCGAGAGAGGTCTGTGCTGACCTTCTGCGTGGAGGGGTGCTCATAATGTCCATCCTTGTGTTTCAACTGCCAAGCCAATGGTTAATCCCACAAGAGTTATTGAGCCTGTGACGACAACGGCGCCCTTCTCTGAATTCGCGGCATATCCTCTTGCCATTGCTAAGGCAACGACAGGATCTTCCTCGATGACGACTTTGTCGTCACCGGCAAGATCAGCCACGAGGAAACCAAGATCACGAGCAGAACGTGTTCGCTCAGAAGGTGCTGTTGTCACAATGAATCGTGTTGCAATTGGCGCAAGTGCCTGAACAATTCCCTGAGCATCCTTATCTTCGAAAATGGCAAGCACAATCGTGAGGTCATCGAAGGTGAAATAGTTGCCAAGTGCTGCTGCAAGTGAGAGCGCTCCGTGGGGATTATGTGCCGCATCAACTAACACGGTCGGATCTGCGGCGACAAGTTGGAGACGCCCTGGGGAGGAGACTGTGGCAAATGCTTCGTCGAGTACTTCTTGTTCTAGTTGTTGAGAAGCGCCACCTAAAAAAGCCTCGACTGCAGCGATAGCTAAAGCGGCGTTATCTGCCTGATGATCTCCATACAACGCAAGGAATATGTCCTCGTAACGCCCAGCTGCTCCTTGAATGGTGACCAGTTGTCCCCCCACCGCTACAGCGCGTGAAACAACAGCAATCGGGTTTCCCACTTCAGGCTCTGTGGTTGTCGAGACAAATGTGAGTGTCGATTCAGTGAGGTCAGCTGCTTCTTCGAGGACCGCACGAACCTCAGGAACCTGTGCAGCAGAGACCACCATTGATGCCGGCTTAATAATTCCAGATTTTGTGCGCGCGATTGTCTCAACATCTCTACCCAAGCGTTCCATATGATCGAGTGCAATTGGAGTGAAAACAGCAACAACTCCATCTGCAACATTGGTGGAGTCCCATTCACCGCCGAGGCCCGCTTCCACGATGGCGACATCTACAGGGGCATCAGCGAAAGTACCGTACGCGAGAATCGTCATCACTTCAAAGAAGGTCAGGCGAGGCTCGCCTTTCGCTTCCAGTTCTGCATCAACGAGTTCGACATAAGGCTTCACGTCAAGCCAGTTTGTGACCAAGACATCGTCTCTAACAGGCACTCCGTTGAGCAGTATTCGTTCGTTGAACGAAACAAGGTGGGGTGAGGTGAAGACTCCAGTGGAGAGACCATAGGCGCGCAGTATTGCCTCAATTAAACGAGCGGTGGTTGTCTTGCCGTTCGTTCCTGCAATGTGAATGATGGGGTATGCGCGGTGGACATCTCCGAGTAGTTCAACAACGCGTCGTGTGGGCTCAAGCCTGGGCTGAGGCATTCCTTCGCCCAAACGTGCCTGAAGCTCGGTGTAGACCAAAGTGGCAGCTCGTGCATACTCATCCAACTCGGCTGGATCTAAACCGTCATAGTCATCATCAGATGAGAAATCTCCGTTGGAAAAGCCTCCGGGAGTCAGGTCATCACTAGACATTGAGTACTCGATTCACACGCGAAACAGCCACTACAAAGCTACCCTCATTCGCGTATTGTCCGGCGGGGAACACCGCATAATGTTCTGGAGTGTGTGAAAGCATCCCTGGTAGCCACTCAGCTGGAGATACTTTTTCCAACTGTGCAAGTTCACTGTGGAATATAGGATCATGAACACCAAATTCGGTGGCAAGAGTATCTGCAGCGATATTGGCATCCGTCGTCAACTTGAGTGCCTGGGCATCAGCTTCAGCAAAGCAAAATACGTTCAAAAGAATTCTGTCTGAAACCTCAAATCCTGCAGCTTTTCGGGTGTCTTGAACTGCACGAATCACATCACGCGCTAAACCTTCTGCTTCAAGTTCAGAGGTGGTGACTGTATCGAGTAAGACAAAGCCACCTGCAGGTAACAACGCCAGGGCTCGAGCACCATCAGCGCCTTCACCGGTTTCTAAAGTGAGCTCATACTCACCCTCGACGAGTTCAACACCCCCGGCTGAGACAACGCCATCTGTTTCTGACCAATCCCCTGCCTTGGCGGCCTGAATGATGTGCTGAACTTGCTTACCTAGGCGAGGACCTGCAGCACGTGCGTTGACACTGAGTTTGGAAGTGATCCCGTATTGCGCAGCGGAACCTTCTGTTAATGGAACCAAAGTAACCTGCTTGACGTTAAGTTCATCTCGCAAGATATCGCTAAATTCCCCAAGAGCTTGTGCATGCTCCGAAACAACGGTGAGATCCGCTAGCGGGAGTCGAACACGCAAGCCAACCTTCTTTCGCAGAGCAAGAGAAGAGGACGTGATTTCTCGAACAGCATCCATGGAAGCAACGAGCGATTCATCTGCTGGGAATAGTCCAGCGTCTGGCCAGTTTTCCAAATGAACCGAACGTCCACCTGTCAGACCTTGCCAAATATTTTCAGTAATGAGCGGAAGCATCGGAGCGGCTACTCGGCAGAGAGTTTCGAGCACGGTGTACAGCGTGTCGAATGCTTCACGCGCACTCTCTCCTCCAGTCCAGAAACGATCTCGGGAACGTCTCACGTACCAGTTAGTCAACACGTCAGCAAAGTTGCGAAGTGCTTCTGCAGCGTTCGTAGAATCCAAACTGTCCAAATGACCTTGAACCTCACGAATGAGATCGCCTGTCTTAGCAAGGAGATATCGGTCGAGCACATTGGTACTGTCTGTGCGCCAGGTGGCTTCATAGTTGTCAGCGTTGGCATACAAACTGAAGAAGTAATAGCTATTCCACAGAGGCAATAACAACTGACGGACGCCCTCGCGAATTCCTTCCTCGGTCACGATGAGATTACCGCCACGCAGAACTGGAGAGCTCATCAAGAACCAGCGCATGGCATCTGAGCCATCGCGGTCAAAGACCTCAGAAACGTCAGGATAGTTCCTCAGCGACTTAGACATTTTTTGACCATCACTACCGAGCACAATTCCGTGAGAGACAACGTTCTTGAATGCAGGGCGATCAAAGAGTGCGGTAGCCAAAATGTGTAATGTGTAGAACCAGCCACGAGTTTGACCGATGTACTCCACGATGAAATCAGCCGGGTTGTGGCTGTCAAACCATTCCTGGTTGTCAAACGGATAATGCACCTGAGCAAAAGGCATCGAACCAGAGTCGAACCAGACATCAAGGACATCTTCAATACGACGCATTGTGGATTGGCCAGTTGGGTCATCAGGATTCGGCCTGGTCAACTCATCAATGAAAGGTCGGTGTAAATCAGTGGGACGTACACCAAAGTCGGCTTCGATTTCATCGAGAGATCCGTACACGTCAATGCGAGGGTATTCGGGGTTGTCTGACTTCCACACAGGAATGGGCGATCCCCAATAGCGGTTTCGTGAAATAGACCAGTCGCGAGCGTTAGCGATCCACTTTCCAAATTGTCCGTCTTTGACGTTCTCAGGAACCCAATTGATGTCTTGGTTGAGTTCTTCCATCCGATCTCGGAATGAGGTGACAGAAACGAACCAGGAAGAAACCGCACGATAAATCAAAGGCTGACGGCAACGCCAACAGTGTGGGTAGCTGTGCTCATAGGAAGCCACACGCAAGAGTCGGCCTTGTTCGCGCAGCAGTGTCGTCAGCGGCTTGTTTGCTTCAAAAACCTGCATGCCCGCAACCTCTGCGAAACGAGAGAGGAACTTTCCTCCATCATCAACAGAAACGCGCACACCAATGCCTGCGGTTTCACAGACCTTTTGGTCCTCTTCACCATAGGCAGGTGCTTGGTGAACAACACCAGTACCGTCTGCAGTGGTGACATAGTCTGCGACAAGGATTTTCCAGGCGTTTGCCTGATATTCCTCATCATCTGCGTAGTAATCCCAGAGACGGTCATAGGTCACACCATCAAGATCCTGGCCCACGATATGAGACTTCACTGCTTCGTGGGCGGATGCCGCATCCTCATAGCCCAAATCCTTGGCATAGTTGCCTAACAGATCCTCTGCGATCAGATAGTCCGCTTCACAGCATGCAGCACCATCAGCTGCACCATTGGGCCCAGCTGGAACAATCGCGTAGCGAATGGTTGGCCCAACAGCTAGTGCCGCATTTGTTGGAAGCGTCCAGGGTGTGGTCGTCCATGCGAGGGCTCGAACCCCAGCAAGTCCTAAAGCAGTTGCCTTGTCACCGGTGAGAGGGAAAGTAACTGTGACCGACTGGTCTTGACGCATCTTGTAGACGTCATCGTCCATACGCAACTCGTGGTTTGACAGCGGAGTCTCGTCATTCCAGCAATATGGAAGAACCCGGAAACCTTCATAAGCCAGGCCCTTGTCATAGAGACGCTTGAACGCCCAAATCACGGACTCCATGAAGGAAATATCAAGAGTCTTGTAGTCGTTCTCAAAATCAACCCAGCGAGCCTGGCGTGTAACGTACTGTTCCCATTCGCCGGTGTAGCGAAGAACTGAGGAGCGAGCTTCTGCGTTGAATGCAGCAATGCCCATCTGTTCGATTTCTTCTTTCTTGGTAATGCCTAATTGACGCATAGCTTCCAGTTCGGCGGGAAGACCATGTGTATCCCAGCCGAAGCGGCGATCCACCTTCTTGCCACGCATGGTCTGGTAGCGAGGGAACAGATCCTTGGCGTATCCGGTGAGAAGATGCCCGTAGTGTGGAAGACCATTAGCAAAGGGAGGACCGTCATAGAAGACCCACTCGTCACCATCGGCACGCTGTTCGATGGATGCCTTAAATGTGTCGTCTTTCTCCCAGAAAGCGAGAATCTGTTCCTCGATGGCAGGAAAAGATGGCGAAGGAACGATCTCGGTCTGCTGTCCGAATGCATTACGGCGGGGATACGTCACTCTGGGCTCCAGTTGTTGAGTAAAACACTGTGCCAGGACGAAATTTCTTCCGCGGTACCACCTGAGCTTGTGAGAAAAATCTCACCTCTTATTCGTGAGCAATAACGGGCTCGTCCCGTTCGGTTCTACTAAGTCCTAAGACTGTTCTTCCGAAAACTCCCCGGTGATGGCCGGATCGATGTCGTTAGATACCATTCTAAGGCCTTTAGTAAGCTAGAAACATCACCATTTGAGGCATCAAGTAGGCAGACATCCTGTTTTTCTACATTGACGCGATGCCGCCCATAGAGAGCGAGAAATACCTATGACTATGACGCCCGCGAATGTTCCTGACAAGCCGGCTCTAGAAGGACTTGAAACTCTCTGGGATAAAAGATGGGAAGAGTCAGGTCTGTACCGCTTCCGCAAGGAAGGTCAGAGCCGCGAGAGTGTTTACTCCATTGACACCCCTCCCCCCACCGCATCTGGCTCACTGCACATCGGGCACGTATTCAGTTACACCCACACAGATGTCATCGCCCGTTTCCAACGCATGCGCGGCAAGGAAGTTTTCTACCCTGCAGGTTGGGATGACAACGGTCTTCCCACGGAACGTCGCGTTCAGAACTACTACGGAGTACGCTGCGACCCCAGTCTCCCCTATGTTGAGAACTTTGTTCCACCATTCGAAGGCGGAGACAATAAAAGCTCAAAGGCAGCGGATCAGCTTCCCATTAGCCGCAAGAACTTCATTGAACTGTGTGAAAAGCTCACCGTAGAAGATGAAAAGCAATTCGAGGATGTTTGGCGTCAACTCGGTCTTTCTGTGGACTGGACCCAGACTTATCGCACCATCTCTGATGAGACCATCACCACCAGCCAGTTGGCTTTCATCAATAACTACGCACGTGGTGAGGCATACCAGGCGATGGCTCCGACCCTGTGGGATGTGACTTTCCGCACTGCAGTGGCACAGGCTGAACTCGAAGATAAAGAAATGCCTGGCGCCTACCACCGTTTGACTTTCCACAAGCCTGACGGAGGTCACATAGAGATCATGACCAGCCGTCCCGAGCTACTTCCTGCCTGTGTTGCTCTGGTGGCACACCCCGATGACGAGCGTTACAAGCCCTATTTCGGCAAGACAGTGAAGACCCCTGTCTTCGGTGTTGAGGTTCCTGTTCTCGCTCACCACCTGGCGCAACCAGACAAGGGCACAGGTATTGCCATGATCTGTACCTTTGGTGACGTCACCGACGTGATCTGGTGGCGTGAACTCAACCTGCCAACCCGCGCTGTCATCGGCTTTGATGGTCGTTTCGTATCCGAAGCGCCAGAAGGAATTCAATCCCCTCAAGCACAAGCTGCGTACGCTGAGCTTGCTGGCAAGACTGCCTTCAGCGCTAAGACCGCCATGGTCGAGATGCTCAAGGCATCAGGTGAGATGCTCGGCGAACCGGAGCCTATTTCGCATCCAGTTAAATTCTTCGAAAAGGGCGACAAACCACTTGAAATTGTCTCCACTCGCCAATGGTATTTAGTCAACGGCGCCAAGGATGACCAACTAAAGAAGAAGCTTATTGATCTTGGGCAGGAAATGTCATGGCACCCCGACTTTATGCGTGTTCGCTACGAGAACTGGGTCAATGGTCTTAACGGTGACTGGCTCATCTCCCGTCAGCGGTTCTTTGGTGTACCCATTCCTGTATGGTACCCACTCGATGGTGATGGCAACCCCGTCTTCGATGAGCCCATCATCGCAAAGAGGGAACAGCTGCCCGTTGATCCTTCCACCGATGTTCCCGATGGCTACACCGAAGCACAGCGCGGTATCCCAGGAGGTTTCCAGGGTGAAGTTGACGTCATGGACACCTGGGCAACCTCAAGTCTGACCCCTCAACTAGCTGGTGGGTGGGAGCGTGATGAGGACCTGTGGAATCTGGTATTCCCATACGACCTGCGCCCCCAAGGTCAGGACATCATACGTACGTGGCTGTTCTCCACCATGTTGCGTTCTGCTTTGCAAAACGATGGCAAGCCATGGACCAATGCTGCAATTTCTGGCTTTATTGTCGATCCTGACCGTAAAAAGATGTCCAAGTCCAAGGGCAACGTCGTCACTCCTGCAGACATGCTGGATCAGCACGGCTCCGATGCTGTGCGTTATTGGGCGGCAAGCAGTCGTTTGGGAACAGACGCAGCCTTCGACCCACAAAACCCCACCCAGATCAAGATTGGCCGCCGCTTAGCGATCAAGCTCTTGAATGCATCCAAGTTCATCTTGGGATTCGATGCTCCAAAAGACACTGTGATAACCAATCCACTGGATTTGAGCATGCTCGAAACTCTTCACAACGTGGTTCGAGAGGCAACTGAGGCGTTGGAGAACTATGACCACGCCAAAGCATTAGAAGTGACAGAACATTACTTCTGGACCTTCACAGATGACTATCTCGAGTTAGTCAAAGAACGTGCCTATAACCAAGAGCACCCAGAGCAGGCTTCCGCAGCTGCTGCTCTCAACCAAGCACTAACTGTTTTTCTGCGTCTACTCGCACCTGTTCTGCCATTTGCCGCAGAAGAAGCATGGTCCTGGTTCAATGACGACAGTATTCACCGTTCTACCTGGCCTGTTCCAGGAGATGATGTTATTGGTAACCCCGAGGTACTCAAGGCCGCCTCCGAGGCACTTATTGGTATTCGTCGAGCAAAAACTGAAGCCTCAGCTAGCCAAAAGACTGAGGTTCTCACAGCGACTATCGCTGCATCGGAAGCAACTATTTCTCTCCTTGAAGCTGCTCAGAGTGACTTGATGGCTACAGGTCGAATTGCACAACTCACCTTCGAAGAAGCATCCGAGCTTGGTGTGAGCCAGATTGAACTTGCCCCAGCACCGGAAACCACGCAGGAAAAGTGATGCAGCTTGGAACAAGATGGAAAGCTCATACTGAGCCTCCTCAAACGCTAGACAAGGCAGTTCGGGAAGCTGTTGCCGAGGTCGAACGTGAACTTACTGCGCTCATACAGGACACTAGTGGGTGGTTTTGGACTTTGACCTATCTAGAAAATCGTCCCGTGGTTCAGCTAGATGACGGGATCACGATACGCCTCAATGTTGATGGGTATATCTCAGTGACACAAGAGGACTAAGAAGAATTCTCTACATCATTGTCTTCTTGTCATAAGGACTCATTTCAAGGGATGAACCACGCTCACTTGAGATTTGCCTCTGCGGCACAACAGCTAATGCCCATAAGTACCTGCAAAAACAGGTGTTATCACCTCAAAGTGAGGTACATTTAACCGTTGGTTTAAAGATTAAACGATTAGGCAGGGGGTGTTTCGTATGCGTGTTTTACGAATACCTCGTCATGCCCATGGAAGAAACATCTTCCTGAGGTTCTTCATAGCATCTTGCGCCATGGTGCTTGGCTTAGTGATCATCACACATTCGGTTGGGTTCCAGTCAGACGATAGTTTCGCCGCTACCTCGAACAAATGCGATGGAGCTGCAGGAAACGATCAAAATAACCTCAACGTAACGGCTAAACACGGAAGTGTTTTTTATATTGATTCAGGCCAAGGCCAAAATATCGATGCTGCCTATGTGTCTTATGTCATCAAAAACACCTCCAGCGCTAGCGACAAAACAGGTCTGTGGGCCAAAATTGACACCTTTACGGGTGGAGTTGTTTCATTAGCAAACCCCAATGATGCAACCATGCCGCTGGGAACTGTTGCTAAGGGAAACGACAGCGCGACCGCTTTCTTTTTACTCAAGGCCACGGCGTCAAGCTCCAGTGCACAATCGCATGTATTACGCGTGTTTTCTGGAAAGCCAGGTTTGGCAGGAAGTACTGAGGTTTATTCGTGTACTTTCACGTTCAGCAAAGTTGCCGAAACCATCAAAGCAGCTGCCAATAAAGTCACCAACATCACTAATACCTCGGTAACTACTTTAGGTTCCACCATGACGGTCACCGTTACAGGTTCTACTGGAACAGTTGGTGCAGGAAGCACTGCCGATCCAGGCATCTTGTGGTTTAGCCCAGCGGCTCGTTCTTCGTGGCCCACAGGTGCGTATCGTCTTACTGGAACATCCATCTCTGTAGTTGGTCAAGGAAACAAAGCGGCTGGAACATACACAGACACTTTGAAAGTAACCCTGGCTGAACTTCAATCAACAACAGGAAACAGTAATACAAAACAATTTGATTACACAGCTGTATATAGCTTCCAAGTAGTTGGCCCATCTCCCAGCGGCGCAACTGTTCTACCAATCGGTCAAATCGCATCTGGAACACAAATCAAACATTCGGATGTGAGTGCAACCGGCAGTACAGCATCCCTTTCAGCGAGCACACCAACAGTAAATCTTGGCGTGACAAAAACGGTGGGTAATACTGCCACTGTTGCCGGTGGGAATACGACTTTTAGCTACACCGTAACGATGACAAACTCGGGTTCAACAGACGTCACTATTGATCAGGTTACAGACACACCTGCTCCTGGCTTGAGTTACGTTGCAAACTCAGTTCGGTTTAGTTCTGCATCTACTACAGAACCGAGTAGGTCTAGCACTGATTCGACAAAACTTATATTTCCCGGGCCCTATCTAATTCCTGCAAATAGCTCCAGAACTATTACCTACAACATGGCTGTGACTACCTGTGTCACAAGTACTTATGACTACACCAACACTGCTGTGGCTTCTGTGGGTTCGCTCAGCATCGGTTCAAGTCCAAGCACCATGTCATACACCTCTGCGCAGGGAACGTGCGGACAAACAACTGTGACAGCGACGACTACGACGCAACAACTTCCCATCGAAGCTGTGACGGGTACAGCACAAGTTACAGGAAATACCACTGCAACAATTTCAGGATCGATTGACCCCAATGGTGACACTGGGAGCGCAATGGTTTTTCAATACGGCACTTCTCCTACGCTCAGCAGTGCGACAAGCATCAGTATTGGAAACACTGCGGGTGGAACAGGTTCAGTCAACTACACGTCGAACTTATCTGGACTTAACTCCGGCACCGTTTACTACTACCGGATCAAGGGTGGAAATGTTAATGGAGCAATTCTCTCATTTGTAACAACTGAGCCCGTAAGCAACCCCACCGCAACAACTGGAACCGTGACGAACTTAACGTTGTCCAGCGGAAAGATTGACGTAACGCTCAACGGTTCAATTGACCCCAATCAGGTAACAAATGGAGCCAAAGTAAAATTTGAATACGCCTCCTCGAATGGAACCAATTCCTGTACTTCTTTGGGAACGACAGTCCCTGTCCCCGGTTCGGGATACCTACAAGACGGTGGCGCAGATATTTTGCTTGCAGGTGCGTTCCCTACCGATGTAAACACTGTGGACTCTGGAACCGGAAACACAGTAGTTACAGGCTTAACAAACAACAGCTGGTATTGCTTCCGAGTAATTGCTTATTACAGCACAAGCTACGCAACAGCTGCATCAGGAGCATGGGTGCCCTTTCAAGCACTTGTAAAAACCAACCAAACGATTACTTTTTCTGGACCAGGCACTCTGCAAAATGGAACAAACTGGACAATATCTGGCTCTACTACCTCTGGCCTGACTGTCAATTATGCGTCAAATACTCCTGATGTTTGCATCATTAGTGGGGGCCAGATAGTCACACTTAGTCAGGGCACATGTTCAATAACGGCCTCCCAAGATGGCAGTACAACTTTTTATGCTGCCGAACCAGTTACGATAACTTTTCCAGTTACAGCTGGCGCTCCGTATATAACCAACATTGAGCTGTTATCAGGTACGGTCAATTCTTCGTACTCAGAATTACTCATCGCAGTGGATGGTAATGGAGTTTATTCCAACTACACTAAAGCCTCTGGTGATCTTCCCCCAGGAATTTACCTCAATGCTTCGACCGGAGCCTTAACAGGAACTCCAACCACTGCAGGAACATATACCGCCAGTTATACAGTGGTGAGTAATTCTCAAACCTCACAAACGAAAACTTTGACAATTGTGGTGTCGAAGAAACCACAAACAATTACTGTTTCAAACAAAAACAAGACATACGGTGACACTGCAAGCTTCGCCGCAGGTGGAGTTGCCAGCAGTGGGCAAAACGTTTCATACACATCGTCGAACAATCAGGTCGTAAGTGTAAACGGAACAGATTTAGTCATTCGCGGTGCTGGAACTGCAACCGTTACAGCAAGTGCAAGTGGTAACTCCGAATTTAATGCCGCTCCTGATGTTAATTTCACAGTCACAATTGCAAAAGCTCCCCTAACGATCACAGGAAATAGTTATTCCGTTGAATACGGAACATCTACATTTACCTACGGCAAATCAATAAGTGGCTTTGTTTACTCAGATACAGAAAGCGACTTAACCTCTCCCATTTCGTGTACTTCGACATACACAAGTCTGACCAATGCAGGGTCAACCCCTCAAGTCGCTTGTTCCGGAGCTGCGTCGACTAATTATTCATTCAATTACGTGCCAGGTACCGTCACAGTCACTAAGAAAGATTTAGATGTATCAGGCTTAGTTCATAGCAGTGTTGAATATGGCTCAAGCGTTCCATCACTAGCACCGCAATACTCTGGATTTGTAAACGGACAGGGCGTTGTTAACCTTGGTGCAAGCTTGCCTACTTGTTCTACTGCTTACACGCCAAATACACACGTGAACTCAATTCCAGTTGCCATTACGTGTTCTGGCGGAACAGCTACGAACTATAACTACGTGTATCACCCAGGTTCAATTACCGTCGTCCAAAAACCCATCACTGTTTCTCCCCCAACAGTTTCAGTTCAGTATGGGGACCCTCTTCCCAGCATTGGTTCACCAACCTTTAGCCCGCTTGCAAATGGGGAAACATCTAGTGTTTTCGACGTACTGCCATCCTGCAACGCTTCAGGCTATTCAGTAACCACCAACGTGAACGAGACAATTTCGGTGACCTGTGCGAATGGCTCAGACGGAGACTATTCCTTTAGTTATACCTCGCGAAATGTAAACATTACACAACGACCCATAACTATTGAAAGCAAGGTAATTGACCTAACTTACGGAGATCCAATACCCAGTGGTACTGATTTAGCTCCAGACTTTAGTGGCTTTGTAAACGGTCAAAATGAATCAGTTCTCAGCACGCCAGCTTCCTGTGTAACCACTTACCAACGCACGTCAAATGTGGGTTCTAATCCCAGCATTTCTTGTTCTAACGCAAGCGCGACTAATTATTCATTTAGTTACTTACCTTCGTATGTCAACATCTCTAAGAAGCAGCTCAACGTCTCCGCCCCCAATCATGTGCTCACCTATGGAGACCCAGTCCCCTCGTTGTCTCCGATAATTTCTGGGTTTGTAAACGGACAAAACAGTAGTGCTTTGAGCGTTCAACCACAGTGCCAAACTAGTTACTCACCAACTACCTCTGCATCCCAAACACCAACAATTTCATGTTCAGGCGCAAACGCAACTAATTACTCTTTTGCTTATGTGAATGGGGTCGCAACAATCAATAAAAAGGGTCTGACAGTAACTGGACCTTCACGATTTGTTACGTATGGCGATGCAGTTCCTTCACTGACACCGACAATTTCTGGCTTTGTTAATTCTGAAAACGAATCAAATCTAGCAACCGCACCCTCCTGCACAACCGTTTATACGAACACAACGGGTGCTTCAAACACCCCTGTTCCCATCGTTTGTGCCAATAATGGGGTCTCCAATAACTACAGCTTTAGCTACAGCAACGGCTCAATTACTGTTGCCAAAAAAACCTTGAGTGTGACTGGCCCATCTCGAATAGTGACGTACGGGGATCCAATTCCATCTCTCACCCCTTCAGTATCAGGTTTTGTCAATTCAGAGAATGTAGATGATCTCGACACAGCACCAACATGTTCAACTACATACACGAATCAGACACATGCATCGAGTACGCCAGTCACGATTAGTTGTCAAAACAACGGGGTTTCAGCAAATTACAGTTTCAACTACAACAATGGTTCAATCACTGTAAACAAAAAAATATTGACCGTTTCGGCTCCAAACCCTGTTGTAACCTATGGCGACCCAGTGCCAACTTTGACACCAACATTTGCCGGGTGGGTCAACAATGAAAACAGTTCACACCTAACGAACACGCCGACCTGTGTTTCGACTTATTCACTTTCAAGTTCCGCGGGAACTTATCCGTCAGTGACATGCTCTGGTGCGAACTCAGGAAACTACAGCTTTCTCTACAATACCGGCGCATTCACCATCAACAAAGCCAATCAAACACTGAACTTCAACCCTGTGAGTGTTCCAACTCTTCAACCTGGTGGTTCGCATTCTCTCATTGCGAACAGTACTTCTGGATTGACGCCAGCCGTTACTACTTCTGGCGAATGCTCTTATAACCCAAGCAGCAACGAAATCACCGCAAACATATCTATCACATCGGCAACTGTGACTTGCACAGTCACAGCGTCTATCGGATCGTCGACAAACTTTAACCCGGCAACCAGCATCTCTCAGACCTTTAACATCACAGGTCCGGCCAAAATTGTCAGAACCCTCAACGCCGCTCTTTCTCCAGCTGTCTCAACTACAACTATTGACGCACAGATTTCGCTAATTCCAGCATTGTCACCAAATCAAGGCACATTGTCTTTCACTTCAAATACAACCGGAGTTTGTGCCATTAATCAGACCACCGGAGTCATTACTCTGCTCAGCGTAGGAACATGTTCAGTAGAGGTTGAAGCTGAGGAAGACAGCACCTACACGTCGGTTCATGCCGGTCCATATTCGTTCCAGGTTACGTCTGGTAACAGAACACTAACTCTTACCGCCACTCCTACGTCACTAAACGTAGGACAAACTTCAACTTTGTCTACTAACCTCACACGGGGTGGGGGCAACATCACATACATCATGACCTCGGGTTCAAACGTTTGTTCAATTTCAAACAATCGAATCACTGCAACTCAGCAAGGTACATGTGGTGTCTATGCCTTTGTTGGCTCTAATGGAAACTTCAGCGCTGCTATGAGCAACACAGTCACCATTACTTTCAACATTATTTATGTTCAACAACAGACACCGGTTGCACCTCGCATAATTAATGTTCCGCCAGCGCCCATTGTTCCCACTGCACCCATCCCTGCGAACTTAGTACCACCGACAGCTAGATCAACTCCGGCACCTGTTTTAACTTTGCCTGTACCTAAAACTGAGGAGCCTAAAATTGGTTCCCCAGTTGCATCAGGTGCACCGGTCAGAACATCCAACTCTGTAGATACGGTGGATACAGGAAAAGGTGTAATTCCTGGAAAGACAGGAAACATTTCAGGAAACGAAGCAACTAGAAGCATCGAATCCATCAAAGAAGAAGCCCTGTCAGGATTTGCTCCGGGCGTTTCCACACGAATAGAAATCATTGGGGCAAGAACCACAGGTCAATTTGTCATAACACCTGGACAAATTGGAGATCCTGTCGCAATCGCAGCCGCGATCAAGGAATCTACCGATAGAAACGCAACAGATTTTGCCCAGATAACCAGTGCCCAACCAACTTCTCAACCAACCAAAAACCAAATTCTCAGCGGGCCAACCACTCAGGACGCAGTTGACGTTTTTGCAGCTAGTGATTTGGCTAAACCAGTAACCGTTGGTTCTTTGAACCTGGGCGCGGCAACAAATTGGTTAAAGGTGGAAGCCCAAGTTGCCACATACAAGCCAGGCAGTGTGGTCTATTTGGCTGTGACGACTAGTCCCATCATCTTTGGTTCAGCTGTGGTGGGAGAAGACGGCAAAGTCGCTATTTCGGGAAATCTGCCTTTGAGCTTGCTCGAAGACGGGGGTCACAATATACGCCTCGTTGGGACCAGAGAGCTTGATGGTGTTTCAGCAGGCTCCGATGGTCAAATTCAACTCTCAGATACAACTTTGAATGAGATAAAAAAGTTCGACACAGGTTCCAAAGCAACCATCAAATTGGTCGGCGCAAACACTTCCGGTGGTGTCCACCAAGTTGTCCGTGAAATTCCTCTTGAAAAGAACGTGCCTTGGTGGACTTTATGGATTCAACTCGTATTTGCCTTGAACGCCTTAATTATCCGTCTGTTTGCACGACGCTGGACTTTTGCTGCCCGAGTTGTAGCGACTGCCGTAGTTGGTGGGGTGACATTTTTACCAGTGGTTGCGGGATGGATTACTTCTAGCTACGAAGTCATGTTTTTTGGTCTAATAATTGGAGCTGGAAGTATTTTCTCGAGTTGGATATTCCCAACCAGAAATCTTAGGAAGAAGACAGATTAACAGTTGCGTTGAGCTCAAAACTAACTGCGTCGTAATTAATTGTTTTCAACATTGTTTTGCATCTTTTCTAATTCCCTGTGTACCTCTGTCATATCTAGGGCTTTGACTTGACCGACTAGGTCTTCCAGGGCCGCCGGCGGCAATGCTCCTGGTTGCGAGAAAAGCAGAATGCTGTCTCGGAAAATCATCAGAGTAGGAATTGACTGAATTCCAGCAGCGGCTGCCAGTGATTTTTCTGCTTCGGTGTCTACTTTTCCGAACACAATCTCAGGGTGATTTTCTGAAATCGCCTCAAAAGTTGGCGCAAACATCTTGCAGGGACCACACCACTCAGCCCAGAAATCAACAACGACTATGTCGTTGCCCATGATGGTGGAATCAAAGTTTTCAGCGGTGAGTTCTACAGAAGCCATGTTCTTATCTTACAGCAAAAATAAATACCCCCGGGGGTATACTAAAGAAATGTTAATGAAGTCTTCCTACCAATGGGATGATGCGGCCGACACGTGATGCATAAGCCCGATATTGAGGAAAATGTGCGATCAACAGTTGCTCTTCGAATCTTGCTTTATAGGACAGTAAAAAGATAAGTAATCCGTATGACACCAGAGTGAGAACCGATCCTGCAGGCAAGGTAAGGCCCAAACCAATGAGTATCAAACCTAAATAAATCGGATGACGCACAATGGCATACATTCCCGAAGTTCGTAAAACGGCATTGTGTTTTGGTACGGGAGTTGCAGTAAGTGAGCTACCCAAGCTGATAATTCCTAACAGAGTGATGACGAAACCCAGCAACAACACAACAAATGAAAACGTACCCACTATTTCGGATACAGACCAGAAGTCACCGTGAGGGAGGAAGACAATTGCACCTAACAGCACAAACTGCACAACAACTAAATAGACACCTTTACTTTTATTACTCATCCCCACATCATGCCTGATGGAAAGATTGAGATGACCACACCATTCGAATTACCGCCAAACCCAGACCGTAAATGGGGAAGGTTTGGTGAAATTGTTGAAGGCTACAATCAGGAAGTCTTCAATGAGCGAGAAGTGCGTGCAAGCGCAGGGATTTTATTTCTTTTCGGATTTAGTGGCTTTGTCACTGTTCTCAATACGCAAGATTTTCGGCTTGTTCAAGGCTTCGCTCTCTTTTTCCTTATTGACATGATCATCAGGCTGGTGTTCTCTCCGAAGTATTCACCAACGATGACCCTGGGGCGTCTTGCTGTCTACTGGCAAAGACCTGAATGGGTGAGTGCTCGACCGAAAAGACTTGCATGGGGGTTGGGTTTTGGCCTGGCGTTGACGACGTGTTTGTTGATGGGACGATTGGGTGCACCTGTGCCAGTGGTCTTGACAATGTGTGGAATATGCCTGAGCGTGCTCTTTCTCGAGGCAGCATTTGGAATTTGTGTGGGTTGCTTCCTCCAACAACGACTCAGTAATGAACAACCAGAATTGTGTCCAGGTGATACCTGCAACTATGTGCCCTGAAAACAGAAAACATAAACACTTATTCATAGCTATTTCATAGGTTGTACATAGTTCACTCATATACCCCCGGGGGTATCTTTGAATTATCCCAATAGAAAGTTGTTCGCCATGAAGAAATCAACAGTAATCACCGCTACAGCCCTCGCTAGTGTTATCGGCATTGCAGGAGTTTCAGCAGCTGTACTAACCAGCACACCCCCTGCACCTATTGCAGTTAGCCAGCCCCCTCAAGAAGTAACAGCTGCTGACGAAGTGCAGGCACTAGAAGAAGAGTCGACCTCTACAGAAACCACCAGTACAGAAGACTTGCTCCTGTATCTCATCGAAGAAGAGAAGCTTGCCCACGATGTCTACACTGTTCTTGGTCAGACTTGGGGCGGAAACACTTTCACAAATATTTTGGCCAGCGAAAGTACCCACCAAGATCAGGTGTTAAGTTTGCTCAATGCATATGAACTGGCAGATCCACGCTCGTCAGAAATCGGTGTATTTGTGAACCCTGATCTGCAGGCGCTGTACGACCAGCTCATCGCTCAAGGATTGACCAGTCAAACAGAGGCTTACAAAGTTGGCGTCTTGATTGAAGAAACTGACATTGCAGACCTTACTCGTGCAATGAATTCAACTACTGACACATCCATTCTCGCCACACTGGATAAACTTCGTTCCGCGAGCGAAAGTCATCTTGCAGCATTCAGTAAGAAACTCTAAGCAAAAAAGTTTTGTGGGTGTGGGAGAGATTCCACACCCTACTTTCTTTGCGTAAGCACCACACCTTCGTATACCAAACCATTAATCGTGCCAACAAAGCCACATGAAGTTTTGGAATGGCAACTTCGACGATTCCCCTTTATATTTGCTCCAATAACAACGGATTCAGTTGTAAATTTCCGGTTACAGAGGGTCTTTCAGGTGTTGAAGAGGACTAGAGTAAGTAATCGAACATAGGTTTACTATCCAATGTTCTTTCATGGCCTCAAAGAAGAGAGATGTTATGCCAGAATCCTTTGTCCCCGGTAGCGGCTCGAGGGTCGCACTGAAACGTAATCTCGGCATGTGGGCCATTGTGGCTCTTGGCCTGGGTTACATGACCCCAACTGTTGTCTTTGACACCTTCGGTATGGTTGCCGAAACTACAAACAACGTTGTGCCGCTGGCATACCTGGTTGCTTTGATCGTGATGATCTTCACGGCAATTAGCTACGGCAAGATGTCTGCAGAGTTCCCTTCAGCTGGTTCTGCATATACCTACGCGAAGAATTCGATCCACCCCAACGTTGGTTTCATGGTGGGTTGGACATCCATGCTGGACTACATGCTGTTGCCTTTGGTCAACATCATCATCGTTCGCAGTTACATGGAATCCTTCTTTCCGGAAATTGATGGCGCTGTCTGGGTCATCCTCTTCACTGTTCTTGCTACAGGAATTATCTACGTCACCATGCGTGGTACTTCGAACGTCAACACGATTCTGCTCATCATTGCAATCGCAGCAATGCTTGCCTTCGTTGTGATGGTTATTGTTCAGCTTCTCGGTGGCGCCGGTGAGGGAACGCTCATCACTCCAACCCCATTCGTTCACGAAGGCGTTGACTTCTCGCTCGTTCTTCTTGGTGCAACCATCGTTTGCTTCAGCTTCATTGGTTTCGATGCTGTCACCATGTACGTAGAAGAAGCTCGTACCCCCAAGGTTGTTCCTCGTGCGATCATGCTCACCGTACTCATCGGTGGCGGTATCTTCATCGTGACTGCATACTTCACCCAGGCACTCTTCCCTGACTGGAATGTATTCGCTCCAGGTGGAGACCGTCAGTACGTTGACGATTCAACACTGCCCATCATTGGTGAGCTCGTCGGTGGTCAAACCATGAAGATCATCCTGACCGCAGCTGGCTTTGCCGCAACTATTGCTTCTCTGCTTGCATCACAGGCATCCGTGGCTCGTATGCTGCTGGTTATGGGACGTAACAACGTTCTCCCCAACAAGCTCTTTGGCTACGTCAACCCCAAGACTCAGACTCCAACCTTCAACGTCATCCTTGCTGGTGTCGTCTGCTTGACCGGTGTTGTACTGACCTTGGCTGACATTGTTCACTTCATCAACTTCGGTGCGTTGATTGCGTTTAGCTTCGTCAACATCTCCGTATTTGCGTGGTTTGCAATCCGTCAGGGCCGCCGTAAGACAGGATCAGACATTTTCAAGTTTGTTATCCTGCCACTTGTTGGTCTTGCAATGACCATCATCCTGTGGGTCAACCTCTCCCCCGAGGCTCTCACTGGTGGTCTCATCTGGGCCGGTGTTGGTCTGGTTTGGTTGATCATCCTGACTCGCGGATTCCGCAAGCAGGTTGCAGGCTTCGATGAGGCACAGCCAGTTACTGGCTTCAACAAAGTAGTCAAGTAACACTCAACTACAATCAGGCCCCGTCACCTTCTGGTGACGGGGCCTGATGCGTTATGAAGTGGTTTATGCCTTCTTGAGTTCTTCAGCAACCAAGAATGCAAGCTCGAGTGATTGCATGTGGTTGAGTCGAGGGTCACACAAAGACTCGTAACGGCTTTCCAAGTCCTTCTCATCAATCTGTTCAGAACCACCCAAACATTCAGTGACATCGTCACCTGTGAGTTCTACGTGCACTCCACCGGGGAATGTCCCAACCTGGCGGTGTGCTTCGAAGAAACCACGAACTTCGTCCATGACATCGTCAAAACGACGGGTCTTGTAACCATTGGGGGTAGTGATTCCGTTTCCATGCATGGGATCAGTAATCCAGAGAGGATTTGCATCCATTTCTTTGATCGCTTCAAGTAGCGGAGGTAACGCCTCACGAATCTTGCCTGCGCCCATACGGGTGATGAAGGTCAAACGGCCTGGCTCTCGTTCAGGGTCCAGTTTGTCAATAAGTTTTTTCATGTTGTCAACATCTGTGGTGGGACCGAGCTTCACACCAATGGGGTTTCGGACACGAGATAGGAAGTCAACGTGTGCACCATCAAGTTCACGTGTGCGCTCACCGATCCACAAGAAGTGTGCACTGGTGTTGTACGGGGTTCCAGTCCGTGAATCGATGCGTGTCATGGGACGCTCATAGTCCATCAGCAGTGCTTCGTGGGAAACAAAGAACTCTGTGGTCTTGAGAGCATCAAAATCAGCGCCACAAGCAGCCATAAATTTGATTGCGCGATCAATTTCGTTGGCCATAGCTTCGTATTCGACGTTGGCAGGGTTTTTGGCGAAACCTTGGTTCCAACGGTGTACTTCACGAAGGTCTGCAAAACCACCTGTGGTGAAAGCCCGGATGAGGTTCAAGGTTGCTACTGATGTGTTGTATGCCTGAAGCAGGCGCTCTGGATTTGCTGTGCGTGATTCTGTAGTGAAGTCGTAGCCGTTGACGATATCGCCACGGTAAGCAGGCAGGGTTACATCACCACGAGTTTCCGTGTCGCTCGAGCGAGGCTTAGCAAACTGCCCAGCCATACGACCCATTTTGATGACCGGCATCTCTGCTGCGTAGGTAAGTACAACAGCCATTTGAAGAACAGTCTTAATGCGGTTACGAATCTTGTCCGCTGTCGCACCAGCAAAAGTCTCTGCGCAATCTCCACCCTGTAGAAGGAATGCCTGACCTTGAGCTGCCCTTGCGAGACGTTCACGCAGAGTGTCCACTTCACCGGCAAAAACTAGAGGCGGAAGAGCAGCTAACTGTGCACTGGTTGCTTTAACTGCTTCAGTATTTGGCCATTCAGGTTGCTGCTTGATAGGAAGTGTGCGCCAATAGTCCAAACCCTCGATGACGGTCTTGTCAGCGACGATATTGGGCTCAGTTTGGCTAGCCACGAAGGAACTCTCCTAAAAATGGATGCGTGATGGGAATCACTGCTTGTGAATGCTTGTCTCAATTGGCTTTATCTAGCCAAGTCTTAAGCTTATCTTGCGCTGACGGGGCGTTTTTCACGCACAGACGAGGCATAGACATCGTCATACTCTTGGCCTGACAAGCCAGCGAGCTCATAAATGATTTCATCTGTCACAGCACGAAGTATGAAACGATCACCCTCCATACCTTGGAATCGGGAAAAGTCCAAAGGTTTACCGATGATGATTCCGGGACGACGCAACTTGGGCCACTTAGAACCAATCGGCATGATCTTTTCGGTGTCAATCATGGCAACAGGAATAACTGGGACCCCAGCTTCTAAAACCATTCGAGCAATACCGGTGCGACCGCGATAAAGCTTGGCATCGGGTGAACGAGTTCCCTCGGGGTAAATTCCTAAAACGCGACCCTCAGCCAACACGCGTAGGCCTGTATTCAAACTAGCCTCTGAAGCTTTTCCGCCAGAGCGGTCAATGGGCAACATACCGGTACCCTTCATAAACCACTTCGTGGCCCAACCTTTAATGCCTTTTGTGGTGAAGTATTCGCTCTTTGCTAAAAAGACCATTTCCCGATCGATAGAGATCGGAAGAAAAACTGAATCAACAAACGAGAGGTGATTGCTGGCCAAAATCACTCCGCCCTCAGCGGGAATGTTGTCAGCACCGGTGACCCACGGACGAAAGATGCCCTTGAGCAAAGGTCCGGCGATGACGTTTTTCATCAGCCAATAAAACATGCTTTTAGCTTACCGCTAGAGTTTTTCTGCGTGGCGACGCGCAAGATCTGCAGCACCCACGACACCGGCATCATTGACCATTTCAGCAATACGAAATTCTGGTTCTGGGTGGTATCCGCGAGCAGATACGTTACTCAAAAATGACTCACGAATAGGGTTCAGCAGGTGCTCGCCAGCTGCGGCAACACCGCCACCGATGACAAATACTTGTGGATCAAGAATCGCTGAAAGACTGGCACAAGCCACACCCATCCAGCCCCCGAGAGTGCTCACCGCACGCCAGGCGGCGGGATCGCCGTCCTCAAGAAGTTTTTTTCCCTCTTGGGCTTCAAGCCGAGGATTCTGGGTTTCTTCGCGCATGTAGCGCAACAGGGCACGTCCCGAAGCATATGCTTCGATGCATCCTCGCTGTCCACACCCACACTCGAGGCCATCAGGTTGCACACGAAGGTGCCCCAACTCAGCTCCTGCACCGAAACCACCGGTAAACAATTCTCTGTTAGCGATGATTGCTCCACCAACGCCGGTGCCAATGGTGAGCATGGTCATGTGGGTGAAAGATTTCCCTGCACCGAATCTGTACTCTGCCCACCCGGCCGCATTCGCATCGTTTTCAATGACGATAGGTAAATCAATCTTTGCCTCGAGCTTGTCTTTGAGGGGTTCATTGCGCCACGCGATATTTGGGGCGTAGTAAACAGTGGACTGAGCAGCATCAATGAAACCCGCTGCTGCAACACCGGCAGCGATAACTGGGTTGCCTGCTGAAAGTTCCGTGATGAGTGAGACTATGGCCAATTCCATATCTTCAGCGCTGTGCGCAGGGGAAGGAACCTGACTCTTGGTGATGATTTCACCCAGCTCATTGACCAGGGCTGCAGCTATTTTTGTTCCCCCGATATCGATACCAATGGAATACATAGCTGTGAGTCTCCTGAAAGTCTTGGGAGGGAATGGAGGGACTACTAAAGTGTAGTTAACACCGAAGGAGATGCCATGGTTAAGAGCGTTATTCAGTTCGACACACCCGCTTTAGTTCCAGCGGAGCCACAAGCAAATACCACTCAGGTTTTGCTCGACCGTGTGCGTGAAACTCCTAATAATGCTCTTTTTTCACTCCCTGTTGACGGTGGCTGGAAAGACGTCACTTCGACCGAGTTTCTTGAACAAGTTGTTGCACTTGCTAAAGGATTTATTGCCAGCGGCATCAAACAGGGTGACCGCGTTGGATTGATGTGCAAGACCCGCTATGAGTGGACCCTTGTTGACTTCGCGATGTGGTTTGCTGGTGCAGCATTGGTGCCGATCTACGAAACAAGCGCACCCAGCCAAATTCAATGGATTTTGGAAGACTCTGAAGCTGTTGCACTGATTGTCGAAACTCCCGACCACCTCAAGCGTTTTGAAGAAATCCGATCAGATGCTCCATTTGTTCACTCAGTATGGCAAATAGATGCCGGCGATTTGGAAGCACTTGTGATTGCTGGATCTGGTGTTTCTGATGAAGAAGTTGAAGAACGTCGCTCCTCTTTACACGGCAGCGATCTTGCAACCTTGATTTACACCTCGGGTTCGACCGGCAAGCCTAAAGGCTGCGTGCTAACTCACTCCAACTTCTTGGAGCTTTCACGCAATGCGCAGGCTGCCGTCCCCGAGGTGGTTAACCCACAGTCCTCCACGTTGCTCTTCATCACAACGGCACATATTTTTGCACGCTTCATTTCGATTCTGGCTGTGCAAGGTGGCGTGAAAGTTGGCCACCAGGGAGACACAACCCAATTATTGCCAGCCATGCAATCTTTCAAGCCCACATTCCTTTTGGCTGTGCCTCGTGTGTTTGAGAAGGTTTACAACTCTGCTGAGCAAAAAGCAGAAGCTGGTGGCAAGGGAAATATCTTCCGTGCCGCTGCAAAAACCGCTATCGAATATTCAAAAGCAGAAATGGCAGGTCACATTCCTCTCGGCCTCAAGCTGAAGTTTGCCGTGATGGACAAACTTGTACTTTCCAAGCTGCGTGCCGCACTTGGTGGCAACTGCACCTATGCCATCAGTGGTTCTGCTCCACTTGGCGACAGGCTTGCCCACTTCTTCCATGCACTTGGTCTGGTTGTTCTAGAGGGATATGGCCTCACTGAAACAACAGCTCCCATCTCCATCAACCTCCCCTCCAAATTCAAAATTGGAACGGTTGGACCCGCATTGCCAGGATGTTCTGTTCGCTTGAGTGATGAAGGCGAAATTGAAGCCGCTGGTATCAACGTCTTCAAGGAATACTGGAAGAACCCTCAAGCAACGGCAGAAACATTCCATGACGGCTGGTTCAAAACCGGTGACATCGGTGAGATTGACGCAGATGGCTACATCACCATTACAGGTCGCAAGAAAGAAATTATTGTGACTGCGGGCGGAAAGAACGTTGCTCCCGCTTTCCTAGAGGACCCTATTCGCGCAAACCCAGTCATTAGCCAGGTTGTTGCTGTGGGAGATGCAAAGCCATTCATTTCTGCGCTCGTGACGCTGGACCCAGAAATGTTGCCCATGTGGCTCACCAACAACAAGCTCGATCCCACGATGAGTATTTCAGAAGCGGCCAAGAACCCTGCGGTAATCGCAGAAGTTCAAACAGCAATTGACCGCGCCAATGCACGCGTTTCTCGTGCAGAATCTATTCGTAAGTTCACAATCTTGCCCACACAGTTCACGGAAGAGTCTGGTCACCTCACTCCGAAGATGAGCATTAAGCGCAATGTGATTGTGAAAGATTACGCCAATGAGATTGAAGCGATGTATGAAGGTGCTTCTGGAGCGGTTGACTAAAACCAATCGCTTTCGCGCACTTGCCGCATAGCTTCTTTACGTGTTTGTTGGTCTAACCGGTCAAGGTATACCAGACCATCTAGGTGGTCACACTCGTGCTGAAGAGCCTGAGCCATCAGCCCCTCTCCCTCAAGCACGATGGTGTTGCCGTCGAGGTCTGTCCCTTCAACTTTGGCAAAGGGATACCTGGGTGTCTTGAACCATAGGTTAGGAACGCTTAGGCAACCTTCCTCAACTAGCTCAATGTCTCCGCGTGTTTCTACGATACGAGGGTTGAGAATATAGCCAATCTCACCGTGAACGTTATAACTAAACGCACGAAGACCCACTCCAATCTGAGTGGCGGCAACACCGGCACGTCCAGGAATCTTGACGGTGTCTAGCAAATCATCTACAAGAGCACGAATCTTGTCGTCAATAACGACAATCTCCTCAGTAGGAGTCTTGAGAACGGGGTCGCCAAGGATGCGTATTGAACGTTCAGTCATCTAAGTTCTTGGGGAATTAGAGGCCGTCAACAACCAAAGAAGCCAGCTGACGAGCAGCCTCTTGAGTCTCAGGCTTGAGCTTCTTAAAGTCGATGTAGGAACCAGCAGCAAGCATGGCGTCATAGGGAACACGAACTGTCTCACGAACACGAGAATTAAAGTGGTCTTCAATTTCGCGCAGCTTAATCAGATTGGTTCCTTGAGTAGCGGTGTTGATCGCCACAATGGAGTTCTTCACCAGATCACCGTATCCGTTTGATTCAAGCCAGGTCAGCGTTTCAGATGCAAGTCGCGCTTCATCGAATGAGCCACCGGAGACAATAACCAAACCATCAGCGCGCTGCAGGGTTGCAGACATAACGGAATGAATAATTCCGGTACCACAGTCAGTTAGTGCAATCGAGTAATAGCGGCTCGCGAGATCTGCGACGATGTTGTAATCGTTAGCACCAAAAGCTTCAGACAGGAAGGGGTCGGTGTCCGAAGCGAGAACATCCAGTCGAGTTTTGTCACGGTTGACGTACTCAGAAAAATCGTTGAAGGTCAAAATCTTGGCCGCGTTAGAGACCAAGTCGCGAACTGTTTTTTCTGTGGTTTTGTTGAAACGTTCAGCCAAAGTTCCGCGGTCAGGGTTGGCGTCAATGGCAAGAACACGGTCCTCGCGCACCAGGGCCATTGCCATACCAAGAAGGGTTGTTGTGGTTGTCTTTCCCACACCACCCTTACGGGTGAGGACCGGAACGAACTTGGTACCACCAGTAAGGGGACGACCAATGCTGGTGTCAAGTGCTTTGCGGTGGCGAGTCTGTGGTGAGTCACCTAAGTTCACAGCGTGGAACGTTACGTTGTATACGAACTTGTTCCACCCCTCAGTGGGCTTGTCACGCTTTTTCTTAGCGTCAAGCACACGCTCAGGAGTGAGCATCGCAACAGGCTCTGGTTTACCCGAGGGTTCTCCGGAAAGACGGTCACGGCGGGTAGGAAGTGAACCTGTGTCAACAGTGTCGATTTCGCCGTAAACAATGTCAGCGATCTCTGAAACAACGGCCTCTGCGGGAGTTCCTGCATGAGAAAGGTTGTTGTCTTTGCTGTAAGAAGGCTCTTCAAAATCTTCTGATGTGCGAGCCATGAGGTTCAGCGGAATGGCAGGAAGGCTGATGTTAGAAACTTCAGGAGCCTGTTCTACAGTGCGCTCAGTGGCGTCAGAAACTTCAGAAATACGATCTGCGGATTCAACTGGCGCAGTAGCTTTAGCCGTGGATTTCTTGGCTGCAGGCTTCTTTGCGGCAGGTTTCTTTGCAGAGGTTTTAGGGGTTTCTGTGCTCACGAATTAATCCTTTAGTTTCGAGTAACTTCGTTAGTCTACCTAAACAACTTCGGCCCCGAATAGTTTCGGGGCCGAAGAGGTGTTGAGGGACAATTTAGCCCCTGCGACGTCTGAACCAGATTAGTACTGCCCCAACTCCTATAAGTTGAAGAGCTACTGCACCTGCAATCCATCCCGTGCTACTGAGGCCCGTGTTGGCAAGGGCAGCCGCTGCTGCTGCGGCAGCAGCATTTTCTGAATCAATTTGTGCTTGGCTAACCAACCCTGCCCAAGCAAAGCCAACGCCTCCTGCAGGAACTAAAGTTCCTGGCATAATGCCATCGTTACTTCCTGATGAATCGTAGGTATAGGAATAGCCATCTGGCGTGATTACTACTACTTGCCATTCACCTTCAGGGACACTAGGGAACTGGAAGTAGCCGTCCGCATCTGTGTTGACAGTGATTACATTCGCGGCTAATTGAGTGGAGATGTTCTTTGCGCTTGGAGCAAAACTGAAAAAGTTTCCCTTAGTGCCGGTGAAGAGAGCAGATTTAGGTTGGGTCTTTTGCCCTTTTTTGTAGCCAACGGTGTAGAGGTTTCCGGAAGGATCTTTCAAAACAATACCGACCCCTGCAGCAAGTGTCTCGGAATTATCCTGCACACCATCTCGGTTGTCGTCGAACCATACGACCCCAGCTATAGCTTGAGTCATTGCGCTTGGAGCTCGATTATTGTTCGTAGTTGCCAGAGAAGAGAGTAAATCGTTCAATTTAGTTGGCTTTTTGGGTCCCTTGTTACTCGGCGGGTCGGACTTTAGTTCATTCAGCGATGGACGACCACTAAAAGTTCCGTCCTGTTCTGTATTTCCCTGATCCTTTATGTCATCCAGTACATCATTGGCTGTTTGGCCGCCTTGACCGGGACCAGTACCTACTTCGGAGTCGTAATATTCACGGGATCCCATTTTTTTGCAGAGGCCTGCATAGTTGACTCCGTTGAGGGTTAATCCGTAGTAGATTGCCTTTCCTTTTTCAGTCCAATTCAAACCAGCAAAATCAACTCCGTTAGTGGTGAAAGGAGGAATGATGTCCTCCCACATTTTGGCATTGGGAGAATAAACGTAGTTGGGATCAAAAACCCTAACAGGGTTATCTGCCTCGACGACATTACCGTTTGCACCATTTGTTTTGGATTGATTGTAAATTGGGAAATTGGGGTCCCAAGTAGTGAGCGCTGAACCTCCAGTGACATGTTTATTGTGCACGATTCCGGCGTGGTCACCTGATGCACTGTCAGAATTTCCTGAGCTACGAACGTTTAAGGGGCCATCTACTGAGCTTTTAGAAACCGTAATCATTCGATATGGGTTGCCGGTCGAATGTGTACGGTGACAAATGGTCACTTTATCTGGATTCGAAGGCGCTGCTGTTGCGCTTGAGGCTGGTACCAATATTGCGAAGATACTTGCAACCAGAGAGGCAATAACCAACATCGCCTTTGCTCGACGACTAAATAAAACGTTTAGGGATTGAATATTCACGAAAGTTCCTCAATGAAGGGGTAAAAGCTTTAAACACAGGTGATAACCCCCACTTTAGACCAAAAGTCTCACTTTGGGTAAACGATTTAGCAAAAATTCAAGTTGGTCAACCCTTTAGGAGTTGCCCAACTTGTTCAGGAACTAATTTGCTGGAGTGATCGGAGTAATGACTACGATCAGATCTCCGGCCTCAACCTGCTGAGACTTTTGGAAGGAAATACGCTCCACGCGTCCGGTGATGCTGGCCGTGATAGCCGCTTCCATCTTCATCGCTTCGATGGAAGCCACAGGATCTCCTGCTGCAACAGTTTGACCAGGTTCAACCTTGATCGTGACCACACCAGCAAATGGTGCGGCTACGTGACCAGCCTCAGTGAGGTCTGCTTTCTCTGCACTCTTAGTGCTGATTTCGACAGAACGGTCACGGACGAATACAGGACGGAGTTGACCATTGAGCGTGGTCATCACTGTACGCATACCCTTGGGGTCTACCCCACCAATAGCTTCGAGTCCGACATACAAACGAACACCCTGACCAAGGTCAACAATGTGTTCGCTTCCAGATTCGAGACCGTAGAGATAGTCAACTGTGTCCAGTACAGAAACATCACCGAACGTCTCACGAACCTGTTCAAAAGCCTTCGTGGGAACGGGGAAGAGTAAACGGTTCAACGTGGCGCGGCGTGATGCAGAGCCACCCGACAAACCTTCATGATCTTCTTCAGATAATGGGGCAATCTGAATATTGATGGTCTTACCCTCGAGAACCTTTGAACGGAAGGGTTCAGGCCATCCACCAGGGATGTCTCCGAGTTCTCCAGCCATGAATCCAATAACAGAGTCTGGAATGTCATACTTCTGCGGGTTGGCCTCAAAGTCAGCAGGGTCAGCTTTAACTGCTGCGAGGTGCAACGCAAGATCACCAACGACCTTCGACGACGGGGTCACCTTGGGGACACGACCAAGAATCTTGTTTGCTGCAGCATACATGTCTTCAATGAGTTCGAAGTCATCTGCAAGGCCAAGTGCGATTGCCTGCTGGCGCAGGTTTGAGAGCTGACCACCAGGAATTTCGTGGTGGTAAACACGACCCGTTGGGGCAGGTAGGCCAGATTCAAATGGCTTGTATATGTTTCGTACTGCTTCCCAGTAGGGCTCAAGGTCGCAGACTGCATCCAGGTTCAGACCTGTGTCACGTTCAGTGTTTGCCAACGCAGCAACTAAAGCAGAAGCACTTGGCTGGCTTGTGGTTCCAGACATTGGTGCAGAAGCAACATCAACTGCGTCAGCACCTGCTGCCGCAGCTGCAAGAAGCGTGGCGAGTTGTCCACCTGCGGTGTCGTGTGTGTGAACATGGACTGGCAGATCGAAACGCTCTCGGAAAGCGCTCACCAACTTGGCTGCAGCTGCAGGACGCAACAAGCCAGCCATGTCCTTAATAGCCAAAATGTGGGCACCGGCGGCGACCATCTCTTCAGCTAGAGCGAGGTAGTAGTCCAGTGTGAACTTGTCCTCGTTGGGGTCTAGCAAATTGCCGGTGTAGCACACACCAACTTCAGCGATAGTCGTTCCTGTTTCGAGGACTGCATCTATTGCTGGGCGCATTTGGTTCACATCATTGAGGGCATCAAAAATGCGGAAGATGTCAACACCTGTTGCTGCAGCTTCTTGGACAAATGCCTTGGTTACTTCCTCTGGGTATGGGGTGTAACCAACTGTGTTACGGCCTCGAAGTAGCATTTGAATCGCCACATTGGGCAAAGCCTCACGTAACTTGGCCAGTCGATCCCAGGGGTCTTCACCCAAGAAACGAAGGGCGACGTCGTAGGTTGCGCCACCCCATGCCTCAACGGAGAGGAGCTGAGGTGTCATACGGGCTACATAAGGAGCAACGTTGACCAAATCCTTGGTGCGTACACGAGTAGCTAACAGCGACTGGTGTGCATCTCGGAAGGTTGTTTCTGTTACCGCGACTGCCTTTTGCTGCCTCAATGCCTGAGCAAAACCCTTCGGGCCAAGCTCGAGTAAAGCCTGACGACTTCCTGCAGGGGCAGGTGTGTTGAGGTCGATGCGGGGCAACTTGGACTTGGGGTCTGCACCTGCAGGCCGGGGGCCATTGGGCTTATTCACGGTGACATCGGTAACCCAGTTAAGAATCTTGGTTCCGCGGTCTTTCGACTCGCGACCGGTCAGCAGGTGTGGTCGTTCTTCAATGAAGTTGGTTGCAACGTCACCAGCTTTGAACTGTGGGTCGTCAAGCACTCCTTGTAGGAAGGGAATGTTGGTGGAAACACCTCGAATACGGAATTCTGCAAGCGCACGACGGGAACGGTCAACTGCAGCTGCATAGGTGCGGCCTCGGCAGGTGAGCTTGACCAACATGGAGTCAAAGTGGGGGCTGATTTGTGCGCCAGGGCTGACCGTTCCACCATCGAGGCGAATTCCGGCACCACCGGGTGAACGGTAGGTTGTGATCTTGCCAGTGTCTGGACGGAAACCTTGTGAAGGATCTTCCGTGGTGATGCGGCACTGAAGTGCGAAACCACGAACGTGAATGTCCTCTTGGTGGAGGCCCAAATCACCGAGGGACTCTCCCGCTGCAATACGCATCTGCGACTGCACAAGGTCAACGTCAGTCACTTCTTCTGTAACTGTGTGCTCAACTTGAATACGAGGGTTCATCTCGATGAAGACGTGCTGTCCAGCGCGTTCACCCGCAGTGTCGACCAGGAACTCAACAGTTCCGGCATTTTGATATCCAATGGAGCGAGCAAAAGCGATTGCGTCGCGGTGCAAAGCTGCACGCAGTTCATCAGAAATGTTTGGTGCTGGAGCAATCTCAACAACTTTTTGGTGACGACGCTGGACGGAGCAGTCACGCTCGAACAGGTGAATGGTTTCTCCCTGGCTATCGGCCAGAATTTGAACTTCAATGTGGCGGGGACGAAGCACTGCCTGCTCAAGGAACATGCGGCCATCACCGAAGGCGCTTTCAGCTTCTCGCATGGCTGCCTCGAGTGCGGGACGTAGTTCTTCCATCGTCTCGACACGACGCATACCGCGTCCCCCGCCGCCGGCTACTGCCTTAGCGAATATGGGGAATCCGATTTCTGCCGCCCCGGCTAGAAGCGCGTCAATGTCTGTTGTCGCTGGTGTCGATTTGAGAACAGGAACCCCTGCGGAAATGGCGTGTTCTTTGGCAGTGACTTTATTTCCTGCCATTTCCAGTACCCGGGCAGGTGGACCGATGAAAGTGATGCCGTTATCTGCTGCAGCCTGGGCTAATTCAGGGTTTTCAGAGAGGAAACCGTAGCCGGGGTAAATGGCATCGGCGCCGGAAAGTTTTGCGACGCGAATAATTTCTGATACGTCGAGATAGGCACGAACAGGATGACCGGGTTCACCGATCTGATATGCCTCATCTGCCTTTTGGCGGTGCAGAGAACTGCGGTCTTCCTCAGGGAATACAGCGACAGTCTTTGCTCCTAGCTCGACAGCCGCACGAAATGCGCGAATCGCAATTTCGCCACGGTTTGCAACCAAAATTTTCTTGAACATATGACCCCTTCGAATGCCGCCAGCATCGGTTCGTAGTTAGGTACTCCAAGACTACAGAAGGTATCGTGGTCTCAATGCACGTGCTCAGTATTAGTTCACTCAAGGGTGGCGTTGGAAAGACAACGGTCACCCTCGGTTTGGCATCTGCTGCTTTCGCCGCCAACTTGCGTACTCTCGTTGTCGATTTTGACCCTCAGGCTGACGTCTCTACGGGTCTCGGTGTAGACACTCGCGATCACCTTAATGTTGCTGATGTTTTGGCTAACCCCAAGCTCAAAACTGTACGTCAAGCCATAGCCCCAGCTGGTTGGTCTGCTCCAGGTCATGCCCCCATCGACGTGATGATTGGAAGCCCTTCCGCTGTCAACTTTGATGGCCCCCACCCCACAGCCCGTGAGGTGTGGCGCCTGGAAGAAGCATTGGCCACCATAGAGGACGAATATGACCTGGTCCTCATCGACTGTGCCCCAAGCTTGAATGCGCTTACCAGAACCGCTTGGGCGGCTTCTGACCGTGTCGTAGTTGTCACCGAACCAGGCTTATTCTCTGTTGCCGCTGCAGACCGTGCTTTGCGCGCCATCGAAGAAGTGCGTCGCGGGCTTAGCCCACGATTGCAGCCTCTTGGCCTGATTATCAACCGAGTCCGTGCTCAATCATTGGAGCACCAGTTCCGCATTCAGGAACTTCGCGACATGTTTGGCCCCCTCGTTCTCCAACCTCAGCTTCCTGAGCGCACCTCCCTCCAACAAGCCCAGGGTGCTGCACGCCCTGTTCACGCATGGCCTGGAGAAGCAGCAGCCGAGATGGCAAAAAACTTCGATCAACTCCTCAACCGCATTTCTCGCGCTGGCAAAATCGGTGAATACGCTCACAAGGCCTAAACAGGACAAGAAAAAACCCAGGCATTGCCTGGGTTTATTTCGTTAAGTTTTCGTAAATGAGGCTTAGCCAACTTTGCGGGCACGTCGAGCTGCAAGCTCATCTGAAGCATCGGTTGATGTTGAGGTGATCTCAACCAGGCTGGTTTCGACCTCACGCAAAACCTTGCCAATAGCGATACCAAACACACCCTGACCACGGCTGACCAAATCAATCACTTCGTCATTGGTAGTGCACAGGTAGATGCTGGAACCATCGCTCATGAGCGTGGTTTGAGCGAGGTCATAGATACCGGCAGATCGCAACTGGTCAACAGCTGCACGGATCTGCTGGAGTGAAATTCCGGTGTCTAGCAGGCGCTTGACAAGCTTGAGAACCAAAATGTCACGGAAGCCATACAGGCGCTGGGAACCAGAACCTGATGCGTCACGGACGGTGGGAACAACAAGTTCGGTACGCGCCCAGTAATCTAGCTGGCGGTAAGTGATTCCAGCTGCCTTTGCAGCTTCGGCACCACGGTAGCCCGCATTCTCATCTCGTTCAGGCATGCCATCGCTGAACAGGACGTCGAGCTCGTAGCGAGCTTCGTCGCTGCGGTTCACTTCGTTCATTTCCGGCCCTTACCTGACGTCAACAACTTTAAGGTTCAAGTTGTTGTTGAGAGTTTGTATCCTCAAACTTACAGACAGTTTTTAATCGTGTCTGGGATTTAAAGCTTCACACGCCCTTTCGGCGTGTCGCAATACTCGAAGTTATCGAGATTGTTGGGTAATAACTTGACGCAACATCTGAGAACGAACAATCTCAATGTGGCGAGAAATCTCATGAGCACGCTCAATGGAACGAGCTTGGCTGGCTGCATCCTGGCGGTGAGAGACAGGTACCAGAGCACGTTCGATCAACGAGTATTCCCGCTCAGCTGCTGCACGCATGGTGCGCAAGTGACGTGGCTCAATGCCTGAGCGTTGAAGTTCCACAAGCGCGGTCAACACAACAATGTGCTCATCCGTATAGGAATCGGCAGGCTCAAGCATTCCGGCAGAAACAGCATCTTGTAGCAGGTTCATGCTCGCACCACATGCACGAACAAACTCTTCACGCGTGTAGCGAGAGGGTGTTGCCAAAAGTGAATCTGCGGACAGGCTTGCTGCGTTCGGAAGTGCAGGGTTGTTTCCTGCATCAATTTCTTCCAAATGTGCACGAATGACCTTCAGTGGAAGGTAGTGATCGCGCTGCATGGTCAGAATCAAACGCAAGCGATCAACGTGCTCAACGGAGAACTTACGGTATCCGGAGGGGGTCCGCTCGGGAGTGATCAGGCCCTGCTCTTCAAGGAAACGGAGTTTAGAGGGGGTCAGATCAGGGAAGTCTGGTGAAACCTTGGCTAGAACTTGCCCAATGCTGAGAAGTCCACGCGCGGGGGTGCTTTTTCTTACCGTTGTTGCCATGTTCCTTATGCACCTCGAGCTAGGTCTACACGTGAAGCAAAGAAGGTGAGGTGAAACTTCCCAACCTGAACTTCATCGCCATCTTTGAGAGCATGACGTTCAACACGTTCACCCTCGTAATAGGTGCCGTTCAGTGAGGCAAGATCTCTCACTTCAAATTCTGTTCCGTTGCGACGGAATTCAGCGTGACGACGTGAGACAGTCACGTCATCGAGAAAAATGTCCGAGTTAGGGTGACGACCGCAGGTTGTGACATCAACGTCGAGAAGGAAACGCGAACCCTGGCTTGGCCCTCGACGAACAATCAAAAGAGCATTCCCGCTGGGAAGAGAAGCGATAGCTTCCTGTTCTTCAGCAGTGACATCGACTGCTTCAAGTGCTTTAACTTGCTCAAGGAAAGACTGAGTAAATGTAGCAGTCACGTCTGGAGCTGGGGTCGAACCGGGGACCTGTGTGGCGTCATCGCCAGCGAGTGAATCGTTCACTTTTCCCCTTTCGTACTTGTTCACATTAGTGGACTTTTCTCATTAACAAAATATGAGACAAATTATGACCTTTCACCGGAAACCCCCACCAGTATTTCTGCGGTCTCAAGCATCCTTCGAGCATGGAGAGAGGCTTTCACAGCTTTCCCCGATAGGCTAGAGAAATCTTGTGAACGATTTATTTCGTTCCCTGCGTCGATAGAACGCTTCCCTCACCACACTGGTTGACATTTTTCTTCGGCGAACGGATGCGTCACCAGACGCCTTCGCCATATATTCCCAGTTATTTACCCCACCTCGTTTGACGTTCACTAACGTTCAATGTTGTGTTTGAAACACATAGTGAATGACCGGGAGATTTATTCAAAGGTAAAACTCATGTCTGAAAAGACTTTTTCCCAACTGGGCGTGCCCGCCCCTCTCGTCACAGCGCTGACCGCAACTGGTATTGACTCTCCCTTCCCCATCCAAGTAGATACACTTCCGGATACTCTTGCCGGCCGTGATGTACTCGGCAGAGGCAAAACCGGATCGGGCAAAACACTGGCTTTTTGCATTCCGATGGCTGCTCGTCTTGGCGGCAAACTTGCCGGTGGCCGCCGTCGTGCTGGCCGACCGCTGGGCCTTGTGCTGGCCCCGACACGCGAGCTTGCAACACAGATTACGAACACGATGTCACCGCTAGCCGAAGCGTATGACTTGCGGGTAACAACCATCTTTGGCGGGGTCTCTCAAGGTCGCCAGGTCACCGCACTCAAAGAAGGCATCGACATCGTAGTTGCCACACCCGGCCGTCTAGAAGACCTCATGAAACAAGGTTTTTTGCATTTGGATGCCGTCGAAATTACGGTGCTAGATGAAGCAGACCACATGGCTGATTTGGGCTTTCTGCCCATCGTGACCAAAATCTTGAAAGCTACGCCTACCGGTGGCCAGAGACTCCTGTTCTCGGCAACACTGGATAACGGTGTTGACAAGTTAGTGAACCAATTCCTCCACAATGAAGTTCTCCACTCCGTTGATGAAGCGAATTCCCCCGTAGCGGCAATGACCCACCATGTTTTCGAAACTAGCGGCAACGATGCCAAAAAGGAGCTTGTGTACAAGCTTGCTTCAGGTACCGGTCGTCGCATCTTGTTCATGCGCACCAAGCACCATGCCAAGAAACTGGCTAAGGCCCTGACCGACGCAGGAATCCCTGCAGTAGATCTCCACGGCAATCTATCCCAACCTCAGCGCGATCGAAACCTTGCTGCATTCGGCGACGGAGACGTCAACGTACTCGTTGCAACCGATGTTGCAGCTCGAGGAGTACACGTAGACAACGTGGAACTCGTGATTCACGTTGACCCGCCGATGGAACACAAAGCATACTTGCACCGTTCTGGGCGAACCGCCCGTGCCGGCGCTGAGGGTGATGTCGTGACAATCTGTCTTCCCACACAACAAAAAGATCTAGCTTCGCTTCTCAAGAAAGCAGATATTCAGGTCCAACCCCAGAAGGTGACGGCAAACTCCCCCGAAGTTCTCGAACTCGTAGGAGAGATTGCACCTTATGTGAAGCCTGCTCCGCGGGAAGCCAAACCTCAGGGTGGAAGCGGAAAGTCAATGGGGGCGAATGCTCAACGCAAGCGCGCACAGCGCGAATCGCGCGGCGCGAACCCTGCAGGTCGCCCCACTCGTGTGACCAAAGATGGCAAACCAGCACGAGATCGTTCTGTACGTCCACCAGCAAATGAGAACGGCCAACGTCGCTCAGATTCGCACAAACCTAGCAATGGCTCAGGTTCTCGTAACTACGGAACTGCTGCTGGAGGCGGCCAACGTCAACGTCCTGCTCGACAGAACAGCCGTTAGTCAGGTCTCCTACCAGCTCGTTCGTTGAGCTTCCTGCTCAATAATGGCATCGATATCTTCGAGCTTTCGCATGCCTGCTAGTGGTTGAGCCATCCTGTGGTTTCCACGGATACGTGGTTCGACTCGGTGTAAAAATGCCCAATATCCTGCGGTAAACGGACAAGTATTTTCGCCCAATCTCACCTTGGGGTTGAACGGGCAGCCACTACAAAAATCAGACATGGAGTTGATGTAGGCGCCACCGGAAGAATACGGCTTGGTGGCCACAAGGCCGCCATCTGCGTGTTGGCTCATTCCTATCACGTTCGCAGGCATGACCCAGGGAGTTCCATCGACGAATGCGTCAATGAACCAATCATTAAGTTGTGCAGGGTTATATCCTCGCTGCAAAGACCAGTTACCTAAAATCATCAAACGTTGAATGTGGTGTGCGTAGCCTGTATCCCCAACGGACTTCAAGACATGGCTCATACACTTTGCTGAAACATTCTCGCCGTCGAGATCCCAGAACTGTTGAGGCAAATCAACGTGAGCATCTAAGTAGTTACTCTTTTGGACATAGTCCTCACCGAGATGCCAATACAAGTGCCATACCCAGTCACGCCAGCCCGCAATTTGTCGAACTATGGCCTCCACACTTCCTAGTGGAGCTTTCCTTTGGTCATAGGCATTCACACAAGCATCAATAACTTCTTGAGGGTGGAGAAGACCAAGGTTCAGCGGGACACTCAGCATGGAATGAGCCATAACATCATCGCCCATGAGGCTGGCGTCCTCGAAAGGGCCAAAATCCATCAATCTGGTCTCAACAAAGTCAGCCAATGCAGCTAATGCTTCCTGACGTGTTGCAGCAAATCTGCGTGGTCCTTCACGACCCAAGAGTGTGATCTTTCCTTCACGTGACCATGTTCTGAGATCCTCCCGAACCTGAGCATCAATCTCGTCTTCAACAGGTTTCCACGGCACAGGCAGGCCCAAATTGGCGGCACCTTTAGGTGGTGGTTGTCTGTTGTCGTGGTCGAAGTTATATTGACCACCTGCAGGCTGAGGACCCTCCATCAGAACACCTGAGGCGTCTCGCCAGTGCCGGTAGTAGTTTTCCAGTTTGAGAGATCCCGGCTTTTTCCCCTGAACCCAGGAAGAGAAGAATTCTTCAGAGCTAACAAACCCTCTACTGGGGAGAATCTTGAGACCCAGCTCTTGGACAAGCGCCCTACTTCCCCAGCTTGTCGGGTTCACTACGCTCAGTGATTCCCCAGAATCCCGCAAAGGAATTAAGACATCTCGATAGTGCTCTGCAGTGACATATCGAGCACGATCACCTAATTCAGCTGCGCGATGACGTAAAGCACTGAGAATCAGATGAGCTTTTGCCCAGTGATATGGCCTGCGGGCAAGTACTGCTTGCGCCTCAATGAGTAAGACATCTTCGCCATCATCAAAATGCGGACCAAGTTGATCGGCCATGAGCCATCTCATCGTGACCGCTTTTCCTGAGATAAAAGTGCAAGACCGGCAAGAACTATGAGAAGCCCAATCCAACCCAGTGGAGTAATCACTTCTCCCACAACAATGACAGCCAGAATGACGGCGACCACTGGCTCAAACAGGGTGTAAACCGCAGCGCGCGATGCAGGCATAGCTCCCAAGCCAACGGCAAGAAGCAGATGGCCCACTGCAGTGGGGAATATAGCTAGATATGCCATAACTGGAATAGCTAAAGGAACATTCGAAAACTGTCCCGGATTCACAATGATGAGAGCTACCAACAGAACAATAAGTGGAAGCGCTGAAACAAGCTGAATCGTCGAGATCACAGGCCGATTACCTAATCCTTGAGGCCTATCTGCATGAGGCTTCATGAGCTTGTTCGCCATGTAGGTGTAAAGCGCGTAAGCAAAACCAGCAAGCAAGGCCAATACAATTCCTGCAACTACCATTGCTGAATCGCGAACTACTCCCCTACTGTCCTCGCCAAAGTTTCGGCCGGAAACCAAAAGCACACCGCCAACAACAGTGATTGCCGTTGCACCTAACCACATCGCTGTGGGGCGCTGCTTGTCCACCACCCATTCGATGAGTCCAGCAAATAATGGAGCAGACCCCAGAGCAATCACATTCCCTAGTGCAACTCCAGCCCAACTCATTCCGATATAGAAGACCGTGCTGTACAGCGCGAGTCCACAAGCACCAGCAATAACCAAAGATTTTGCGCCAATGTTGTGCCACACCATCCAGACCCCGGGAAGGGCAGTTAGTCCCAGAATCAGACCACCAATGCCCATGGTGCTGGCACCAATGATGACGGGATTGATTTCTGGAATGAAGCTCGCGGCCATTCCAGTGGTTCCCCAGAAGGTGCACGCCAGTAGTAAAGCAACAACACCCCCGCCATAACTGGCGTGGGGTGTTGTTTTCATAGTCTTCAGACTACAGAGCTGGGAACTTGGGTGGGTGTAATCCGGCAAGTTCTTGAATCACCCGAACAACTTGGTGGCTGTAGCCATACTCGTTGTCGTACCAAACGTAGAGAATGATGTTCTTGCCATTGGCAATGGTGGCCAGGCCGTCCACAATTCCTGCACGGTTTGACCCGACAAAGTCAGTTGAGACAACCTCTGGAGACTCGATGTAATCAATCTGGTTTCGTAAACCTGACTTCAATGACGCCTCGCGCAGCATTTTGTTAAGGGTGTCACGATCGACAGCTGTGTGGAGAGTCAGGTTCAAGATTGCCATCGAGACATCTGGGGTGGGGACGCGAATAGCATTACCCGACAGCTTGCCTTCTAACTCAGGTAGGGCTTTGGCAACAGCCTTGGCAGCACCCGTCTCAGTAATGACCATATTCATTGCCGCAGAGCGTCCTCGGCGATCTCCCTTGTGGAAGTTATCAATAAGGTTTTGGTCATTGGTGTAAGAGTGCACTGTTTCGACGTGACCATATTCAACGCCGTATGCGTCATTGATGACTTTCAAGACGGGCGTGATGGCATTGGTTGTACAGGATGCAGCAGTGATGATCTTGTCCGAATCAGTAATGGTGTCGTGGTTGATTCCGTAGACAACATTCTTAAGTGGGCTCTTACCAGGTGCTGTGAGCACAACCCGCGAAATGCCCTTGGCCTCTAAGTGTTGAGACAGGCCTGGCTCATCGCGCCAACGGCCAGTGTTATCCACCAGGATCGCATCTTTGATTCCAAAGGCTGTGTAGTCCACAGCGGTTGGATCGTTCGAGTAAATGACCTGAATTGGCTTGCCATTTGCAATGATGAGGTTCTTTTCTTCATCGATGGTGATGGTTCCGTTAAAGGGTCCGTGAACAGAATCGCGACGAAGCAGGCTTGCACGTTTGACCAGATCTTGGTCCCCACCTTTGCGCACGACAATGGCTTTGAGAACCGGTCCGCGACCGTTCTCAGCATTTCCGAGCAGAATACGAGCCACAAGACGGCCGATTCGGCCAAAACCATACAGGACAACATCTTTTGAGTCCTCTACGGTAGCGGGACGCCCCTGACCAGCAACGGGAGCGAGCACTTCAGCTGCATACTCAGAGATGGACTTACCCGAGGCAGCTTGCTCGGCCAAAATTCCTGCGACGTTGATCGATGCAGGACCAGGGTTGAGGGCAACGATGGCCCTGACCAATTCGAGAGTGCGATTAATGTCAAGTTCTTGACCGTCAACATGACGGGCATAACGATGTGCTTTAACGATTTGAAGCGGTGATGAGTTAATAAGTCGGCGACCATGAATCGATGTAACAACTCCGTTGTCTCGATAGAGCCCGCCGATAAGTGGAATGAGCTCTTCAGCAACTGCTTGACGGTCGGTCCAGGTGGCGTCGTGTGGTGCCATAACCTATGGTTCTCCCTTGAAACATGTAACCAGTTGCCGTCTCGGGCGTGTGGCTGTGAACTGTTCTATTTGTACCGCATGAAAGACTTCGTTGCGGGGAGGGAGTAAAACAAGCCTAACCTGCTCAATAGTGGTTTCAACTACTTGGTGTAGAGGAAAAGGGTTCATTTCCACCCTGTAGGAGACAGAGGTAAATCCCTCCGTGCATATCCACTCATGTTTAGAAGCAATAGAGTGGAGTTTCATGCTTAACGGTTAAGCAATAAAGGTATTTATGAATCCCAGGCGAAACATATCAACCTCAATCACCCTCAAAGAGTTCGCATCCGTAGCAGGTGTATCGACGGCGGCGGCGTCGAATGCTCTGAGTGGCAAGGGAAGATTGTCCGATGAAACACGTCAACGCATCGTTGAGTTAGCAAAACAACTCGGATACAAGCCCAATCCGACTGCAGCGTCTTTGCGCACAGGTTTGACCAAAAATATTGGCTTTGTCATTTACTCCGACCCCGATCCCGCTTCGGAACAACGCTGGGCCGGCTACAGCGCCCACTTGCTCTACACCCTTGTTGCAGAAGCCACACGTCACGGCTATTCCGTCAGCATCATTGCTGCAGATAGGCCAGAACAACTCATCTCTTCACGAATTGACCTGCTGTATTACCTTGACCCATTCGATGATGAAGTACTCATTGATGAAGCTGTACGACTGGGTATCCCGGTACTCTCCAACGATCGTTTTGATGATCCGCGCATCTCTATCAACATCGATACACAATTTGAAGCAATGACTAGAGCTGCGTTTGATCTACTCCTCAGAAATGGATCGACTCAACCAGCTTTATTTACTGAACTACAAGGCATTGCCTCCGACGAGGTCGCAGAACACATATATCGTTCTTGGTGCAGTGAGAAGGGTTTGACGCCTAGAGTTGTCAGAGGCAATTACGGTCGCACTGATCTAAATGAAAGACTCGCTGATTTGCTCTCCACTGGGTGTGATGGCATTTACTCCTTCTATGAAGAAGGGCCACAAATCCTCGAATATCTCACATCGCAAGGAATCCGGGTTCCACAAGACGTCTTGCTTATTGCAGCGGCAACAGACCCGCGTGAAAATTCCTCAATCGGAGTCTCGTCGACAGTTTTTCACCCCGAACATACTGCCAGCGCAGCATTCAACTCCATCATCGAATTGTCGAAAAACCCTGACTTAGCTCCACTCACAGTTCAGTTACCGTGGGAATTGGTTGAACAGAATTCTTCCGCACGAGCTAACTGAGATTACCCAGGACCAAGAGGAAGTACCGGAACACTCCGATGTTCAAGCTCAATGGCTTGGGCTCGATAGCTTCCACCGATAATCAGTAGCGCACCGAGAACTCCCAACCAGCCGAGAACGTCAGAACCTAAGCTCACCCCTATCAAAACAGCCCAAATGGGCTCAGTCCCGAGAAGCAAACTCACTCGAGCAGCAGATGTTTGGCGCACAGCCCACAATTGCACCAAGAAGGCAAATACGGTGCAGGCAGCTGCCAGATAGAACAGATCGAGCCAGTCCATCAGCGTAAAACTTGAATAACTCGCGATGACACCTGGGACATCTGCGAATGTAAAGACCACAGCACATACAACTGTCTGAACAAATGTCACGCTGACTGAGCTATAGCTATATCCCGATGTAAGTCTGCCGAGTGCTGTGACGTGAATACTGCGAACGATTGCCGCACCTAGCATGAGTGCATCCCCCCAGTTGGGAGTGTGAAAACCATTGCCTGAGACTAAGAGCAAAACTCCTACAATTGCTACGGTAGCGGCAATGAAATACGCTCTTGGCAACCATTTCTTCATCCACAGGGATTCAAGAATTGGAGTAAAAACAATAGTCATGCTGATAATCAACCCAGCATTTGTTGCACTGGTGAGCTTCACACCCCAGGTTTCCAGGCTCAAAATACCTGCCTGGGTGAAGCCAAACACCACACCGATAAGGAAACCTCGTCGATCAAGTCGGCGGTTAGTTGACAGAGACCACACGGCAAGCATGATCACCGCAGCAATCAGGAAGCGTGCGGACAAGATGGCAAAAACGCTGCCTCGTTCTGTCAGTACTTTGGTCGCCAGATAGCTACTTCCCCAGACCGCTGCAACACCTAAGAGCAAGATGTCTGCTTTATTGCGGGCGAGGAAGTTCATTTATTCAGACTAGGTGTCTTCGGCGCGATCTGTGTGCACGCAGAACAATATGACGAAGCAAGTGCACAGACCAATAACAAAGCGGCCTATTGCAAAGTGGGGTTAGTGCAGGCTCAATCCTGAAAACAACAATGTGATGGCCAGCACGGCGAACACTGTTGCAACCACAAATTCCATGGCAATGGTGAAGCCCGGGGTGGTCATCACTTTTCTCATTGCGGATGCAGCAATAACTAACGTAACCAGCCACACCGCTGAGACCACTACAAAAATAAGGCAGAGCATGACTAGCTGAACCGCAGCATGTGAGCTGTCACCGAGAAACTGTGGGAAGAAAGCAAGGAAGAATATGAGAACTTTGGGGTTTGTGACATTAGTCAAGAAACCCATTGCAAATGGGCCTGCTTTTGGACGCCTGACAGTCTGGTCCTGATCGACCGTTATGGATTCACCAGCAGAGTTGCGCTTGATGAGGTTTATTCCCGCACGCATGCTCTGAATGGCAAGAAAAAGCAAATACAGTGCACCCAGTATTTTCAGCCAGAACAAAGCTCCAGGTGCTTTGGCAACGACTAAGCCCACTCCTGAAATCAACAGCAGTGAAAGTGTTGTAATGCCGGCATATATTCCCAGCATGGTGAGGAAACCATCTTTCTTCCCCCCACGCACTGTTGAGCGCAACAACAAGAAGGTATCTGCCCCCGGAGAGAGAATTATCACCAGGGCGGAAACAAGGAATGTCGGTAAAACCGACAGGTCAAGAATCATGAATTAGTTTTCTAGTGCAGCACGCAACGTTTCAACAATAATGGCGTGATCATCTTGGTGAGGAACACCACTGGAAAGAATTGCTCCCACAAATTCTCCGTTGACAATCAATGGGAAGCCTCCCCCATAGGGAACAAAGTCGGGGTTGGGTAAACCAGTTTCCACGTAGAAATCTTGTCCCGCTGCGGCAAATCTTTGGCCAATCAAAAACGTTGGTTCGTGAAACTTGTATACAGTACGCCGTTTCCTTTCCAGCCACTCATCATTTTCTGCAGAGGTTCCGGGGCAGGCATATCGAAATACGTGTTGATCACCTAGATAAACCGAAACTGCCATGGGCCAGTTTCTTTCTTCTGCCCTAGCCGCCAAATCCATTCCGAGAGCAAGTGCATCTTCGTGGCTCAACGAAGTGAATTGCAATTGTGCAAATTGTTCTTCCAATTCAGCGACATCGGCAATGAGTGCGGGCTGTTCAACCATGAGTTCAGCTTATTGAATAAGGAGGAACTATCGAACGGTTGCTGATCCAATAATTGCGTCTACATCGATTTCAACGAGCATGTCTGGAGCAGCTAAGGCGCTGACTTCAACAGCTGTTGCTGCGGGTCGAATTTCACCAAAGAATTCACCGTGAACTTTACCTACGGCATCAAAATCAGCGATGTTGGTCAGATAAATCCTCGTGCGGACAACATCACCAAAAGTTGCTCCCGCCTGTTCGAGAGCTACAGCCAAGCGTTTGAAAATTTCTCGTGTTTGAGCGGCAGGATCATTACCGCCAATAGCACCTTCAGGTGTACCAGCGGTTGTGCCGGCAATAAAGACAAAGTCTCCTGCGCGAACCGCACGGGAGTATCCCACAACAGGTTCATAGACAGATCCGGAAGAAATCAAGGTTCTTTTATAAGTCATGGCTCAACGATACCTGCAAGAAAACTTCCCCTGCGCTTGTAAGCACAGGGGAAGTTCAGATGAATTGTTACTTTGCTGCGCCAGCAGCGGTGGCTGCAGGAACTTCGACTAAACGACCGGTCTTGACGTCATAGATGTAACCGTAAACAGGAATTCCTGCAGGAACGAGTGGGTGGGACTTGATGCGTTGAACATCATCCACCACGCTCTGAGCATTGTCAGAAATGGTAAGCCAGTCGATGTATTTTGCCTCAGCAGATCCCGGACCAGTTCCTACGTCGTAGAAACCTTCAGCGCCGAGGGCAGCAGTTTCGAGACTGTTTGCCAACAGGCCGCGCATGACCTCGTCGGTAAAGAACTCCATACCGCAGTCGCTGTGGTGAATGACAAACCATTCCTTGGTTCCCAATAGTTTGTAGGAAATCACAAGTGAACGGATGGCGTCGTCGGAGGCGCGCCCACCGGCATTGCGAATGACGTGCGCATCACCTTCACTTAACCCGGCATACTTTGCAGGGTCAAGACGTGCATCCATGCAGGTAAGGATGGCAATTCCACGTGCAGGAGGAAGAGCGAGTTCACCTTTGACACCGAAATCGGCGACATAAGCCTCGTTTGCAGCAAGAACTTCGTTGAGTACAGACATTAATCTTTACCTTTTGAAAGAGGGGAAAACGGAAGTTTTCTTCCGGTATTTCTAAGGTATTGATTAATGAATTGTTACGTCGCTTTGTGTCGAAATTTGACGAAATAAGTCAGAAAAGGAGATCTAAAGCTCAACAAACTACAGGCACTAGCAGCATTTCTTGCTTGAATGAACCTGTTGAGGGAGGTCCTTGTGCTCAGTGGGATCCATAGCTTCAACCTGCGCCATGAAGGCATCCAGATCAATCTTCTTTCCCCCAACCCAAGTGCCTAAAACTTTGACCTGTTCGGTGAGTTTGTGAAGATCTGCTTTGTAGGGATCAGAAGAAAGCTCCGCGAAGTCAGCAAGTTTGCCCACTTCGATCGAACCAATTTCGTTGTCCCGCCCCAGCATATGCGCCGCGTTCACTGTATGAGCCTTAATCGCATCATCTAAGCTGATGGCCTGGTTAGCACCGTGAACATTTCCCGAAGGAACCTGACGAGTTGTTGTTGCCTGCCAGTTAAGCAATGGAATGGGAGGGCTGACAGCCCCGTCATTGTGGAAAGAAACCACAGCGCCTGAACGGAAAGCGTCGCCTACGGCTTGCCATTGTGATCCGATTTCTGAGGGGAACATTTCGCCGTCGAGCTTATCGCCCCAGTAAATAAATTGGAATGGACTCATCGATAAGCCGACGCCCATACGTGCAGCACGCTCAAACTGGTCAGCACGGCAAGCACCCATGTGCTCTATACGCCAACGATGATCAGTGCCCATGAGGTTGTGCTTACTTAAGGCATGCTCATAGGCGTCAAGAACGACATCCATTCCTACGTCGCCGTTGCAGTGGAACGCCATCTGGTATCCACCGGGAGTGAGCTTGTCGAGGATTTGGTCTAGTTGTGCGCGAGTGTAATTCATCTCGCCTTCGCCACCTGGACCAATTTTGATGTTTGCAGCGCGTGTTGTCTCATTGTCGAGATAAGGGAACGATGCTGCGATTGTTCCAACCCAGGGAGAACCATCAGCCCATAACTTGATGCCCTGTTTCTTAAGTTTATTTTCAGGGATAGGAGTATGAATCGGCTGGTCGCAATCCGCTTCAAAACTCATGTGGTACAGAGAAATACGCAGTGGATTATCTGCTGCCATTGCCATCGCAATATAGGCCTTGAGTTGATTGCTTTGATAGGTGTGTTCAGAGGTTGCTGTGATTCCATTCGAGGCCATGAGTTTGTACCACTCAGCGACTGGTTTGAGAGGGTGTTGTGCCAATGCGGAGAGCACAGGAGCGCCGGCAATCAGCTGGGCGCCAATCTCGTAAGCGCGACCATTGGAGGTGCCGTCCTCGTTGCGACCGAAACTTGATCCAACAGGATCAGCAGGTGGCTTGTTATCGACCCACCCCAAAGCTTTGATGTTTGCCGTGTTGAAGTATGCTTCGTGGCCAGAGTTATCGAGAACAACGACGGGACGGTCAGGAAAAAAGACATCAAGGTCAGCATTGGTGAGTTCGGGAGCGCCATGCAAAATCCTGTCTAAACCGTTGAATAACAGTGGCACTCCAGCAGGAGTCTCCTCATTGAGTTTCTGGAACTGGGCGGTCACATCAGCGTAGGTAGGGAAACCAACGTAGGGAGCAATCCAGTGTGCAGGCAATTGAGTTGATAGACCACTGAGCGCAGGGTGGTTGTGCGGGTCAATCAAACCAGGCAATAAAACAGTGTCACCGAGGTCAGTGACACTGACACCTGGGTGAGCTGCTTGGACATCTGCAAGTGTTCCCACAGCCGCAATTGTGCCTTCAGAGCTGTCCACAGCTACCGCTTGAGCACGTGGATTGTTTGGATCCATCGTGATGATGGACGACGCATGAATGATGAGGTCAACAGCCACGGGGGAACTCCTTTGATTTCTGCAGAAGATTTTGGACTAAGTGTCTAAACGCAGTTATCTCAGACTATGCCACTTATCTTCAAAGCCCTAGATCTGAATGAAAAAACCAAGAAAAGTGTCCCCAATAAAGAGAGTTCAATTAAGAAAGTGGTTTGCGCATAATTTTCTCTAGAGATTTCCCCTGTGCTAATTCATCTACAAGCTTGTCCATGTAACGAATTTTCCGCATCAAAGGATTCTCAATCTCCTGCACTTTCACACCACACACAGTGCCGGTTATCAGCTCTGCCGCTGAGTTCATTCGTGCAGATGCAAAGAATGAACTCAGGCTCTGTCCTGATGTGAGTGAATCGTGGAGTTCATTTTTCGAGAACCCGGTCAGCCAAGAAATAACTTCTCTCAACTCCGCCTCTGAACGGTTCTTCTTCACTACCTTGGTCACATAGAGGGGGTAAAGATCTGAAAACGGCATGTCAAAAACTCGCTGCATATTTGCTTGCTGTCTTTCGGTCATGTTTTCTGTTTTCATGGCAAAACTATCGATTAGACCTTTAGCTCAATGAAGGTTCCTGAAGGCACCGAAACTTGCCTGGGTGAACCGCCAGAAAAGTCAGTGGATGCTAAATCGACAACATAGGGCGAAGGATTATTTTCAACACGAATAATGTAACGCCCTGCGCTGAGGGAGGAAATCGAAGACCATGTGGTGCGGTCATTTTGGGGAAGACCCGTCGCGCCTGTTCCTGCCATGACACCATCGGGAATATCGAAATTGTTGAGAGCGTGGAAGGCAGCCATTTCTTGTGTTGCAGCATCCTTTTGGGCGGTCATCGTCCAGACGTAGCCTGTTGCACGAAGGAATCGTGAAGGCGAACCGCCATCCCCCGGTATTCCCATAAACCCTTGGCCTTGAGAAACAGGAGCAAATGTCACTCCGTTAACTTCTGCAGGGGCAGGGTTGAGAGCATGCAACGTAGGTAGGTGAACCCGCAAGTTGTTGTAATGCCAGTCAAGATAGGGGGCATTAGTTGCAACACCTACGGGGTTATCAATGTGTTGTTGTTTTCCATTATTGAACTCAACGACTCCTGAGGCACCTGATTTGTCATGTAATACCAGGTGAATGGGAGGCACTCCACCAATTGCAGGTTGAGGCTGAGCCCAAATTGTTAGCTTTCCAAGTACTTCAAATGCTTCACTAACGGAAGAACACATCGTTAACACATAGTTGCAAATATCCATATTCGAGATCACACGAGATGGTTCAATGCCGGTTGGGTCCTCATAATCAGCAAAACCAGGCATGTACAGCACTCCGGCGTAAAGGCCCGCTTCATTCATTCCGTCAGTGAGATATTGAGTATCTCCAATAGCGTCCATCCCCACCACGCCGTGAATAGTGGTCCAGCTGGCGCCCTCACCCTCGGGAGAAGCTGAGGTGTATGTCACCCCGCGAGGAATTGCAGTTACCTGAGCACCCAACATGTCGGGGAATTCCATAGAACGAGCTACGACGACGCTGCCATCTTGAGCAGTAAGCCTAAAGTTTGTACACATATGGCCAGTCTAAACAGATGAATCCGTCGTCGAAGAACCTTTTCTACAGTTCAGGATTCCGATTGTCGTATTCCCTAAATCGTGAGTTCGTGCTGAGCAGAATACTGATGATCACAACGATGCCCAGACCACCGATGATTCCCGGAGCCCACAACGCTATCGAAACCGCCATCACACCTGTAAACAAATCTCCCAGACGGGGTCCACCTGCTACAACAGAGTAGAACACACCTTGAAGCCGACCACGCATGTCATCAGGTGCAGCTGTCATCAAAATGGTGGAACGGAATATTGCGGAAACTTCGTCAGAGGCCCCCATTCCCACAAAACACAGAGCCGCAAGCACCAGCCCCACGACACTGACCCCAGACCACGTGTTGCTCACCGTGCCGAATGCTCCAAGCATCCCGAGAAGAACCACAACACCAAATAGAGCAATAAATGCGCCATAAAGCATGATGGCGCGGCCAATTGCAAGCCCAAAACGATTAATTCGAGCCACAGGGCCACTGAGCAAACTAGTCGAGAATGTGCCCACAGCAGCTGCTGCCGTGAGAATACCTACTGTTGTCGGTCCTCCCCCAATGACCGTAGCCGCAACAGCGGGAAGCACTGCATAGGGGCGCCCCAGTCCCATAGCAATAATGTCGAAGAGGAAACTTGTTCGGATATTCGGCGCTGAACGCAAGAACGACAAACCTTGCTTAATGCCTTCCCATCCCTTCACAACTGCATCATGTAAAGGTGGAATCTTTGGAAGGGTAAATACGCCAAAAAAACCAGCCAGCATGAGCACCATGTCGACTAAAAAGGTGACAGTGAAGCCCGATGTCGCGACAAGGACACCGGCAAGTGCTGGTCCAACCGTGTATTGAATTCCCATAGAGATGCCACTGAGCGCATTTGCTTTAGGAACATCTTCAAGCCTGAGGATTCGGGGATAGACCGCCATACGTGCAGCGCCGGAAATGATATATGCCATGGCGCTGATAGTGGTGAAGACATAGAACGGCCACACCGCAACACTGTCACCGTTGGCTTCGAGGTTTGCATCTGCAATAGAGAGAACAACAAGACCAATGGTTGAAATAAAGGAGACCGTAATTGCTCCCAGAATGACTGTCCTGCGATCTTGGCTATCAGCAAGCATTCCTCCCCACGGTCCAGCAAACAGCATTGGAATGAGTGCTATTCCTCCGACAAGGCCGACCATGAAAGTGTTCTGGGTGATCTCAAAAATCTGGAGACCCACGGCCATAATCGTCATTTGCGCACCGATGCCGGACAGTCCGGCACCAATCCACAATCTGGCAAAAGCGGGTGAAACCTTGAGCGGCGTCAGATCGACAAAGCGGCGTTTGGTTTCGGTCACGAAGGAGAGTCTAGCTATGGCTCACAGCACTCACAGGCTGGAGATAGTGATGGATATGGCCCCACCCACCCAAATGGGTCAGATTTTCTTGAGCAAGCGTGCAACAGAATTCATGGAACCACCAAGAACAGCAGGTATTCCTCCCCCTGGGTGGACGGATGCTCCAACTCTCCACAGCCATGGACGTCTGGGGGAGGAATATGCCGGCCGGTGAAAGGGACCGCCCTGCCACAGTTTTCTGGTGGCACCGTAAAGTGCTCCCCCGTCAGCACCAAAACTGGAGAAGTAGTTGGGATGGAGGACGGTGTAGTCCTCAATACATTCAGCTAAATTGCGTGGAAGCCCCATCAATTGTGAAATGCGACTGAGCTCACGTTGAACGAACCCACTCGAGAGGTCATATTCTTTTCCATCGGAGGGAGCTGTGAGCAAGAGAGCAGCAGTTGCCTTGGTATTGGGATAGATATGGCCAGGTTTGTAATAGTTCACAAAGGCCATTGTTTCTTCTGGCAACTCACGCCTGTCTAATGCCCCATGTAGTTGTGCTGGGTTACTGGGCATGATCACAGAATGAGTCACGGTTGACTCAGGTAGCGGCAGATCTAACACGGCAAATACAGCAATTCCCGAGCAGGAAACTCTCTGGTTTGCAGGAATCTTTTTTCCCAGCAATGAATCGATGACTTGGGCATCAGCAGCGCCAATAATGACATCCGCGTTATATAAACCGTGCTCAGTAGTAACGCGTCCTCGAGAAATTGCCGTCACAGGCACATCTGTAAGTATTTTTGCTCCTGCTTCTGTAACCATTCGTGAGAGAGCTAAAGCAATTTCATATACTCCACCGCGCGGCACGAAAATACCTTCTCGAGCCATGACCGCAGGCATCGTTGCATACAGAGCCAACGTTCTTTCGGGGGAAATCCCTGCATTGAGTGTGTGGATGGCGATGACCTCTTTGAGGTCATCGGGCATCCACGTCAAGCTGTTGAGATACGAACGTGTAGAGATTCGCCCACCATAGTGTTTAAGCATCGTGTTTACTGCCGGAAGTGTGCTGAGATCGAATGGGTCAGAGACAAGAAGTTTGACCATCTCTGGGCTCAGCCCGCCGTGAATCTCATCAAACTTTTCCCATGCAGAAAACCAAGAATGACCCTGTTGAACAGGTAAATCAACAACATGGTCTTTGAAGAAGTATTTTCCCAGTTCGGGCAATCGCTCTAATTCGAGGTGTGCAATCTCTGCTGCTGGTCTGCCAGGACCAAGGGCGTCATAACGAGAGAAGAGCTCATCTAGTACAGCAGGGAAGGTGACTAACGAAGGCCCAGTATCGATACGCTGACCAGCTACCTCTATACGACGGGATTTGCCACCAATCCAAGAGTTTCTCTCCAGAACAGTGACCTGATGTCCCGCTTTAGCCAACAGCGCTGCAGCACTAAGTCCACCAAGGCCTGCGCCCACAATGACAATATTCTTCGGCACAAAGTTACTCATGAGAGATAGAGAGTGAAAAAGTTGAACAGGACAAGCTGCACTCCGGCTACGGCTCCGACAATGTAGGGGTAGGCAACAGAGTATTTGTACACCCGCTTAGCGTTTTCAGGTGAATCATTCTGCGAAATAAGCCACACCAGCCACGTCGCGTAAACCGCGTTGGCAACAGCCACAGGAATATTGATAAAAACAAAGAAAATTGTCGACATGGCCCACCAGAACGAAACCCACCACAGTGAGCCTCGAGCCCCCAAGAACACTGCCGTGGTTTGAATTCCCACGTAGCTATCTTCTTCAATGTCTTGAATTGCGTCGTAGGTGTGCTTGGCCAATGACCATGCCATTAAGCCAAAAACAGCCATCCAGATTGGCTCAAACCCGAGAGCAAGAGGCACAAACGCAAGCGGGAATGCGTAGTCGGCGTTACTAATCGAATCGAGAAACGGGCGCCCCTTAAACCGTAGAGGTGGCGAAGAATAGAAATAGAAAAACAGTGTGTATGCCCAGATCCAAGCATTGGCTTGCCATGAATAATTCAACCCAAAGAAAATGAGGAACGGAACATTCGTGAGGATAACTCCCCAAAAAATCCAAGGAACTTCCTTGGGGTATATCTTTGCTCCCCCGTATCCTCCTTTACGGATATTGATGTTGTCGGTCTCTTGATCAAAGATGTCGTTAATTCCGTAAATCAAGAGATTAAACGGAAGCGTGACCCACAGAAGAAGCCAAATGATGTCCCACGTCCAGAGCTGTCCCGTGAGCCACAAGGCGACAACAGTCGTTCCTATCGTGTTGACCCACAACACGGGACGGGAGATTGTCAATAGGCGTGAGAGCACTTTCCCACTCTAGCCCTCAGCCTGAGGAGTCATCTGCTCAAACTAAGAAGCCAAGATAGATCCATTAATATAACAAGGTTGAAAACTTGAGTGCAAAACAATCTCTAGGGCAAGGGATATGTCTTGTACTTCAAACGGTAACTGCTGGCAACCACCAATAGCCCAAGAATGAGTAGCCCCAAACCGATAAGGAAAATATTGGTAACGGCGAAACCTGTGTTCGCAAGGCTTGTTTGCTGTGCAAGGTCGGCAGGTTGAGTTGCTTGAGACCACAACAAGGTTGTTAATCCATCTACTTTGAACCAAATAGTTTTGGAAATAATTCCCCCACCTAGTTTCGTCCCTGTCAACGTGATGGAGTGCCAACCTGCTTCAAGATTGGAAGGGATTATGGCGTTTCCACTTGCCAACCCACTCTGTGAAATTAATCCAGATGCAAGAGTTTGTGGTGTTGAACGGATTACCAACTCCCAGCTAGTTCCCGGTTGCAAACCACTTGATGAATATTCAACTGGCGCGTTGGCAACAGAACTACCTATTTGCGCATCAAGTTCAAGTGTCAGTGAGGTTGTAGTGCTTCCAATTATGAAAGAAACATCCTTTGTTGCTGAGGAAAATTGAGTATTTGATGAGGCAGTTGCTCTTACAACACATATTCCTTGGGAACTAAACGTCAGAACTCCTGTAGAGGAGTTCACTGCGCAGCCGGTTGTCCCAGCAGAGTGAATACTGTACGAAATCGCTCCAGATCCTGAAGAAGTAGCTAGAACGTTTGGTGTGATGGTGGCTGCAGTTTCTAAAGCTTCATTGTTGCTCGGTGCCCAAGTTACTGTTTGGGTGGCAGGAGCAGTGATAGTAAAAGTTACATCTTGAAAAGCAGCGGTGAAAGAAGCATTGCTTGCCGCATTAGCTCTGACTACACAATTACCTTCACCTATGAAGGAAATAACTGGTGGTAATTGGTTATTGATTGAACAGCCGGTCGTTCCAGCGTTTACAACGGAATAACTAATTGTTCCAGTGCCAGTGGAACTTGCGGAAGTGTTGGGAATCAAATAGCTGGAGTTAGTGGTTGCAGTTGTGTTTGAGGGGTTCCATGTCACAGTTTGGCTTGAAGCAACAACTGGCAAAATGACAGTGTTTTCTGAACCGTATGTAGTGCCGTTCGAGTTGGTTGCGAATGCCCTGACATAGTAGGTTCCTCCGGGTAAAGTTCCGGTTGTTCCTGAAAAAGCTCCCAGGCCGTTGCCGACGCTTATTTTGCCATCGTTTACCGTTGGCGAGGCTGTAGTTCCGTAGACAAAACCGCGGTCAGTTACAGTGCTTCCATTCTCGGAAGTAACATTTCCTGAAGCTGAAATAATGTTATTTAATTGAGAAGTGCTTGATGTGAGGACAACCGGATTGCCAGCAGTTACAACTGAAGCTCCACCCGCAAGACTAACGCTGAAACCGTCAAAGTAACGGACACGGTCACCAGAGAAGTTGATGTAACTGTAAATTACTGGTGAGTTCATCAAAGTGGAATTTGTGACGCCGTTGAGTTCGAAGATGGCAGAGGCTTGGGCGTTATAGAGAACACCAGCTGAACTACTTGGCCAAACTTCAACATGCATATTGAAGGTTGATTGTGTTGCTCTTTCAATCTTTAGAACAATTTTGTACCACATATCAACAGAACCACTATTGAGTAAGTCACTTATTGTGGCGGTACGTACTGAAGTTATTCCGCTTCCTCCAGACTGCCAGGCTCCATTGTAATTTGTCACGCCATTATGGAAGACAAAGCCACCCCCATGGACCGAAATACCAAGTGCATCGTTGGGGCGATATGGCACACCAGAAGCGGATAAAGCCCCTGGCGCCAAAGAGGTAAATCCCATGCCGCTATAGCCGTTATTTCCTACACTTTGGATGAAAGAGGTGAAAGTATAAGAACTTCCTACTGGGCCGATACTATAACTGGACTTTGTCGTGTACACAGCATTTGCACTACTTGGTGCATTGATTGCGCCACTGTTTGAAATTCCGCCAGTTAGTGTCTGGGAAACAGAACCAGAAGCAACATAACTATTGAACTCACTTGTCAATTGACCGGCCGTGTCAAAGTTGAAAGAAACATCAGTACTTGCTGAGGCAGAAGTTGCTGCAAGAGGAACGACAACAAAAACACTCATGAAAAAAGCGAATAATGCTAAACGCCCGTTTTTCATCGTGAAATTCCTCATCGTTAAATTTAAACAAAAGTTATAAAGACAAGACTAATACTGAAAGCTGAAAACCAGATTTGAGCTATGGATTTAGAACCCAATAAAAAAACATACAACTGAAAATTCCCATCGATTTCAATATATCTCGCCGCTCTTGAACCAATGTCCACTTCGAACTCACTCAGTATTCCAAATATGTTTTGTACTCAAATTAAGGAATAAATAAATCACCACAATTCAAAGTCAACACCGAAGAAGCATCAAAAGGGCCGCTCTATTGAGCGACCCTATTGTTGCGTGGTCGGGCTGACAGGATTTGAACCTGCGACCCCTTGACCCCCAGTCAAGTGCGCTACCAAGCTGCGCCACAGCCCGCAGTCTTTTTGATTTCTCTCGAAGACAACTTGATAATCCTACCGGTTCTAGTGAGGTGGATGTGCACGGTCTATTGAGAACGTTGCAACTTCTGAACCGGCTTGACCCACAGTGGTGTTGTCCACAGCAACATCAGGGCCCAAAGCCCAATGTCACGAAAGATCGTGGCGATGACGAGTACGACAATCAACAGCACCACAATGATTTGGGAACCAATAAACCCTCGGATGTATTCAGTCCCTGGAACCAAGAGTTCTTTATGTTTGTGAACATAAATTTTCATTGCTAATTGAATTATTGCCAGATAGAGCATCGTTCCGATGTAGATGGTTGTCGCCCAGCCCGCTGGCCCGTTTGAATCCACAATCAATGCTGTAGGAAAAGGAATAAACACAATTCCAAAAAGCCACAAGGTATTCAACAGCATGATGCGACGGTCAACTTGCTGAAGCTGTTCAAAAAAGGTGTGATGTAAAAACCAGTAGTAAGCAATGATTGCAAAACTAAGGACAAAGACGTAGACCTGTGCACCAATTCCGGAGAGGAATTGATTCACATCTCCGTGGCCGATACTGCTTGCCTCATCCACTAGTGGCAACACCAAAATGGTGATGGCAATGGCTACTACAGCGTCAGAGAAGTTGACGACTCTATCAAAACCACGAGATGTTGCCATACAGGTACTTTAGCTTTCCAAATGGGCGTCGATGCGTTCTCTCAACGTCGGCCACGATGCGGCAAATCCAGGGTGTAAGTCAAAAGAATCGACAAGGTCAAGTCCTACCCACGCCAGAGCTTCACTTTCGGAATCCCCCATCACCGGTTCAAAGACTTCAGAGGCCTCGACGACAACGGTGGTGTAGCTCCAGAAACCTAGATCTTTGATGTGGGTGAAGATGACGACAACTTTATCCGCAGGGACTCCAGCTTCTTCATCAGCTTCGCGCAACGCGCCCGCGACGGCCTCTTCGCCCTGGCGTATTGCTCCGCCTGGAATTCCCCACGTACCCCCGTGGTGAGACCATTCCGCACGGTGTTGTAAGAGGACTCCTGCTTCCGGATGAAAGACCAGTAGGCCTGCTGCCCCAAATGCGCCCCAATACTTGGTGCCATCTGGTCCCACCGCCCACGCATCACCAGGATCGCGTAAATGCGGCGGTGGGAGGTGTGGCGGTATTTTGCCCATGTGTGAAGGCTATCGTTTCCGCTTTTCGCGCACACGCATGTTGATGTTGATGGGGGAACCTTCAAAGCCGTAAATCTCACGCAGACGGCGCTGAATGTAGCGGCGATAGCCGGGGTCCAAGAAGCCAGTGGTGAAGAGCACGAAGGTGGGCGGACGAGTCGAGGACTGCGTTCCGAAAAGAATTCGTGGTTGCTTTCCACCACGTAGCGGGTGTGGATGCGCCGCGGTGAGCTCTGCCAGGAAGGCGTTGAATTTACCTGTAGGAATGCGGGTATCCCATGACTCAAGCGCGCGTTCTAATGCGGGAACAAGTTTTTCCATATGGCGACCGGTGCGTGCAGAGATGTTGACCCGAGGCGCCCAGGCAACGTGCGCCAGGTCCTGTTCAATTTCACGCTCGAGATAGCGGCGACGGTCATCATCGAGCATGTCCCACTTGTTGAAAGCGAGAACCAGTGCACGACCTGACTCGAGCACCAAGTCAATGATGCGCACGTCCTGCTCCGAAATGGGCTCAGTAACGTCAATCATGACAACGGCAACTTCGGCTTTTTCCAAAGCTGCGCTGGTGCGCAAGGTTGCATAGAAATCAGCACCCTGTTGAAGGTGGACGCGGCGACGAATACCAGCGGTGTCGACGAAACGCCACACCTTCCCGGCAATTTCTACCTGCTCGTCAACTGGATCGCGTGTGGTTCCCGCGAGGTCATTGACGACCACACGCTCTTCGCCAGCTGCTTTGTTCAGGAGTGACGACTTCCCCACGTTGGGACGGCCTAAAATGGCAACGCGACGCGGACCACCGACCTCCTGCTTAGCAACCGCAGAAACTTCGGGAAGCTTGGGGATGACCAGATCGAGTAGGTCGGCAACACCTCTTCCGTGTAGCGCAGAAACAGGGTGCGGCTCCCCCAAGCCGAGAGACCACAGGTTGGCAATGTTGGGCTCTTGACGTGCGTCATCAACCTTGTTGGCCAACAGGTAAACAGGCTTCTTGGTCTTCCGAAGGAGCTTCACGACTTGCTCGTCAGTAGCTGTTGCACCAACATTTCCGTCAACAACAAACAAGACTGCATCAGAGAGGTCAATGGCGACTTCTGCCTGTGCAGCAACAGACGCATTGATGCCCTTGGCATCTGGTTCCCAACCGCCGGTGTCCACCAGTGTGAACTGGCGATCCATCCACTCGGCTTTGTAGGAGACACGGTCACGTGTTACACCAGGAGTGTCTTCAACAACTGCTTCACGGCGTCCAATGATTCTGTTGACTAAGGCAGACTTTCCCACATTAGGGCGACCCACTACTGCCAGCACCGGAAGCGCGGGCAGATATGTAATCTGGTCAGGATCTTCGGTTGCTGCATCGAGTAGCTCGAAGTCCTCCTCGTCGAGGTCATACTCGTCGAGACCAGCGCGCAGTGAAGCTGCGCGGGCAATGGCAAGTTCTTCGTCGAGATCATCTAGGCGCTCGGTAAGCTGCTCAAGTTCGTTTTCTTCGTCGAACACATCCTCGTCGCCGGGGGTGAGGTTCTCAGCCATGGTTTTCTCCTTCGCCTGCGCCTACGCCGTACGCGAGCGAATAACTTCAACGACCGCATCAATCGTCTGCTCATACGAGAAGTCGGTTGAATCAACAGTCACAACGCCATCAGCGGCGGTCATGAAGTCAGATACTCGCGAGTCGGCTGCATCTCTGGCACGCAGTGCAGACGCCGTTTGATCTTGCGATTGCTGCGGAAGTTCCGCAGAGCGCCTAGCCATTCTAGCTTCTTCACTGGCTGTCAACAGGATTCGTACGGGCGCATCCGGGGCAACCACTGTGGTGATGTCCCGACCTTCGGCAATAATTCCGGGCTTATCGGTAATTGCCATGAGGTGACGAAAAAGATCACCAAGGTATTGGCGAACCACAGGAATCTTGGCCACTTTGCTCACCACATCTGTGATGCGGGGCTCTCGAATAGCTTCTGTGATGTCTTCTTCATTGACGCGAACGAAGTATTCATCAGGGTTTGTGCTGATGACGTAACCGAAATCGTTCAAAGATTCAATTACAGCAGCTTCATCCGCTGGATCGACTGTTTCGTTGAGGACATGCCATGCCACAGCACGATAGGCAGCACCGGTGTCGAGATAGGCAAAGCCCAGTGTGCGCGCCGCTGCTTTCGAAACAGAGGATTTACCACTACCGGCAGGACCATCTATAGCAACAACGATAGGTGTGCTCATTAGGCCACTCTCCAGTCACGTTTGGTCAATTCCATGATGAGGGTCTCCCTCACCTCGGGAACAACAGAAAATTCGACCATGCCCATCAGTGCACCTTCAGCATGCTCAAGACGGAGATCTTCCACGTTGATGTTGAGCTCTCCCAGTTCTGTGAGCAACTGTGCCAACTGACCAGGGCGGTCATCAATAAGAACCACAATCTGGGTAAAGCGACGGTTTTGTCCGTGCTTACCGGGAAGCCGTGCGACTCCGGTATTACCGGCAGCCATTTCTTCGGCAATGACCTTGCGTGCTCCCGGTGCATCAATGTCTTTGAGTGCGTTAGTTACGATCTGAAGGTCTTTTTGCAGGTTTTCTAGCACACCGACTATGGAATCCTTATTTGCTCCTAAGATTTGAATCCACAGCTCAGGTGAGCTGGCCGCGATGCGCGTCACATCACGCACGCCCTGCCCGGCCAAACGAACTGCTTCGTCTGACGCGCCTTCAAGTTGCTTCGCCATCAGACTCGAGACAATCTGAGGAACATGGGAAACCAAGCCCACAGCTTCGTCATGGGCATCTGGGGTCATTTCGATGGGCACAGCACCTAGGTCTAAAACTAAGTCTTCAACAAGGGAGAGAGCCCACGCAGGAGTGTCCTCATCACGGCAGACCACCCAAGGGCGCCCTAAGAAGAGATCACCACGGGCAGATATGGCTCCGCCGCGTTCTCGGCCGGCAAGCGGGTGTCCACCTACGTAGTGGGTGATGTCCACTCCCCTGGCCTGAAGCTGGTGTAGTGGAGCCAGCTTCACACTGGCCACATCAGTGACTACCGCGTCAGGGAAGGCCTTGAGTTCTGCCTCAATGACATCGGCAGTGACATCCGGGGGAACGCACACCACGATTATTTTCGGCTGGTCTTCTGCGTGCGCTGGGCGCCCAGCTCCTAAGTCTGTGGCGAGGTGCACTGAACTGGGTGAGGCGTCGGCGAGCGCGACATCAATGCCTTGCGAGCGCAGCGCAAGACCGATACTGGCTCCAAGTAGGCCTGTTCCGACGATACGGACTTGGGCATTGAGACGTACAGCGTTGGTATCCGACATTAGTTGTCTTCTCCTTCGCTCAAATCGTCGTTGTCGATTTCGGTGTACTCGGGCAGTTCTTCCGTGTTGGAGCGTGAAAGCGCAAGTACTGCCCCTAATTCAACTTTAGTGAGGTCTCTCATTTGTCCTACCGGCAGCGTGCCCAGATGAAGAGGGCCAAATGCACGGCGAACCAACTCGAGTACGGGGTGGCCTACCTCTTTGAGCATGCGCCGAACTATTCGATTACGACCTGAGTGAAGGGTGATTTCAACCAGTGAGGTGTCGGCGTTATTCGAAACAGAGAGTAATCGTGCCTTATCGGCTTGGATGAATCCATCGCTAAGTTCGAAACCTGTTGTGAGCTTGGAAAGTGTTTGTGCCGTGACTTTCCCTCTAACTTTGGCGATATAGGTCTTGTGCACTCCGAAGGAGGGGTGTGCCAGCACATGTGCGAGATCTCCGTCATTGGTGAGGATGAGTAGACCGCTGGTGTCTTGATCTAAGCGCCCGACATAAAAGAGTCGTTCTTCGTAGTGCTTGGTGAAATCTGACAGGTCTGGTCTTCCCCTGTCATCTGCCATAGAGCTGACGACACCGACGGGTTTGTTCAAGATGAGGTAACGCTTGGAGGTGTCTACTTGGACAGGAATACCGTCCACGGTCACTTCATCAACTTCAGGGTCAACTCGTAATCCGGGTTCAGTTACGAGCTTGCCGTTGACCGCTACGCGGCCTTGGGCAATCATGTTCTCGGCAACCCGGCGAGAAGCTACGCCTGCTGCAGCCATGACCTTCTGAATTCTCACCCCTTGTGGTGTTGCTTCAGCATTCCAGTCTTCAATAGGTGGACGGTCAGCATTTTTGAACCCCTCGGGCAAAGGATCACCACTACGAAGCGTCGACATCGAAGCCTTCCTGGCCATCTGGCAGCAGTGGAGAAATGAGCGGGAGTTCATCTAAAGAGTTGATTCCCAACTGTTGCAGCAATAGGTCACTGGTGCCATAAAGGATGGCGCCAGTCTCTGCGTCACTGGAAACCTCACTGATGAGGCCTCGACTCAGCAGTGTGCGAACGACAGAATCTACGTTTACAGCACGAATCTGAGCGATCTGTCCACGGCTGATGGGTTGCTTGTAAGCAATTACTGCCAGTGTTTCCAAGGCTGCTTGGGAGAGCTTGGTGGGGTTTTGGGTGAGAACAAAGTCCGCTACAACGTGGTCGTAGGTTTCGCGAACGTAGATGCGCCATCCTCCGCCAACTTCGCGCAATTCAAAACCGCGTTCAATAGTGCCATTGGTGCCGTTGTAATCGTTCACCAAGTTCTCAATGGCTTGCTTCACTGCTTTAACGGGCACACTCATAGCAGAGGCAATGGCGACGACTGATTGGGGCTCGTCGGCAACCATCAAGATGGCTTCTATAGCGCGCTCAACATCAACAGGGGCATGTTCTGCCACAGTTGCATCCACTACGTCATCTACGGTGACCTCGGCGGCAGTTTCTGCGTTATCGGTCATAATCTGCCCCCAAATTGGCGAGGTTGTCATCGGACCAGTTGGTGGCGGTCCATTCAATGGTGAGATCACCCAGGGGCTCATCCTGGGCAAAAGAAATAGCTGCGTGGCGGTAGAGCTCGAGCACGGCAAGAAACCTGGCTACGATCACACCAGCAACGACTGCATCTGCGACTAACTCACGGAACGTCATGGGTTTGCCTGAGCGCAGTTTGGTCACGACGGTGGCAGCCTGTTCACGGATACTCACTAATGGTGCGTGGAGGTGGTCAAGACCAACCACGGGAATCTCCCGCGGCGCCATGGCCAACATGGCCAACGCCGCAAAATCCTCCTTACTGGTGTTCCAAATAAGTTCAGGAACCTGCTTACGGAATCGATCTTCAAGGCGAACTGTGCGCACATGACGTGTTGACTCAGTGTCCAACCGTTCTGAAAACCACTGAGCCACATCTTTGAAAGCACGGTATTGCAGCAGTCGCGCAAACAGCAGATCACGAGCTTCAAACAGTGCCGCATCTTCAGCATCAACAACCTCGCCCTGTGGGAGCAAACCAGCAACTTTGAGATCAAGTAGTGTCGCAGCGATAACGAGGAATTCTGTTGCGGCGTCGAGTTCTTTTTCCAAATCAAGGGTGTTGAGGTACTGGATGAACTCATCTGTGACGACACTGAGAGAAATCTCAGTGATATCAAGTTCGTGCTTAGAGATGAGGTTCAATAACAGGTCAAATGGACCTTCAAACTCCCCTACAGCAACACGGAAACCGCCGTCGGCACCCTCAACATGAGTGTCAACAGCGTCAGTGGTGGGCTCGCTAAGCGACGACACCGCGTTCGATCAATTCACGAGCAAGTTGACGGTAGGCCTTAGCTGAGGCATGCTCAGGCGCAAACTCAGTAATGGGAACCCCCGCAACGGATGCATCAGGGAACTTCACGGTACGACCAATAACGGTGTCAGTGACTTTGTCACCGAAGGTCTCCACCACGCGCTCCATGACCTCTTGCGAGTGCAAGGTGCGAGGGTCATACATGGTCGGAATGATGGCATCGAGCTCAATAGCGGGGTTGAGCCGCTCTTTAACTTTGTCAATGGTCTCAATCAGCAACGCAACCCCTCGCAAGGCGAAGAACTCGGTAGCCAAAGGAATAATCACACCGTGTGCCGCAGTGAGTGCATTGACTGTGAGAAGACCCAATGAAGGCTGGCAGTCAATGAAGATCACGTCGTAGTCGTTCTTCACTTGACGAAGCACACCGGCAAGAATCTGCTCGCGGGCAACCTCGTTGATGAGATGGACTTCTGCAGCAGAAAGATCAATGTTGGCAGGAATAACATCGAGATTAGGAACCTTCGAGTGTTGAATTGCCGACTTCGTGTCTTTAATAGATCCACGCATGAGGTCATAAATAGTGGGCACATCGTGGGTTTGTATGGCCAAACCAGCAGATAGTGCACCCTGAGGGTCAAAATCAACTGCCAGGACTTTACGGCCGTACTCGGCGAGTGCAGCAGCTAAATTGATGCTCGTGGTGGTCTTGCCAACCCCACCTTTTTGGTTTGACATCGAAATGATGCGAGCAGGACCGTGAGATGTGAGTGGCGCCGGAACGGGGAAGTCTTTCAACGGACGTCCAGTTGGGCCGACCTTCACGCCGTTCTTGTACGTAACCACTCGAGTGTCCCCACTGTGAGATTGAGCAAAAATCACGAAACAGAGTGAGTTTTCTCACGTTGTCTCGTGCTGTTTAGTCTAACGAGATATTAGGCCGAAGATGAGCCTGTTGAGCGTGCCCGTGGGTGCGCCGTGATGTATGTCTCACGTAGCGTATCTGCGGTCACCAGAGTATAAATCTGTGTTGTGGAGACAGAAGCATGTCCAAGTAGCTCTTGGACTACGCGCACATCTGCTCCGCCTGACAGCAGATGTGTTGCAAAAGAGTGCCTAAAGGTGTGTGGTGAGAGTTCGATGTCTAGCTGAGCACGCTCACCTGCTTCACGAATGATGAGCCAGGCCATCTGCCGGCTCACACGAGCACCCCGAGGACCCAGAAACAGCGCCGGAGTGGACTTTCCCCTGGCCGAGAATACGGGTCGAACTCGCACTAAATAGGCATCTAATGCCGCTTGCGCATAGGAACCAACGGGAACAATCCGCTGTTTGCCCCCCTTACCGCGGAGACGAATCATGCCCTCGTTCATAGTGACATCGTCAACATTGAGGTTGACTGCTTCAGAAATGCGTGCCCCGGTGGCATAAAGAAGCTCCAGGAGTGCTTTATCGCGAACGCGAATCTCGTCCTCACCATCTGTAGCGGCCAACAGTGCTGACATTTGTTCAACGCTGATTGCTTTGGGCAAGCGCTTGGGAAGCTTGGGCGGATTGAGATCTGCCGTGACGTTGTGTTCGAGGAGTCCTTCTTCGACCAAGAACTTGTGGAAGCCTTTGATCGAGCTGAGAGTTCTTGACTGGCTCGAAGCCGTCAACGGGCGTTCTGTCCTCGTTGCGAGCCATTGAACATAATCACTGACCAGTTGCAACGTGATCTGTTGCGCTTCGGTGATATCGCGTTCACAGAGCCACAGCAGGTATGCATCAATATCTCGGGTGTAGGCCGCAACGGTGTTGACGGAAAGCCCGCGTTCTATCTGGACATAGCGCAGATAGATATCTCTGGCTTGCTGCAGGTTCACTGTTACCCCTGCCAGGGTGCGCCACTGCCGAGTCGGTCACGGCGCTCCCGCATCACGAAGGGGGCATCCCCCGGTTGCAAGGTGTCCCAGCCTCTCGCCCTGGAGGCATGTGCTTGCAAGATGGCGATTTGGAAGATGGAGTTAGAGACCCGGCCTTCCAAGACCGCATCGTGGGCATCATCCAGACTTACCCAAAGCAATTCCATATCTGCTTCTTCTTCACTGCGCTCAAAAGGAACAGGAGTGTTGTGAAGGTCTCGAGCTAGAAAGATCCGAACAAATTCGTTGGATCCGCCGGGTGACGTCCAGTAGTCAGTCAGCACAGTCCACGAATCTGCTTGCAGATCCACTTCTTCGGCAAGCTCTCGTTGTGCTGCGAGAAGTGCACTTTCTCCGGGAATATCCAGCAGTCCTGCCGGAATCTCCCATTCGCGCATGCGAATGGGGTGACGGTACTGCTGGATAGCCAGCAAACGGTCGTTGTCGTCCAGGGCCAAAACCGCTACAGCGCCGGTGTGGTCGATATAGTCTCTGGCGATGACGTGATCGTTGTAGAGAAAACGTTCGTGTTCTACATTCCACACACGGCCGGTAAAGACCGTGTCCCGACCTGTAATCGATACGTCAACAGGAAGATCGCGAAAAACTTCCTGCGATGAATTGGACATGAGAAGGATTAGACCTGTTCGATATCGAACAGGCGAGTAGCCTTCTGACGCTCGAGTGAGGCCTCAACGAGCCCAGAGAACAGGGGGTGAGCGTTGTTCGGGCGTGAACGCAGTTCAGGGTGAGCCTGGGTTGCGATGTAATACGGGTGAACACTGGTGGGCAATTCCACGAACTCGACTAGTTGACCATCAGGTGAGGTTCCTGAGAAGGACAGGCCTGCGTCAGCAATCTGCTGGCGGTAGGTGTTGTTCACTTCATAACGGTGACGGTGACGCTCTTCAATGAGCTCAGAACCGTATACCTGTGCTGCCAAAGAATCCTTTGCAAGAGCTGCTTTGTAGAGGCCCAAACGCATGGTTCCACCGAGGTCACCATCGTTGATGATGTCCACCTGCTCAGCCATGGTGGCAATCACAGGAGTCTTGGTATCAGGGTCAAACTCTGAAGAGGATGCGTCGGTCAAACCTGCCATGTTGCGGGCATATTCGATCACCATGCACTGCAGACCTAAGCACAGACCCAAAGTCGGGATGCCATTTTCGCGAGCGAACTTCAGCGCACCGAGCTTGCCTTCAATTCCACGAATACCGAAACCACCGGGAACACAAATGCCATCAAGGTCGGACAGGTTCTCTGCAGCACCCTCGGGAGTTTCACAATCATCGGAGGGAATCCAGCGCAGTTTCACTTTGGTGCGGTGGGCAAACCCCCCGGCACGCAATGCTTCAGAAACTGAGAGATACGCATCTGGCAGGTCTATGTACTTTCCGACCAGACCGATCGTAACCTCGTGTGCAGGATCATGCACTGCTTCCAGCAGTGGAGTCCAGTGAGACCAGTCGACCTCGCCGCAGTCCAATCCCAGTTGCTCCACGATGTAGGCATCAAGGCCTTGGCTGTTGAGCATGGTGGGAATGTCATAGATCGAAGGAACGTCTATGGCATTAACAACCGCGTCCTCGTCAACGTCACACATGAGAGCAATCTTGCGCTTGTTGCTTTCGGTGACGGGGCGATCTGAGCGCAAAACGAGAGCATCTGGCTGAATACCAATAGAACGGAGGGCAGCAACAGAGTGCTGAGTTGGCTTGGTCTTCTGCTCACCTGAAGCGCCCATGAAGGGAACGAGAGAGACGTGAACAAAGAACACGTTCTTGCGACCAAGTTCGTGGCGAACCTGACGTGCAGACTCAATGAATGGCTGAGATTCGATGTCGCCGACCGTTCCGCCGATTTCGGTGATAATGACATCCGGCTGAGGAATGTCTTCTGCCTGCAGGCGCATACGGCGCTTAATTTCATCAGTGATGTGAGGAATGACCTGAACAGTGTCACCCAAGTACTCACCGCGACGTTCCTTAGCGATGACCTGAGAGTAAATCTGGCCGGTGGTGACATTAGCTGCCTGAGACAAGTTGATGTCGAGGAAGCGCTCGTAGTGACCGATGTCGAGGTCGGTTTCAGCTCCGTCGTCCGTGACAAAGACTTCACCATGCTGGAATGGGTTCATCGTTCCAGGGTCAACGTTGAGATAGGGGTCAAGCTTTTGCATGACCACTCGCAGTCCGCGAGCGGTGAGAAGATTGCCGAGGCTAGCTGCCGTCAGGCCTTTTCCGAGTGACGAGACAACGCCCCCGGTGACAAAAATGTGCTTGGTTACGTTAGATCCCGAAGTATTCACCACGGAATTAGAGCCTATCAGCGGGAGGTGGCCAGCTCAATCAACTCGCGGGCGTGAGCCAAAGCATTTTCTGAATCAGGTAGTCCCGAAAGTAATCGGGCCATCTCTGCTTCGCGTTCGGATCCGGTGAGCTTGTGCACACTACTTGCCGTCACTTCTCCGGAAGTGTCCTTAACTACACGCAAATGGTTGGTCGCAAAAGCGGCAACTTGAGCCAGGTGAGTCACCACGATAACTTGTGACTTTTCTGCCAAGCGGGCAAGGCGACGACCAATCTCAATCGCAGATGCCCCACCAACACCAGAATCGACTTCGTCGAAAACATAGGTGGGAACAGAGTCTTGACCAGCAATCACAACTTCGAGCGCCAGCATGATTCGTGAGAGCTCACCGCCAGAAGCGCTCTTGGATATTGGTCGAGGCTCAGAGCCTGGGTGGGGTCGAAGAAGTAGCTCAACTGTGTCGAGACCGTGCACAGCTAGTTCTTCCCCCTTGGTTACCTTCACCAGCAATTGCGCATCCGGCATTGCCAGTGCAGCAAGTTCTTCTGTGACCAGAGCAGAGATTCTCAGTGCCGCTTCTTCTCGGAGAGTATGCAATGCTTCTGCGCCTCGAATAACAAGTTCGTGATCTGCGTTAACCTCTTCAGATAGCTCAGAAATGCGCTCACTGTCGTTATCGAGTTCAAATAAACGAGCACTACCTGAATTCACCAGCGCGAGAACGTCATCGAGGGTGGGGCCGTATTTGCGCATCAGGGTGTTCAGTTCTGCGCGACGTTCCTGAATAGAGTCGATATTCTGTTCGCTTTCCCCCTCAAGGTTCGCCAAATGCGAGGAGAGTGCCCCGGCAACATCGTGGACCTGGAAGGACAACTGAGTGAGGTTTTCCAGGAGGGATGCCAATGTTGAATCCACATCTGCAACCTTTTCAAGTGCCCTCTTGGCAAGATCAACTCGGGCAAGTGCATCAAACTCATCCGACGCATCAGAGGACAGCGCTTCCCGAGCCTGGGCTGTGGCCAAACGCAGGTCTTCGGTGTGCATGAGGCGCTGTGCAAGTGCTGTGAGCTCTTCATCTTCACCAGGTTGTGGTGCAACAGCTTCAATCTCAGAGATGGACAGACGTAATTCTTCTGCCTCTTTTTGCCGGGCATCACGTGCTGCTGTGAGCTCAGCGAGCTCGGCGGAGTTGGCTTTCCAGCGGCGGAAAGCATGAGCGTGCTCACCCAGGACTTCAGCAAAATGTGGTCCAGCAAAACGATCTAATGCCTCACGTTGAGCTGATGTGGAGCGCAATCGCACCTGGTCAGATTGACCGTGAACGGCAACAAGAAGCTCACCAAGTTCACCCAATACGGCAACCGGAGTGCTTCGCCCGCCCACTACTGCACGTGATCGGCCCTCTACTGAAACTGATCTGCCCAACAGGAGCTCATCACCTTCGATGAGGCCGCCGGCATCCCTCACCGTGTCAGAAATGGCCCCTGAGGGCTGAATAATCCAGCGCCCTTCAACCCAAGCTGCATCGGAGCCAGAACGCACAGCTGTGGAATCCGATCGTTCTCCCCGCAAAAGCCCCAGAGCTGTGACAACCATAGTCTTTCCAGCACCGGTTTCACCCGTGATGGCAGTGAATCCAGGGCCTAGCGGAAGTACTGCTTCAGAGATAACGCCAAGATCTCTGATTCGAATCTCTTCTATCACGCGCCAGGACCTCGCCAGCCGGTGACGGGTAAATCAAACTTCTCGACGAGGCGATCGGTGAAGGTTTCGTCGTGCATTCGGGCAAGCAGCACAGGCACGGGTGACTTTTTGACGACAACGCGCGCTCCGGGTGGGAGGTTGCGTGTTCTGCGGCCATCACACCACAGCACACCATGACCACTGCGGCGTTCAAGAATTTCAACAGCGAGGACAGATTCTGGGCCAACAACAAGGGGACGAGCAAACAGGGCATGGGCTGAAAGCGGAACCAAAATCATGGCATCAACGCTAGGCCACACAATAGGTCCACCTGCTGAGAAGGAGTAGGCAGTTGATCCTGTCGGGGTGCTCATCACGACCCCATCACAGCCAAAGGAAGACAGAGGTCGACGATCCACCTCAATAACCACCTCGAGCATGCGTTCCCTGCTTGCCTTCTCAACAGTGGCCTCGTTGAGTGCCCAGGTTTCAAAAACTACTTCGTTTCCTACTTTGACGCGAACGGAGAGCGTTGAGCGCTCTTCCACGACAAAATCTTGTGCTAAAACGCGAGAAACAGTATCGGTGATGGAGTCTCGTTCAGTTTCGGCAAGGAATCCCACGTGTCCCGTGTTCACACCCAACATGGGAACACTTGTTCCCCGCAATAACTCAGCTGCTCGGAGGATGGTCCCATCTCCCCCAACAACTATGGCGCACTCAATGTCAGAGACAGGAACTTGTTTTTCTAGGACTTGGAGTGAGGTGAGCTCGGGAGCAAGTTCTAGAACAGCAGAAAGTTCTAGTTCGCGAATAACAGGAACAGCCCCCTGCGCCTGTATCTGTTGGCAGACCTCCACTGCGGCTTCCAAGGTGGCCTGCTGGGTGGCATGGGAGACCACGAGGATATAGCGTTCTAGTGCGCTCATGCCTATGCTCCTGCCAGTTTGTGAACCTGTTGAGTCCATTCTGATGGATTAGACCCGCTGTCCGCACGGAGCCAGAGGACAAACTCTTGATTACCAGCCCCGCCCAGGATTGGGGAGGACAGGATCCCACACACTCCCAGGCCGTGATCAAAGGCAGACCACAACACCGTCATAACTGCGTCTTCGCGCAGGGCGGGGTTGGTTACGATGCCTTCTTTGACTCCGGTTCGACCAACCTCAAACTGTGGTTTGACGAGCAAAACAAAGTCAGCGGTCTCGGTTGCGCAGGCTTTCAGCGCCGACATGATGTGAGTGAGAGAAATAAAGGACACATCCGCAACAACGACATCTGCCACAAAATCCTGCTTGACCAAGGCAGAGAGCTTGTCTCGATCAAGGCCTTTAGCGTTCACACCCTCAACAACTAAGACACGCTCATCAGAGCGAATTCGGGGAGAGAGCTGACTGTGACCGACGTCTAGAGCAACAACCGATTGCGCACCGCGCTCGAGCAACACTTGAGTAAAACCGCCTGTACTTGCTCCCACATCAAAGGAAGCGCGGCCAGAGACATCGATACCAAAGCCGTCAAGACCGGCTATCAACTTATGTGCAGCACGAGAAACGTAGTGATCTGCTCCATCCACGCTGATGTCGTCACTGTCCTCAACTTTGAAGGCAGGTTTGTTGACCACCTTGCCTCCAACTCGAACAAAGCCATCTGCGATCAGCGTGGCGGCATGACTGCGTGAACGAGCCAGAGATCTGGCTGCGAGGGCGGCATCGAGGCGTTGACTAGTCACGAGAAGGAATGTCGCCACCTTCGAGCTGTGCTCGGAGGTCGTCGTAGAGCTTTGCATAGCCTTCTGCACGGTTTTCGAGCGGTTGGTCCTCAACGACGGACAGCGCAGAGACGAGTTCGCCGTCTGACTGAGTGATGTTTTCTGAGGTGCTCATGATTCAAGGTTATCGGAAGGAAACCAAGAACAAAGCCTTGCGGGAGAGACGATCCCGCAAGGCTTTGCTCATATCCCCTATGTGTTCAGAGGTGACGCTCATCCACACCGTTGTAGGCCGACAACGGGCGAATGAGTGCGTTTGCTTGGAGCTGCTCCATGATGTGAGCCGTCCAACCGGTGATTCGTGCTGCCACGAAAATCGGGGTGAAGGTCAGGGTGTCAAAGCCCATTAAGTGATAGGCAGGACCGGATGGGTAATCCAGGTTGGGGAGAATACCCTTGCGATCGGTCATTGCTGCTTCAAGACCTTCATAAAGGTCCAACACGTCTGGACGGTTGTAGTACTCAATAAGTTCAACCATTGATTTGCGCATGGTGGGAACGCGAGAATCACCTTGTTTGTAGACACGGTGACCAAAGCCCATGATTTTGCGCTTTTCAGACAATGCTTGTTCCAGCCACGCCTCTGAACGAGCAGCTGCGTCAGGACCGAAACCAATTTCATTGAAGATGTGCAAAACAGCTTCATTTGCACCACCGTGAAGGGGTCCCTTAAGTGCACCAATAGCACCAGTCACTGCCGAGTATAGGTCCGACAAGGTCGAAGTAATCACCCGGGCGGTGAATGTGGAGGCGTTGAAGGAGTGCTCCGCATACAAAATCAAGGAGACGCGGAAAGCATCTACGACCACATCATCAGGAATTTCGCCAAAGCTCATCCAGAGGAAGTTCGCCGAGTAGTCCAGGTCCTCGCGAGGTTCAATGACACCCTCTCCACGGCGGCGACGCTGGTCATACGAAACGATCGCGGGAAGCTTGGCAAAGAGGGTGATGCTTTTTGCCAAGTTACCTTCTGGAGAAGAGTCGTCAGTGTTGGGATCTGAGGCACCAATGACACTAACGGCTGTGCGGACAACATCCATGGGGTGTGCGCTCAAGGGGAGTTCGTCAATGACGCGCTTGACGTTGGCATCCAGTTCGCGCTGTGCCCGCTCAGACTTCTGGAAGCCTGCCAACTCAGCTGCGGTAGGGAGCTCACCGTGCCACAGCAGCCAGGCGACCTCTTCGAAGCTCTTGCTGGCAGCCAGTTCTTGCACTGGGTATCCCCGGTACAGCAGTGAGTTTGTTTCAGGGTTGACTTTAGATATTGCAGTGGCATCGACCACAACGCCAGCTAAGCCCTTAAATATCTGTGGTTGTTCCGTCATAGCTTGTCCTCACAGGTAGAGACGAACGTGTCGTTCGAGTTAGTGCTTGGTGTGTGTGCTCAGGTCAAAGTTGAAGATGCCTGAATCAAAGTGGTTGTATTCCTCGTAGTCGAGAGTTTCGTAAAGATCTGCACGGGTCTGCATCTCAGGCACAGATGCCTGGAAGGATCCAGTTTCGTTGAGTGAATCAAGTCCTCGAACAGCAGAACCCATAGCCAGACGCAAGAGAGAGACTGGGTAAATCACAATGTTGATGCCAATATCTGCCAACTGCTGCTTGGTAAAGAGCTCACTCTTACCAAACTCTGTCATGTTGGCAAGCATCGGCACGTCAATAGCTGCACGCATAGCTTCAAATTCGCCAAGGTCTTTCATCGCCTCAGGGAAGATGGCATCAGCGCCAGCGTCAATGAGCATCTTGGCCCGGTCTATTGCCGCGTCAAGTCCTTCAGCTGCTCGAATATCTGTGCGCGCCATGATGAGAAGGTTCTCATCACGACGAGCATCTACTGCAGACTTGATGCGCTTGATGGCAGTGTCGTTATCCACGACTGCTTTGCCGTCCAGGTGCCCACAGCGTTTGGGGTTGACCTGATCTTCAATGTGAAGTCCAGCAACACCCGCATCTTCGAGTGTTTGCACAGTACGGGCAAGGTTGAGGGGTTCACCAAAACCAGTGTCTGCATCAATCAGTGCAGGCAGATCTGTCATGCGGGCGATCTGCTGACCGCGGCCTGCGACCTCAGTCAAGGTGGTCAGACCGATGTCAGGCAGACCAAGGTCTGCTGCCAAGACAGCTCCAGAGATATAGACACCATCAAAGCCCTTGCTCTGAATGAGCTTGGCCGAGAGCGGGTTGAACGCACCGGGGAACTGCAGGAGTTCCCCCGACGCTAAACGCTCGCGTAAATGACGACGCTTCTGAGCTGGAGTTGTCTTGGCATACAGCATTAGAACAGACCCTTGGGCAATGGCACAGAAGCCAGAACGCCAGCCTTGGCAGTAACGGTCAGGCCGCCGATTTCTTCTGCAGTAAGTTCTGGCAGGCGCTGAACGAGAGCAAGGAAGCGCTCAACTTCTGAATCTTCGATAACACCGTCAGCGAGGATGCGGAACTTGTTGATGTACTGCTCACGAGCGAAAGGACGTGCACCGAGGGGGTGAGCATCTGCCACAGCGAGTTCATCCACGATGACCGTTCCATCGTTGAGCGTGATCTCAACGCGACCACCGAATGCCTTCACCGCAGGGTCTTCAGAGTGGTAGCGACGCGTCCACTCGGCATCTTCGAGTGTGGTGGTCTTGTTCCACAGTGCGACGGTGTCTGCGCGAGAGGCCCGAGCAGGAGCATAGCTGTCAACGTGGTGCCAGGCACCATCCTGCAGTGCAACCGTAAAGATGTAAGGAATCGAGTGATCCAGAGTCTCACGGCTAGCCGTGGGGTCATACTTCTGGGGGTCGTTCGCTCCCGAGCCGATCACATAGTGCGTGTGGTGGGAGGTGTGAATGACCACAGACTTCACATTCTCGGGGTTTGTTGCCTCGGGGTGCTCGTTGTGGAGCTTGCGAGCAAGGTCAATCAGGGCCTGTGCCTGATATTCCGCCGAGTGTTCCTTGGTGTATGTGTCAAGAATTCCGAGCTTTGCTTCACCCTTTTCTGGAAGGGGCACCTCATATGCTGCAGTCGGGCCATCGAGCATCCAAGCAATGACTCCATCTTCACCTTCATAGATTGGTGTGGGGCTGGTCTCTCCACGCATGGCACGGTCAACTGCTTCAACAGCCATCTTCCCGGCGAATGCGGGAGCGTGCGCCTTCCACGAGGAAATTTCTCCCTTACGTGACTGACGCGTCGCCGTGGTTGTGTGAAGTGCTTGACCGATGGCCTGGTAGATGGTTTCGGTAGGTAGCTTAAGCATTGTTCCGATACCGGCAGCAGCAGAGGGGCCGAGGTGAGCTACGTGATCAATCTTGTGCTTGTGCAGGCAAATGGCATTTACTAGGTCAACCTGAATTTCATAACCGGTAGCAATTCCGCGAATTAAATCCGCGCCAGAAACACCAACGTGCTGGGCAACAGCAAGGATGGGTGGAATGTTGTCGCCAGGGTGGGAGTATTCAGCTGCGAGGAAGGTGTCGTGGTAATCGAGTTCGCGAACTGCGACGCCGTTTGCCCAGGCAGCCCACTCAGGAGATACACGCACATCCTGTGGTTCTCCAAACAGGTTGGCGCCATTACCCCCAGTGGAAACAGGATGTGCGAGTGCTTGTGAACGTGCAGAAACTACAGGCTTACGAGTAAGAGAAGCGACTGCTACAGAGGCGTTATCGATAATGCGGTTGATGACCATGTCTGTCACCTCTGCAGTAACTTCTACAGGATCTGAAGCTACCTCCGCGATTTTCCAGGCAAGTTGGTCTTTACGTTCAAGAGTTTCTTCACTCTTATATACGCGGACTTTGTGCAGCTTCATGAGCTTCCCTTCGGAATGTTGATGTGGTTATGCCGCATCAACGGTAGTGAGATGCCCCTTGACAGAGGCGCGGATGTTAGTCAAAGACTTGTGCAGGTGAACGTGAGTAGCGTGAGCTGCTAAAGCTGCGTCGCCGTCGATGATGGCTTGGATAATCAAGATTGTTTCTGAAACACTTTCATGTAGACGCGCAGGATTATCTTTTGCCATTCGGCGAATTCGAGAAAGATGAACTCGTGCATTTTGCAAAGCTGAAACTAAATATGCATTCTGGACGGCCTCGTCCACAGCTTCATCAAATTTTTCGTTGAGCTCGTAGTAGTGGCGAACACCTTCAGCTCCCGACTCAATCAGTTCAGAAGCGCGGGCAAATTCTTGGGCAATCTTGATAAAGACTTGGGGGTCACGTCTTTGGGCTGCTAGACGAGCTGCCTGTTCCTCAAGCGCTTCTCGAACTTCGTAGAGCTCAGCGATGTTTTCTAGTGAAAC